>JAUVEB010000058.1 GCA_030595055.1 Desulfuromonadaceae bacterium
AATTATAATATAACGTTTTAAAGTATTATCCTCCAAGCTGATTGACTTGACCAAATGCCTAATGTATACATTGTAACATGCTGTATTTATTTTAGTTTACGGGTGGATGGAAGGGATCAGAAGGCAGCAGAAAAAGATTCACAGTCCCCAGCTTACGGCAAAATCAAAGTAACCTGATTAGCCTATTTGTCCGTGATGATCCGCCCTTTGGCAGATCTCGAGCAGTCGTGCACATCTGCACTTTGTAATGTATATTCCGGAGGCACATGTCTATGGCAAGCCGCGAATCTCTCGACAACCTTATCGAAGGACTTGCTGGGGCGGTTGTTGAAGCACAGCGCCGTATCGAAACCCATCAGATCAGTAATTTTCTCAGTTTTTTTGATGAAGACAATCGCCCGAAAAAAATCGATCTCCTGCTCCCCTCACTGCATCCGGATGCCAAGGGTGAAGATGTCCGCTACCGGGTTCCGCTGCTGCCGCTGGTGGCCAGTTCTCTGCTGCGGATAAAAGAGGTCGAAATCAGCTTCGACACCGACCTGATCGGGATTACCGACAACGACACGGAAGAGGAGCAAGCAAACGCCGACGCAACAGAAGCGGGAAGCGAGGAACTGGTATCGAAAAAACTGCGTTCAATCAATCTCGACATGCGTGGCAGCGGGGTTTTCAAAAAGAACCGGGGAACCGCGCATGTGGTCCTCAAAGTTGAAGGCAAGGACATATCAGAAGGGATGGCTCGGTTGGTTGACCGTCTGCTGCAGGTGCAGGGGGAGGTCGGTTGAAGGCGGCCGGATAGCAACCGTTTTGTGACTATTTTTGTAACTATTCAGCACGACTGTAGCCAAACTGGCGACGCCCATGAAAAGGGTATCTGTCGCCGGGATGGCGACAGTTAAGCCCCATGGATGGGTTCATGCGTCCCTTGTAATGGGCGTCGCCAGCTTGGCATGCTGAATATTTTGCAGCGAGCATGACAAGCAGCAAACCCTAAAAAAGGAGAGTGGAACGATGGCCGAACTCGTGAACATGTCTGATCAATTCCAGGGACTTCCAATGGACAGCTTAATTGGCGGACCACTGACGGCTGCCTGTGATTCACAGATCAAACTGGCGCGCGCAACCGCTGATTTTATCAAGGTGATCGGGTTCCTGCCGCCGAGCAAAGATGATCCGAACGGTGTCGGGGCTACCCGAACCGCAGCCTTCAAGTTCAAGCGCCCGATCGAGCTTCCCTCTGCACCGGGTGGTGCGGGCGTACAGACACCGGCCATCGGCGAAGAAGAAGTTGAGCTGGAAGTGCCGTTGCTGGCGATTGTCAACGTCCCCAACCTGAGCATCACCAGTGTCGACATCACCTTCGACATGGAAGTGAAATCCTCTTTCAGCACCACCGCCGGTGTCGCCACCGAAGCCTCCATGTCGACAGAGGCAAAGGTCGGCTGGGGTCCATTCTCGGCCAAGGTCAGTGTGCAGGGAAAGGTTTCTGCCCATGCAGAAAGTACTCGCAAATCTGACAACTCGGCCAAGTACCATGTCGCGGTTCACGCGGAAGACCGTGGTATGCCGGAAGGGCTGGCGCGGGTCATGGATATCCTGCAGACCTCGGTGGCGCCAAGAAAGATCAGTGCCCCGGTGCCGGCAGGACAGATCCCTGAGGCGACCAAGCCGAAGACACCGCCAAAATGAGCGTATTGATGACCTCTCAAGCCAATGAAACCAGTGAGAGCAGAGGCAGATGTTTGATTTAACCGACGTACATTTTGTCAAACGGATTACTATCGGCACCAATAATCCGAGCAAGATCCTCTCTGAAGAGGAGGTTCAGCAGGCGATGGATCTGTTGAACAAATGCCTGACCGGACCGCCGAAAGGCACGATTGTCGGCATAGAAAAGAGCTTTAAAATTCTCAACATTGGTGAGCATCAGGCGGTTTTGCAATGGTTGGTCTATCACGTCGGCTTTGCCCGCAAACCGGTCTGGCTGGATGACTGAGAGATGCGCAAACAAGCTGCTGCGCAGCAGTGAAAACGGCTCCTTTTTCACTGCTGCGCAGCGCTCTTTTAGTTGAGCGGTCATGATGACAACATATCGACTTGACGAACTGGCCAAAGCCCTCCAGTCAACCTTCGACGGAAGCCGGGAAAAAATTGACAAACAACAGACTGAACGGCTGAGTAAAGTTATCAATATTGACCCTCTTGGCCAGCCGGAGTTTCTGAGCTGGGAGTGTCGTTTACCATCGGGCGATGGTGGTGAGCGAACCTTTGAAATGCTGCGCCTGCCCTGGGCCGGCCTCTGCCGGACGGAAACGATAGATATTGCCGAGCTCTCGATTGAACTCGATTGCAAGGTCAGAAAAACTTCCCGGCGGAAAGATACAGACCAGGCGCCGCTAACGGCCACTCCGACAAAACAGGACGACCCAACAAAGGAAAATACCCACCGCATCAAATTGAGTGTCAACAAGCAACAGCCGGAAGCTTCTGTGAGCATCGATGGGGCAACAGTCGATGCCTTCCTTGCAGAACAGTTGTCGCCCGAACAGGAGCAAAAAGAACAGACGCGGAAGAGACGCAACTGCCTGACAGCGATAATTATCCTGGCATCGCTCTGTCTGGTTGCAGCTGTGACATACATCATCCTTTATCTTTAACCGACATATTCAAAACGGAGAAGCTATGACCTGCAACAGACGCATTGCCCAAATCAGCACTCACATACTGCTGCCCATGCTGCTGATATTTTCTCTGATTTCAATCGCCTGCGCTGCCGATGAAATGCCCCGGGAATCTGCTTTCATCGGCACTTGGGACGGGGTTATCACCACTGCGGAACAGAGCAAAAATCCCGTGGACCTGACCGTGGCAGCAGCCGAGGGTAACAGCTCGTCCATCAGCTACAGCTTTCATTACGGACCTCCCAGAAGTTGTCGGCTGAACGCTGTGAAAACAGCGCAGGAGAACAATATTCTCTACCTGGTCTTCGATGAAGCAAGTGGTGGCTTCTGCGACAAACTCTGGAAAGGGAGTATGTCTCTGGAACTGTTTGATGAAAAGCGCATGGGTGTCAAGATTCAGAAGCCTGCAATCAACTTGGTGGAAGTGGCGGTGTTAACGAAAAAAGACTAGGAGGCTGTCCGACAATACAAGAACCTACTGCGAAACCGTCTGATCGGTTCATATTTCCGTAAGTATTCGACAAATAGCGGTGCTATTCGCTCTCAAACCTACGAAAATCTGCCCTCGAACAGCCGATTTCTCGCTACGGCTCGTATTCTCGGACAACCTCCTAATTCCGGGTCGCCGGCAGATAAAGGGGCGGAACGATGAAAATCAGCGAGCAGGGCAAACAGCAACTGTCTGTTGTATGACAATGGCGCAGTGTGACGTGTCGACAGTTTCCCCCCCCCTGAGCGGTATCAGCTGAACGTTTTGTTTTCCTGTTCCTGTACGCGGATAAAAGTGGTCCGCTTGGTCAGTTCCTTTAGTGCTGCTGCCCCCACATAAGTACAGGTAGAACGCACTCCGCCGAGGATGTCCTTGATGGTTTCTGCAATCGGTCCACGGTAGGGAACTTCGACAGTTTTACCTTCCGAGGCACGATACTCCGCGACTCCGCCGGCATGTTTCTTCATGGCTGTCGATGAACTCATCCCGTAGAAAAGTTTAAACTGCTGGCCGTCGCGTTGTACCAGCTGCCCGCCACTTTCATCGTGCCCTGCCAGCATGCCTCCCAGCATGACAAAATCGGCCCCGCCGCCAAAGGCTTTCGCGACATCCCCGGCACTGACACAGCCGCCGTCGGAGATGATCCGCCCGCCCAGACCGTGGGCGGCATCGGCGCATTCAATCACCGCCGAGAGCTGCGGATAGCCGACTCCCGTTTTTACCCGTGTCGTGCAGACAGAGCCCGGGCCGATGCCGACTTTGACGATATCCGCTCCGGAGAGCAACAGTTCTTCAACCATTTCTCCGGTGACCACGTTGCCGGCAACAATGGTTTTATCGGGAAAGCTGTCGCGCACCTGTTTGACAAAATCGACAAAAGTCTCTGCATAGCCGTTGGCGACATCGATACAAATGAATTCGAGTTTCGGATGGCGTTCGATGACCTTCTGCATATTGTTGAAATCATCTTCAGCGGTACCGGTACTGATCATGATCCGCGAATAGATACTGTCATCACGTCCTTTAAGAAAGTGGTCCCACTCCTTGATGCTGTAGTGTTTGTGAAGTGCTGTCAAGAGACCGAAGTCCGCCAGCACCTCGGCGGTTTCAAACGTGCCGACGGTATCCATGTTCGCGGTGATAATCGGGATTCCCGACCACTGGCGCCTACTGTGTAAAAAGGTGAACTCACGGTCAAGAGCGACCTGCGCACGACTTTTCAGGGTCGAGCGTTTCGGACGGATCAGGACATCTTTGAAGCCAAGTTTCAGATCTGTTTCAATGCGCATGGTTTGCTCCTGTGATGAGCGCTTGCCGGAGGAGAAATGCCGGTAGTCGGCTGTTGAAAATTACTGTCGCAGTCGTTTTGAAATTGTAATTTATCCCGTCGAGAAAAGCAATTTGCGGGCTGTTTGTTGTGCTTGCATCAGCTGTGCGGAATTGCCTTCGCGGATGTTACCATGGCGGCGCCAAGAGGCTGTCGGGATAATTTTCAGTCAGCCGGTTTAGGTTGTTGACCATCGTTGAGTAACGGTGGTAAATTTCTCTGACAAATTCACTGCCGATCAGTGCCTTGAGGGTTGATCGGTTTTCTTTTTTTCAGCATTGACACGACTCGCCCATATATGGAACACGCCAACTTCGTTCATCTGCATCTGCATAGTCAATACAGTCTGCTCGACGGCGCCATCAAACTCGATGATCTGGTCAATCGGGCCAAAGAATATAAAATGCCGGCGGTGGCGGTCACCGATCACGGCAATATGTTCGGTGCGGTTGAATTTTATAGCAAGGCGATGAGCAAAGGCATCAAGCCGATCATCGGTTGCGAGGTCTATGTTGCCCCCGGTTCCCGTTTCACCAAGGGGAATGCCCGTGGTTCTTCGGAGGCTTCTTATCACCTGGTGCTGTTGTGCATGAACCTGGCCGGCTATCGGAATCTCTGCCGGTTGATTTCGATCGCTTACCGGGAAGGATTTTATTACAAGCCGCGCATCGATTGGGAGCTGCTGGCCGAACACAATGAAGGGCTGATTGCCTTGTCGGCATGCCTTGGTGGAGAGCTGCCGACCCTGATTAATCTTAATCAGCCTGACGAGGCGTTGGAACGGGCCAGGCAGATTGCGCAGATTTTTACCGATAATCGTTTTTATCTGGAGTTACAAGAGAATTATCTGCCGGAACAGGCGAAGGCAAATGCCGGCTTGGTTGCTATCGCCGAAGAGCTGGATCTTCCCTTGGTGGCAACCAATGATTGTCACTATTTGACGCGTGGTGACGCTTTTGCTCACGAAGTGCTGCTCTGTATCCAGACCGGCAAAACCATGGATGATCCGAAGCGGATGCGGTTTGCCAACGAGGAGTTTTACGTCAAAACTCCCGATGAAATGATCGCCCTGTTCAAGGATTATCCAGACGCAATTGCCAATACCGTCAAAATTGCCGAGCGCTGTAACCTGGAACTCGATTTCAATACCTACCACTTTCCCCAGTACGAAAAGCCGACTGACAAAACTCTTGACGAAGTTTTGCAGGAACAGAGCGAGGCGGGGCTGGAGGAGCGTCTCGATGAGATCCGCAAACTGCGCGAACTGAGCGATGAAAAGGTGCAGGTTTATCGCGACCGTTTGGCTGAGGAGTTGGCTTGTATCAAGAGCATGGGCTTCCCCGGCTATTTCCTGATCGTTGCTGATTTTATCAACTGGGGCAAGGGCCATGATATCCCGGTTGGACCCGGGCGGGGGTCGGCCGCCGGTTCGTTGGTTGCTTATGCTATCCGTATCACCGATATAGATCCCATTCCCTACAACCTGCTGTTTGAACGTTTTCTCAACCCGGAACGGATTTCGATGCCCGATATCGACGTGGATTTCTGTATCTATGGTCGTGAGGAGGTGATCAACTATGTGCGGGAGAAGTACGGCCAGGAGAACGTTGCCCAGATCATCACTTTCGGCACCATGCAGGCCAAGGGGGTGCTGCGCGATGTCGGTCGGGCACTGAATATCCCGTACGGTGAGGTTGACAAGATCGCCAAGCTGGTTCCCGGTGTCCTCGGCATTACCCTCAAACAGGCGATCAGTCAGGAACCGAAGCTCAAAGAGCTGATTGACAAAGACCGGAAAATCGCCGAGCTGGTCAAGATTTCCCTGGCGCTTGAAGGATTGACTCGCCATGCTTCGACCCATGCCGCCGGGGTCGTGGTGACGCCGAAACCGTTGCCGGAATATCTGCCCCTTTATATCGATCCCAAGTCGGGCGGCCAGGTTACTCAGTACCCGATGAGTTACGTCGAGAAGATCGGTCTGGTCAAGTTTGACTTCCTCGGTCTGAAAACCCTGACCGTCATCGAAAATGCGGTTCGGTTGATTCGTGAGGGGAAAGATTCCACTTTCGATCTCAAGCTGGTACGAGATGACGACCGCGAAACCTACGAATTGCTCTCCCGTGGTGAAACCACCGGGGTGTTCCAGCTTGAATCCTCGGGGATGAAAGAGTACCTGGTGAAGCTTAAGCCGGGCTGTTTTGAAGATCTGATCGCCATGGTGGCCCTCTATCGACCGGGCCCGCTTGGATCCGGAATGGTTGATTCCTTCATTAAGCGCAAACATGGCCAAGAACAGTTCAAGTATGATTTCCCGCAGTTGGAGCCGATTCTCAAGGATACCTACGGGGTTATCGTTTATCAGGAACAGGTCATGCTGATTGCCCAGATTCTGGGTAATTACAGTCTCGGAACTGCTGATTTACTGCGTCGAGCGATGGGTAAGAAAAAGCCTGAGGAAATGGCCAAGCAGAAGAAACTTTTCCTGGCCGGGGCCGAGGAAAACAAACTGGATCTGAAGAAAGCTGAAGCCATCTTTGATTTGATGGAAAAATTTGCCGCCTATGGTTTCAATAAGTCCCACTCGGCAGCTTATGCCCTTATCGCTTATCAGACAGCCTACCTTAAGGCGCATTATCCGGTGGAGTTTATGGCTGCGCTGCTGACCGAGGATATGGAAAACACCGACAAGGTCATCAAGAATATCAGTGAAGTGCGTTCCATGGGCATTGAAATTCATCCACCGGATATCAATGCTTCGGATCGTTCTTTTACCGTGTCGGCTGAGTCGATGCGCTTTGGCCTCGGCGCGGTCAAGGGGGTCGGTTCCGCGGCTCTCGATTCGATTCGTGAGGTTCGCTGTGACAAGCCGTTCAGCTCGTTACAGGATTTTTGCGAGCGGGTCGACCTGCGTAAGGTGAATAAAAAAGTTGTCGAGGCGCTGATCAAGTGTGGAGCCTTCGACACTCTCGGCGGCAACCGTGCCCAGTTCATGGCCGGGTTTGAAGAGGCGATGGAGGTTGGCCAGCGGTTGCAGCGGGAACAGCAGTCCGGACAGGATTCTCTTTTCGGCAGCAGTGAGATTGTCTCGGTGGGCGGGAACGGCTATGGTGCGTTGCCGGAAGTCGGCGAATGGGATGAGAAGACCCTCCTCAGTTATGAAAAGGAGGCACTCGGCTTTTATGTCACTGGTCATCCGCTGGCCAGCTATAGCGATTCGATCAAACGTTTTACGACCTGTGACACCGCCGGCCTTACCGAACGTACCGATAAAGAGCAGGTACGGGTCTGCGGCATTGTTTCCGGAATCAAGGAACTGATGACCAAAAAGGGTGACCGGATGGCGTTCGTTACTTTGGAAGATTTGAGCGGCTCTGTTGAGCTGGTGGTCTTCCCGGAAACCTATGCGGTCGCTATGGATCTGCTTAAGGGGGAAGAACCCCTCCTGGTGAGTGGCGAACTTGATGTTGGTGAGGAATCCTGTAAAATGCTCGCGAACGAAGTTTTGTTGTTGCGGGATGTCAAAGAGACGATGACCGAGCGGATTCATATTCGCCTGACCACGCCGGGGCTGGACGAAATGCAGATGCGTCAGTTAAAGACGCTTGTGCAACGATATCGCGGCAACTGTGAGGTCAAATTGCACATTGTTATTCCGAATCGGAGTGAAACTATCATCGGCCTTCCGGAACAGCTGAAAATGGTCGCCTCCGACGAGGCCATGGCGGATGTGGAACAGATTTTCGGCTATAATGTCATGAATTTTGAGTAACCTCCGGGCTACCCGGGAGCAATGTCCGAGAGCGGACAGGGAGTCAAAAAATGAATCACTATCTCGATTTTGAAAAACCAATCGCCGAACTTGAGATCAAAATCGGCGAACTGCGCGAATACTCGACCGACAGTGTCGATTTCTCCAGCGAGATCAAAAAGCTGGAAAAGAAAGCAGATAAGCTGAAAACGGAGATCTATGCCAATCTGAGTCGCTGGCAGCGGACTCAACTGGCACGTCATGCCAATCGTCCCTATACTCTCGATTATATCGAGCATATCTTTACGGATTTTTTCGAGGTACACGGTGATCGCAACTTTCGCGATGATCCGGCACTGATTTGCGGTTTTGCCAAAATCGATGGCAAACCCTGCTGCGTCATCGGACACCAGAAGGGGCGTAACACCAAGGAGAAGGTTCACCGCAATTTCGGCATGCCGAACCCGGAAGGTTACCGTAAAGCGCTACGAGTCATGCAAATGGCTGATCAGTTCGGTCTGCCGAT
Organism: Desulfuromonadaceae bacterium; assembly: GCA_030595055.1. Classification (GTDB taxonomy): domain Bacteria; phylum Desulfobacterota; class Desulfuromonadia; order Desulfuromonadales; family Geopsychrobacteraceae; genus Malonomonas. The sequence continues at coordinate 8,773 of JAUVEB010000058.1, forward strand.
CTTTACTTTTGTCGATACTCCGGGGGCCTTCCCCGGTATCGGCGCCGAGGAGCGCGGCCAGGCCGAGGCGATTGCCCGCAACTTGCGTGAGATGGCCATGCTGAAGGTGCCGGTTATCGTGACCGTCACCGGTGAAGGCGGATCTGGCGGCGCCCTGGCGATTGCCGTCGGCAACCGGGTGCTGATGATGCAGTATTCGGTGTATGCGGTCATCTCTCCGGAAGGTTGTGCGGCAATCCTTTGGAATGATGGCGCCAAGGGACCGCAGGCCGCTGAGGCCCTGAAGCTGACCGCCCAGGATGTCGACAGCCTGGGGACCGTCATTGATGACGTGATCCCTGAGCCGGTCGGTGGTGCTCACCAGGATCACAAGTCAGCAGCGGCCTTTTTGAAAGAGTCCCTGTTGAAACATCTGCTGGAATTGGAAGAGCTGTCTCCGGATGAGTTGATTGAGCAGCGTTATCAGCGCTTTCGGGCCATGTCCGAGATCGAAAAACCGGAAGATTAGGTCGCAGATGTTGCTTTTACGCTTACTGCAATGCGTGGCTGTGCTTGTTTTTGTGCCATTGTTGGCAAGTTGCGGAGGCGGGCATACGACACGGGTTATTGAAACCCCGGAGACCCGGGAACTGAAGGGCTGGCAAAAACCGTACGAAGTTGATGGCCGACGCTACCAGCCGTTGCGGGATCATCAGGGCTTTCAGCAGCGTGGCATTGCCAGTTGGTATGGGCGCAAGTTTCATGGGCGTAAAACCAGTAACGGTGAGATTTACGACATGTACGCCTTGACGGCTGCGCACAAGACTTTGCCGCTTGGTGTTTACGTCCGGGTGACCCACCTGCAGAACGGTCGCTCGGTGGTTGTTCGGGTGAATGATCGTGGGCCTTTTGTCGCCGGCAGAGTTATCGATCTTTCTTATGTCGGCGCACAACGGTTGGGGATCGTTGATGCGGGAACAGCCATGGTTCAGGTCCAGGCCCTCGGTTATCAGCAAACCGATCGCGGGCAGGTCAGCTATCGGCCGCCATCCAGTTACGATATCGGTCATTTTTCCGTCCAGGTCGGGGCCTTCTCCGTCGCCGGCAACGCTTATCGTCTGGCGACCCGGCTGCGGAGTCGATCCGGTAAAGCGGACGTGCAAACAGCGGTGATCAACGGTCGACAGATGTATCGGGTGAGAGTCGGTGAATATCGCTCTCTGGAACGGGCGGAAAAGGCTGTTCTCGATCTCATTGCCGGCGGATTTTCGGGAAGTTTTGTCGTCGCCTTCGATTGAATTGCGACGCCATCTCATGGCTTTTTGCGAGGGCATCTTCTTTGAGTGCAATAGCTTTTTTTCTGTAGGCAAATGGGCAGAAAATTTTTGTCAATATGCTTTAAGTTGTTGAAAATAAAAAATAGTTACTGATAAGATACTGTTTTTTATTTAACGTATTAAAAGACTTGCTTTTTTGCTGTTGTCCTGCTAGCGTTCCGTTGTCTCAGAACCAGTTTGTGTAGATTTTGTACTGAACAAGGCAAATAGAACCGCACAGACCGAACGGGCTGGGCGGTTTTTTTATGGCTTGCAGTTATTATCTGCACCACGACAACTCCCGCAGGGGACCAAGTAAGGAGAAAAGAACATGGCAGAAGGTACCGTCAAGTGGTTTAACGATTCCAAAGGTTTTGGTTTCATCGAGCAGGACAATGGTCCTGATGTATTCGCTCACTTCTCAGCAATCAGCGGCGATGGTTTCAAGTCTTTGGCTGAAGGCATGCGCGTCAGCTTTGACGTTGTAGAAGGCCAAAAGGGCCCTCAGGCAAGCGATATCACTAAGCTCTAAGATCGCTTGACAGTTTGTAGCGATACCGGCCCCGCGGAAAACCGCGGGGCTTTTTTTGTGTCCGGCAGGATATTAACCCCGTTTTCCATTATAATGTGCAGTATCAGCCCACTGACGAGGAAACGATGGATCTGTACCAACGTAAGCAAATTCTTGATGTTATTGAGACACTTTCCAGCGATTATCTGCAGGGGAAAGTAAGGGCGATTCGTTTGGCGGTCATCTGCCTGTTATCGGGTGGTCATCTGTTATTGGAGGACATTCCCGGGCTGGGTAAAACCAGTTTGGCTCTGGCTCTGTCGGGAATTCTCGATCTTGATTTCGGTCGCATCCAGTGTACCAGTGACCTCTTGCCGTCCGATATCACCGGCCTCTCGATTTTTGACCGACAAAAGAGCCAGTTTCGTTTTGTCAAGGGGCCGATTTTCAATAACCTGGTCCTGCTTGACGAAGTCAACCGAGCAATGCCGAAAACCCAGAGTGCTCTGCTTGAAGCGATGGAGGAACGACGGGTTACGGTCGAGGGGGTGACCTATCAATTACCGGAACCTTTTCTGGTCATTGCCACCCAGAATCCGGCCGAACAGGTTGGTACCTTTCCTCTTCCCGAATCGCAACTGGATCGTTTTTTGATCACCACGGGGATTGGTTATCCGCCACCGGACCTGGAGAAAAAGATCATTCAGCGAGGCAGTGTTCGTGAAGAATTGGAGACGATTCGACCACTGTTGGAGCGGGAGAAGATCCTGCAAACGTCCCGGTTTATTCGTGAAAAAATTCAACTTGGCAGCAAGGTCACCGATTATATTTATGCGTTGATCGAGAGCAGTCGTTCCCATCCACAAGTTTTTTCCGGGATTTCTACCCGGGGAGGGTTAAGCTTGGCCGCAGCCGCTCGAGCTGAAGCTTATCTTGAGGGACGAGATTATGTCGTTCCGGAAGATGTTCAGCGGATCGCAGTTCCGGTGGTGGCTCATCGTTTGGTTCTACGTCCCGAATATCAGACTGTACGTAAAGAAGAGGTGTTCCGATCGCTGCTCGCAGAAATCCCCGTTCCTATGGTTTAAAACTGACCCGGGCCGGAATCCTGTATATTGCCCTCACCCTGTTGCTTGGGTTCGCTGCTGTCAATACCGGGAATAATCTGCTTTATCTCCTGGTGTCGGCGTTACTCGGATTTATGGCCGTTTCCGGACTGCTTGGTCAGCGGAATCTTCAGCAACTGAGTGTGTATGTTTCCCCGCCCCGTGAAGTTTTTTCCGGGAATTCTGCAGCTTATGATGTTGAACTCAGGAACCATCGGCGCTGGTTGCCTGCTTTTCTGATGAGGGTTGAAGTTGGTGCCGAGGGTGTCTTGTTCCCGTTGCTGACCGCTCAGGAAAGTTCTCGTCAAGCCCTTTTGCTGACTTTTTCTGAGCGCGGCTTCCAATCCTTGCCGACCGTGCGGCTCACCTCCTGTTTCCCCATCAATTTCTTTATTCGTTCCAAAAATCTGGCAATCAAACAGCAGGTGTTGGTGTTTCCCAGACCACAGATTGCGACTCTCGCATCCGGGGCAGGTGATCATCACCGGGTCGGGCATGATGAGCTGACACAACCTGGAATCGATGGCGAATTACGGAGTATTGATAATTATCGAGAGACGGATCCGTTGAAGTCGATTCACTGGAAGCTCTCCGCCCGTCATGATGAGTTTAAGGTGAAGCGGCAAAATCGTTTTGCTGCTCCCTCGATTCTGCTGGACCTGCAAAATTTTGACGGTCCCCTGGAAGACCGTCTGGGGAAGTGTACATTCCTGGTCGACCAGTTGGCTCGACAGCAGCAGGCGGTTGGTTTGCGACTTGATCGCCGGCTGATATCGCCAGGGCAGGGTGCTGCTCACAGATATAAACTTTTAACCGAGTTGGCGCTTTATGGTCAGCGTTGAGCGAATTTTACAACTGCTGGTTTACTTGTCGGCAATCGTCGGGCTGTTACCTGTGCTGGTCTTTCTCGATGGCTGGGTTCTGGTAATTCTCGTGCTGGCTTTTATTGCCGGGATCAGCGGAGAGCGTCGGGGGCGGTATCTGTTGAGCGATCGGTTGGCAACCGGACTGTCTATCGCATTTTTTTCATTTTTTCTTTTGCAGGTGTCCCTGTCAAATCTGGTTGAACCGCTGATTCAGATGCTTTGTCTCCTGCTGGCGGTCCGCCTGGCAACAGAAAAATCACCTCGACATGTTCTCCAATT
>JAUVEB010000126.1 GCA_030595055.1 Desulfuromonadaceae bacterium
GCCACGAAACAGATCCAGTTTAGTGGAAAAATCTGGATCGTTTATTGCCGTTGCCTCAAACGGAACGTCATTACAGGTTCCGCTGGCAACGACCAATTTTCGCACGTTACATTCATTCTTTGGGTACTCCACCAGGTAATGGGTAACCTGATTCAAAATAACGATATCTGGGGCGAACATGGCCTGTCCTTCTTTTTAGCAATCGGCGTCGACATCCAGACCTGCAGAGGCCTCGCGTACTTCGATTCTACCAACTTCAGATTCGCTTATAGCGTAGGGTCTATCGTTGGTTCTACTTGGCCACCATTTTACAATCGACCGGCAACATTTGTTGCTGATTTGGGGCACAACGAAACTTACAATATTTGAGATACGTCTTTGACGGGTTTAGGGGGATGGATTTGTGGACTAGGTCCCCTTCGTGACTTCATCTCAAATTTTTGCCAGTTGAGATGTGACCACACCTCAATACCTTCTTTGTTATGATTGAGCCATTGAACTTAAATCAAAAGAGCCCCACGGATTGACCGTAGGGCTCTTGAGGATGTCAGCGGTTGTAACTTTTTCTATTATTTTCGAACATTAGATGCTTGGGGCCCTTTTTGGCCCTGGGTGACATCAAAAACCACACTGTCTCCCTCGGCCAGAGATTTAAATCCCTCGCCCTGGATTTCGGAATGATGAACGAACACATCATCTCCACTCACCTGCTCGATAAAACCAAAACCTTTTGCATCGTTGAACCACTTAACAGTACCTTCAGCCATTTTTAACTCCATGCTCCCTTGTGGGAGCGCTTTTTGTTGTGCAAACAATGTCTACGTAAAAATAAAAAACCACGCAACCGTAAGAGGTCTGCGTGGCATATTCGTGACCGATTAACTTTAAATCTCGTCCAACAAATTATCTCTGCACAAACGTATAAGATAAGTGACCTTAGCACGGACACCCAAGTCAATACAATGTTGATATCATCTTCGGATGATCCTGACAATTCGTTAGCCGATGCCCACCTCAAAACCAAACGCTTGGATTGGAAATGGGGACGGATTTATTTTTCAACCTTCCTGACAACTATAGGTAGGTCACAGGGATCTGAATAATATTATCTGCCACAATTTCGATCTTTTCAGAATTATTGACCAGAATTCCTAATCGAGACTTGGTCTCTTTGAGAAAGGATTTCAGAGGACCAAGCATACGCTGATTAACTTTGGTTCCCAGTTTAACCTCGATGGGGATAAATCCAAAAGGACCGTCAATACTCAGCCCTGTCACGGGTTCGATAAAAATTGAAATCGATCCCGGCTTTCAGGGTACATTGCAACCCTCGGATAATTTCTTCGATGACAAAAGATTCAAAAGTATAAACGGGTCAGCCCCTGAAAAAGGACATGTCCAGATCAAGGGCTGACCCCTGCGGTTTCTCTTGTACGATCGATACTGAACCGCCGGCTTGTCAACAGATTACTCCGCCATCCTCCGCAGCTTCTGCACCCGCACCACTACCGGGGGGTGGGAGTAGTAGAAGCGTGCATAGATCGGGTGGGGATGAAGGTTGGAGAGGTTTTCCTTGCTCATCTGGATCAGTGCCGTAGCCAGGTCTTCGGGATTACCCTGGAGCTCACAGGCGAAGCGGTCGGCTTCGTATTCATCCTTGCGCGACAGGCTGCTGAAGAGTGGCGTGAGCGGGAAGGTCAGGATGCCGGAGAGGAAGAAGAAGATCACCATCCGGGCGTAAAAGCTGACCTTCTCCAGTCCGACGAGCATGGGCAGCCCCTGCCAGCCGATGAGGGTATGGGCCAGCCAGCAGTAAAAGAGTGCGACCCCAGCCATCAGGAGCATCCGTTTCAAGATGTGTTTTTTCTTCATGTGCCCGAGTTCGTGGGCCAGAACCGCCAGAATTTCCTCTTTGGAGAGCTGCTCCAGCAGGGTGTCGAAGAGCACCACCCGCTTCTGCTTGCCGAATCCGGTAAAATAGGCGTTGGAGTGACCGCTGCGCTTGGAGGCATCCACCTGTAGGACCTTGCTCACCGACAGGCCCGTCTTGCCCATCATCTCGCGGATATCCTCTGCCAGGCCTTCCACCTTGAGCGGCTCGAACTTGAAGAAAAGCGGTTCGATGACGTAGGGGGAGATGAGCATCATCAAGAGGCCGAAGGAGACCATGAGGGCCCAGACCCAGAGCCACCAGCTTTCCGGGGCGGCTTGGATCAGCCAGAAAGCCGCCGCGGCCAGGATGGCGAAGAACAGCGTGGAGAGCAGCAGAGATTTGACCAGATCGGCGCACCAGAGGCCGAGGCTCATGTTGTTGAATCCGAAGTGACTCTCGACCTTGAAATGGTTGTAGAGATCGAAGGGGAGGTCAAGCACCGTTTTGGCCAGCGACAGCAGCAGGAAGAAGGCGAGCCCGGCGGTGATGAAGTTTAAGCCATGGTCGGCAAGCCAGCCGTCGTACCAGACCATGAAACCGCCGAATACGAAGAGCAGCGTCAGGACGCTGTCGAAGATGCTCCGCACCAGGGAGACTTGCCCCTTGACGAGGGTATAGGCGGAGGATTTCGCCAGGGTATCGGGGTCGACAGCCCCCTCGAACCCCGGTGGAATCTCGCGCCCGTACTGTTTGAGGTGGCGGTTGTTCAGAAAATGAAGTCCGCACCCGAAGGTAAGGACGGCCAGGTAGAGCAGAATGATTAAAGTCGTCATGGGTAAGGATTATACAGAAATTTGGAGGAAGAGGGGGATGTTGATCCCTGTCGCGGAATCTCCGGCATGGCAGCATTTTTATCGAAATGCGCCTTTAACCGCTGCACGACTGGAAATGGAGACGGATTTATTTTTCAATCCTCCTGACAACTATAGATAGGCCACAGGGATCTGGATAATATTATCTGCTACAATTTCGATCTTTTCGGAATTATTGACCAGAATACCGAACCGCGCCCCGGTCTCTTTGAGAAAGGATTTCAGAGGGCCAAGCACACGCTGATTAACTTTGGTGCCCAGTTTAATCTCGATGGGGATAAATCCAAAAGGACCGTCAATAATCAAATCAATCTCAGCCCTGTCACGGGTTCGATAAAAATTGAAATCGATCCCGGCTTTCAGGGTACATTGCAACCCGCGGATAATTTCTTCAATGACAAAAGATTCAAAGGATGCGCCCGCTGCCGGATGGATAAGCAGTCGATCAACCTCGTCTATTTTGAGGAGATGGTGAAGGATCCCTTGATCCCGAAAAAATCCCTTCGGCATTTTTTGTACCTTTTTCAGGCTGTTTTTCTCAAAGCTGCGCAGGTTGCGCCAGATAAAGGTATTGTGGAGTATTTCTAGATACTCCCGCGCCGTTACCGAACTTATCTCCAGTGCCCTGGCTAAGACCGACTGGTTGATGATACTGCCGGAATAATAGGAAAGGCTCTGGATAAAAAGCCGGAAATTATGGGTATTGAGACGTGGGAAAAGACGCTGAATATCGCGACGGATATAATCCGCAAAATATTCATCCATCCAGAGACCATGAAAAAAAGGATTATCCCGGCCTTTTATCCTGGGCTCCGGATAGCCGCCCAGCAACCAGTGTTCATAGGTTTGATCAGGGGTAATTTCCGTTGTTAACTCCGCCAGTTGATTCAGGGAAGTTGTCCCGTCAATTAATAAAGGATAGATGGCAGGCAAGGGCTTTTCGTAAAACTCCACCATTTTGAAAGGCCAGAGCTCAATCGTGGCAATCCGTCCCGCCAGACTCTCGGACAATCCCCTGACAATTTCAGGCGAGCTGGATCCGGTTAAGATGAAACGACCACAGGCTTTCCTGTCCTGATCGATAACCCCACGCAAAATTTTAAACAGATCCGGGAACCGCTGAGCCTCATCAATGATCGTTTTTTCCCGCTGTCGGCTGAAAAAACCAAGGGGATCACTGGTAATCAGCTGGTAATCGTCAGGTCGCTCCAGATCATAATACTTCCAATCCGGACAGACAGCCTTCACTAGAGTCGATTTTCCGCATTGCCTGGGGCCGATAACCGCCACCACGGGAAACAGTTCCATGAGCGTTTTTATTTTGTCTGCAAGCAGTCTGTTTTTATCCTTCATTTTCAAACCGTAGCTTTAAAAAATACGGGTGTCAAGCCTCTGTCGTCATCAAAATGTATATTGGGGGGGGCAAGTCTTCTATTGGCGTTTGGAACATTATAAAAACTTTGAAGACATTTTCTATCGGGATATTGTCACCCGGCATGAAGTTCGTGACGTGGCCAGTCTGCGCAACCGTGTCTCTTTCTCGCTGATACCGGTCGTTTGGTGGAAAACGTGGTGCACAACCATCTAAAGCGCACTCAAGAAGAACTCTACTTTTCTACCGACGGCGGTGAGACCGATTTCGTCGTCAAGGAAGGAATGACGCTTGTCAGGCGAATTCAGGTCTGGTACGGGGATTTAGACAAGATGGTCATTCCTGAGCGAGAATTGGCTCCATTCAGCCAGTTGGAAGCGGAGGCGGCGGAGTGTCTGCTGTTGACTAACGACCTTGAAACCGAAATCGATGCGGGATTGGTCAGGGTGCGCTGCATGCCGGTGGTGAAATATTTGCTTCTGGCGCACTGACCCGAAAAGCCTCCGGGCTTTTCAGGTTTGGTCCGGGGCTGGGTCGGCACGGAAAAGCGTTGCCTGCTCAGGGGATTAAGTGATATAGATTCGCTGCGCGAAGACCACGGGGTTTGGCCCCGTGGTTTTTTATTTTCCGAACAAGTTTATTTCAAGGAAAGACTCATCCATGATCAGTGCATCAAATATCTGTCTGGCCTATGGCAGACGGACGATTTTCAAAAACGTCAATATCAAGTTCACTCCCGGCAACTGCTACGGTCTTATCGGCGCCAACGGGGCCGGAAAATCCACCTTTCTTAAAATACTGGCCGGCGATTCCGACCCTGATAAAGGGGAGGTCTCCATCGGCAAGGGGCTGCGGCTGGCGGTGCTGCAACAGGATCAGTTCGCCTTTGATGAAGAGACCGTGTTCAATGCCGTGATCATGGGGCACCAGCGACTGTACGCGGTGATGGCCGAACGCGAAGCGATCTACGCCAAGGAGGAGTTTACCGAGGAGGACGGTGTCCGTTCCGGCGAGCTGGAAGCGGAATTTGCCGAGATGAACGGCTACGACGCTGAATCCGAGGCCGCAGTTTTATTGAATGGATTGGGGATTTCTGAAGAGCTGCGGCATAAAAAGATGAAAGAGCTGGAAGGTGGCGAAAAGGTGCGGGTCCTGCTGGCCCAGGCGTTGTTCGGCAATCCCGATATCCTGCTGCTTGACGAGCCGACCAACCACCTCGACCTGAAGTCGATTCAATGGCTCGAAGAGTTTCTCGGCCGCTTCCAGAATACGGTCATTGTCGTCTCGCATGATCGCCACTTTCTCAATCAGGCCTGCACCCATATCGCCGATATCGATTTCGGGACGATCCGCATCTATGTCGGTAACTACGATTTCTGGTACGAAGCCAGCCAGCTGGTGTTGCAGCAAAAGCAGGACGCCAATAAAAAAGCCAGTGATAAAGCCAACGAACTCAAAGATTTTATTGCCCGTTTCAGCTCCAATGCCTCCAAGGCCAAACAGGCGACCTCGCGTAAAAAGCTGCTCGATAAGCTGAATATCGAAGAGCTGCCGGTGTCGTCGCGCAAATATCCGTTTGTGGTGTTCAAACCCGAGCGTCCCTGCGGCGATATCATCCTCGAAGTGAAGGGCCTGAGCAAAACTATCGATGGTGTCAAGGTGCTGGATAATCTGAATCTGATCGTTAACAAAGGGGACAAGATTGTCTTTGTCGGCGGCAGCAGTGTCGCCAAGACCACTCTGCTGCAGATTCTGGCCGGCGAACTGAAGCCCGATAGCGGCAGTTTCCGCTGGGGCGTGACCATGACCAACTCCTACTTCCCCAAGGAAAACCGTGCTTATTTCGCTAAGGATATGAATCTCATCGAGTGGCTATGCCAGTTTCCGCCCCACGAAGGGGAGAGCTTTGCCCGCGGTTTTCTCGGCCGCATGCTGTTCTCCGGCGATGATGCGACCAAGATGACCAACGTGCTCAGCGGCGGGGAGAAGGTGCGTTGCATGCTGGCGCGGATGATGCTGACCAATGCCAATGCGTTGTTGTTCGACGAGCCGACCAACCATCTCGATCTGGAATCGATCACCGCTCTCAACAACAGCCTGATCAATTTTTCCGAGGTGATTCTGTTCACCTCGCACGACCACAAATTCGTCTCCACCCTGGCTAACCGGATTGTTGAGTTGACCCCCGGCGGGGTGATCGATCGGGTGATGAGTTTTGACGAGTACCTGGAAAATGACGATGTCAATGCGTTGCGTGAACAGTTATGCCGGGGCGCGGCCGATTTGAAACTGTAGAACGCGACTCAGTTCAAGGGAAATTCGATTGTGCCGAGAAACGGCGGAGAACGTTTCTATTGAAAAGATAAGGTAATCTATTCAGCACAAGACAAAAGACTGTCATTCCGGCAGGATTTTAGCCGGAATCCAGAGTTTAAAAGATAGAAAGACTGGATCTCCGATAGCAGCACTTAAAGGGATGACAGGCGTTTTTTCTCCTG
>JAUVEB010000101.1 GCA_030595055.1 Desulfuromonadaceae bacterium
GGTGATCTTATCGAAGCGGCGGGCGGAGAAAACGTCGTCCCCACCGGACCCAGCCGCTACCCGACCTGGGGGGCCGAAGCGCTGCTTTTGGCTGACCCGGATCTGATCGTGGTCTCCCCCCATCCGGGAACCCCGAATCCAACCGATCTGTTCTCCTCCTGGCCGGAGCTGACGGCGGTCAAAGAAAACCGCATCGTCAGCGTTACCCCGGACTGGGTCCATCGCCCCGGCCCGCGTCTGAGCTTCGGCCTGGTGGCCTTGGCTGAAGCCATGCACGGCATCGACCTGAGCGCCGAAACTTTACCGGAGTAGCTATGACCCGTCGACAATCCCTGAGCTGGTTGCCGATTCTCGTCACTGCCCTGTTCGCGGCACTGTTGCTGTCGCTCTGGGCCGGTTCGCTCTCCCTCTCTCTGACAGAACTGTTCGCCACCCTCTGCGGTCACCCGACCTCGCCGACCCATGCCGCCATCGTGCTGAAAATCCGTTTGCCCCGGGCGCTGCTGGCGGCCCTGGTCGGCGCAGCCCTGGGCGCGTCGGGCGGTGCCTTCCAGGCGGTGCTGCGCAACCCCCTGGCCGACCCCTATATTCTCGGCGTTTCAGGAGGAGCCGCTCTGGGTGCGGTGGCGGCCCTGACCCTTGGCTGCAGTTCCCCCCTGCTGCTGCCGGCCGCAGCCTTTGTCGGCGCTTGCGGGGCGTTGTTTCTGGTTTACTGGGTCGCTCAGGCGCACCGGGGTTCGCCTCATACCCTGATTCTCTCCGGCGTCATGGTCGGCAGTTTGGCCTCGGCACTGCTGCTGTTTTTGCTCTGGATGTCCCCCGCCGATCCGGTTCGAACCGCCGTTTTCTGGCTGGCGGGAAACCTGAATATGGTCGATCCCGACTGGCTGCCCTGGGCCGCCCTCTGGATCGGCTGCGCCTTTGTCGGTCTGTGGCGCCAATCCCGCGCCCTCGATCTGTTTACTCAAGGAGAAGAGGTTGCTGCCGACCTCGGCCTCAACGTCGGCGCCTCACGTTTGCTGCTGTTCGCCACGGCCGGTGCACTGACCGCCGCCGCGGTGGCCATGGCCGGGCTGGTGGGATTTGTCGGTCTGACCGTTCCCCACGTGGTACGCATGATCTGGGGGCCATCCCACCGTCATCTGCTGCCGGCTTCGGCTCTGCTCGGCGCGGCCTTTCTGATGGCGGCAGACGCCCTCTCCCGTACCCTGCTGGCACCGGCGGAAATCCCGGTCGGTGTGGTCACGGCGCTGCTTGGAGCCCCCTTCTTTCTCTATTTGTTGCGTAAACGGGAGGGCGGGCAATGATTGCGGTGGAAAACCTCCACTTCGCTTACGACAATGAACCGGTGCTGCGCGGGATCGACCTGGAGGTTAAGCGAGGCGAAATCCTTGCTATTCTCGGCCCCAACGGCTGTGGCAAGTCGACCCTGTTGCGGCTTTTACGCGGCGTGTTGACGCCTGCCGAGGGGCGGGTCCTCTGGCAAGGACGGGACGCTGTCCGCCTCGGCAGAAAGGCGATGGCTCGGTTGGCGGCGGTGGTCCCCCAGTCCATGCAGGCCCCCTTTCCCTATCCGGTCCGCGAGATGGTGGCAATGGGCCGTTACGCCCACCAATCCGGCTTTCTGGGGTCGACCTCAGCCGATCGCAAGGCAGTAGAAAAGGCCCTGGCGGTGACCGATATCCTTCATCTGGGCAAGCGACCGGTCACCGACCTGAGCGGGGGAGAACTCCAGCGGGTGCTGCTGGCACGCGCCCTGGCACAGGAGACGCCGGTTCTCCTCCTTGATGAGGCCACCAGCCATCTTGATCTCGACCATCGGCTGGAGATTGCCGAACTGCTGGTTCGCCTCAACCGGGAACAGGGGACCACGGTGGTCCAGGTTTCACATGATCTGGATCTGGCCGCCGAAACCTCCCACCGCATCCTCCTGCTTGCCGCAGACGGAACCCCGACGGCACTCGGTTCTCCGACCGAGGTGTTCACTCCGAGCAACCTGCGCCAGGTGTTTCGGGTGGAGGTGAAGGTGGAAAGCAATCCCTATACCGGTGCTCCGCGAGCCTACCCGGTTCGACGTGGTAACGCCTGGCAGCAGAAACCACCGCGGATTCATCTGTTTTGCGGCGGTGGCAGCGGCGGTGAACTGTTGCGACGGCTCCATCTTGCCGGGGGTGAGATCACCGTGGGCCCCCTCAATCGGGGGGATTACGATCAGGTTCTGGCCTCTGTTTTCGAACTTGAGACCGCTCTGGAAGAACCTTTCTGCCCCATCTCCGCAGCGACCCTTCAGACCGCCCGGGGCCTCTGCCGGCAGGCCGAGGCGTTAGTCGTTGCCCCGACCGTCTGGGGGCCCGGCAACCTGGCCAGCCTTGAGCTTGCCCGGGAGGCCCTGAGCCGGAGGATTCCCGTTCTTCTGGTTGACCCCAGTGCCGAACGGGATTACACCGGCGGCAGGGCGTGGGAAATGCTTCAGGCGATCCATGCTGCGGGTGGACGGGTTGTTCCAGACACCGAAGCGGTTCTCGATCTCCTCAAAGACAAGCCTTGGGAGAGCAACGACCGATGAGGAGAAAGCCCTTGGTTTATTGGGGTGTTGTTTCCCTCGGACTGCATCTGGCGGTTATTGCCACCTTCCTGGTTTCGGGAACAATGGGGCACCGTAAACCGACTGTTTTTAAGGTCAGTTACCTTGAGTTATCTCAACAATGGGGTCCTGAGAAACCGCAGGGAAGTGCCGCTTTGACCGTCGTCAAGCGATCCTCGCTCAAACCGGAAAGGTCGGCCCGAAAGACCAAGCCGGTGCCACCGAAAACAACCGAAGCGAGGCGTTCTTTGAGCTCGAAAGTACTGGTTGTTTCGCCTCAGAAATTGCCTGAACCCCCGAAGAACATCAGGCAAAAGCCTCCGTCCCCCCCTGTCGCGACGAAACCGTCGCCGGAACCAAAGCACGCCCCTGTAACGTTGGAAGTCCCAGACAACAACACCGACGAGACCCCAGTCGTGTTGGTAACGTCCCCCGGCCGGGAGAGGCAGGCTTACCGACCTTTCCCGGAGGACAAAAGCGGTGGGGATGCCGGCTTGCCGTCCATGTCTATAACGGAAGAATCTGTTGCCAGTCCGGCCGGTTCCCCCATTGGCACTGCTTTGCTTGGGGCGACGCCGATCTTCTCCGAAAATTCCCCGCCCACTTATCCCCGTATCGCACGACGGCGAGGCTGGGAAGGGGAGGTTTGGTTGCGGGTTCGGGTGGCGGAGAGCGGGCAGGTTCTGAAGGTGCGGATCGAACGCTCCTCCGGCCACCGCATCCTCGATCGGGCCGCCCTCGAAGCGGTCCGTCATTGGCGTTTTCGCCCGGGCCGCCTTGGCACCAAACCGGTCGCGGTTGATGTCAGGGTGCCGGTTTGCTTTGTCCTCCAGTGACCCCTGACGGACAAAGGTGATCCGGGGTCTGTGTTGGCGTCGCCTGACGATGTTTGACGAACGGGGCAGATTGTGCTATGTTCGGTACTTCGCAAAAAGGAGTCTTATAGATGTTTAAAATCGGAGATATGGCGGTTTATCCAACTCAAGGTGTCGGTGTTATTGAAGATATCGAATTACGTGAATTTTCCGGGCATAGCCAGAAGTTTTATATTCTGCGGATTGTTGACAGCGATATGAAAATCATGGTGCCGGTGACAAAGGTGGCCAACGTCGGACTGCGTCGACTGATTGATCAGAAACGTATCACCAATGTTTTTGATGCCCTGTCCGAACCGAACGACAACAGCAAGATTGCTTCCTGGAGTCGTCGGCAGCGAGAGTACAATGACAAACTGAAAACCGGTGATCTTCTGGATGTCGCGGACGTGCTGCGTGATCTTTACCAGATCCGCACGGGAAAAGAACTTTCCTACGGGGAGAAAAAGGTTCTTGAGCAGGCTCGCAAGCTGCTGGTAACAGAGGTGGCACTGGCTCAGGGTGAAAAAGAGGCCAAGGTTGTCAAGAGGCTGGAGAATATCTTTCACTAAAATATCAGACATGGCAGAATACCGGACCGGGTGCAGCGCGCCCGGTCTTTTCTGTTTTTGGGGCCCTTTCCCCTCTCTTGCTACGGCTTTAAGGCGCATCAATGAAAGCTACTGTTCTGGTCCCTGCTGCGGGGATGGGTCGCCGCATGGGGACTTCGATCAATAAGCAGTATCTCGACTTGGCCGGTAAGCCTATTCTGGCCCACACTCTGGCCTTATTTGATGCGCATCCGCAAATTGAGTATATTTACCCAATTTTGCCTCCGGATGAAATTTCCTATTGTCAGCAAGCGATTATCGCACCCTATGGCTTTAACAAGGTGCGCAGAATTGTTGCCGGAGGGGCCGAGCGGCAGGATTCGGTGCGTAACGGTTTGCTGGCCCTGAGCGAGGACGATCTGGACCAGCCGGAGCGGATTGTGCTGATTCATGACGGCGTGCGGCCGCTCTTCAATCCGCAACTGCTCGCTGAACTGATCACAATCATTGTCGAGCAGGGGGCCTGTGTGGTTGGCGTGCCGGTCAAGGATACGATCAAAGAGGTGGACAACGGGCAGATCAGCGGGACTCCTGATCGAAAGCGCCTCTGGCAGGCACAGACACCGCAGGGCTTCAGCTATCAGCTGATCGCCGAAGCCTTCCGCAGCGCTGATGAGGCTGGTTTTCTCGGGACCGACGATGCCTCTTTACTTGAGAGGCTCGGCGTGCCGGTGCAGATACTTAAAGGGGATTATCGTAACATCAAGGTGACGACGCCGGAAGATCTGGTGATGGCCGACGCACTTTTTCACCGGCAAGGGGAGGGCTCGGCATGATGCGCATCGGTCACGGCTATGATGTTCACCGGCTGGTTGCCGGACGCGACCTGATGCTCGGTGGTGTCAAAATTGACTATGAACTGGGATTGCTCGGCCATTCCGATGCCGATGTGTTGCTGCATGCCATTTGCGATGCCATCCTTGGTGCTTTAGGGATGGGCGACATCGGCAAACATTTCCCGGATACGACGGATGAATATGCCGGTATTGATAGCCGTAAACTGCTGCGCGAGGTGATTGACAAGGCGCAGAGTGCCGGATACCGGATCGGCAACCTGGATGCAACCATCATCTGTCAGAAGCCGAAACTGGCATCCTATATCCCGCAGATGGTCAAACGGATTGCCGCGGATTGCCAGGTCGTCAGCGGGCGGATCAACGTCAAAGCGACCACGACCGAGATGCTCGGTTTTGCCGGCCGCAGTGAGGGAATTGCTGCCCACGCCGTGGTTTTATTACAGCGGGATCAGAAGCGTCAGGCAGCGAACGCTGCTGTTATTGCATAAAGCGAGAAAAGGAAAACCCCATGAGCACAGCGGAAACTCCCAGCAGTTCCAATTTTATCCGCACTATCATTACCGACGACCTGGAGAGCGGCAAGCGTGACCGAGTGATCACCCGTTTTCCGCCGGAACCGAACGGTTATCTGCATATCGGCCACGCCAAAAGTATCTGTTTGAACTTCGGGCTGGCGGATGAATATAAGGGGCGTTGCAACCTGCGCTTTGACGATACCAATCCGACCAAGGAAGAGGATGAATATGTCGAGGCGATCAAGGAGGATGTTGCCTGGCTCGGTTTTGATTGGGGGGAGCATCTCTATTTCGCCTCCGATTATTTTGCTCAGCTCTATCTCTGGGCGGTGCAATTGATCAAAGCGGGCAAGGCCTATGTCGAGAGTCAGACAGCTGAGCAGGTGCGGGAAAATCGTGGGACTTTGACCCATCCCGGTGTTGACAGCCCCTATCGTGATCGTAGCGTTGAAGAGAACCTCGAACTGTTCGAGCAGATGAAAAATGGCGACTTTCCCGACGGGACTCACATCTTGCGGGCGAAAATCGACATGTCCTCTCCGAATATGAACTTGCGTGATCCGGCCCTCTACCGGATTCTCCACGCCCATCATCACCGTACCGGCGACACCTGGTGCATCTACCCGATGTACGATTTTGCCCACGGTCAGGAGGATTCCATTGAGGGGGTCACCCATTCCATTTGTACTCTGGAATTTGAGGATCACCGACCGCTTTACGAATGGTTTCTCAACGAACTGGAGATCTTCGCCCCGCAACAGATCGAATTTGCCCGGCTGAACCTGAGCTACACGGTGATGAGCAAGCGCAAGCTGCTGCAACTGGTCAATGAAAAGCATGTCAACGGCTGGGACGATCCGCGCATGCCGACGGTCTCCGGGATGCGCCGGCGGGGCTATCCGGCGGCGGCGATACGCACCTTCTGCGAGCGGATCGGTGTCGGCCGTGCGGCCAGCTGGATCGATCTGTCGGTGCTGGAAGACTGTGTCCGCGAACAGCTCAACGAAAGCGCCTTCCGCCGTCAGGCGGTACTCAATCCGCTCAAAGTGACGATCACCAACGTTCCGGCAGATCGGGTCGAAGAGTTGGTTGCTCCCAATCACCCGCAGCAACCGGAGCTGGGGAACCGCACCCTGCCGTTCAGTAACGAACTGTATATTGAGCGGGATGATTTCATGGAAGATCCGCCGAAGAAGTTTTTCCGTCTCGGTCCCGGTCGCGAGGTCCGTTTGCGTAACGCTTACATCATCAAGTGTGATGAAGTGCTCAAGGATGACAACGGCGAGGTGATTGAGCTGCGCTGCTCGGCCGATCTTGATACCCTGGGCAAAAATCCGGCCGACGGGCACAAGGTCAAGGGGATCATCCACTGGGTTTCGGCCCGCCATGCACAAAAAGTCGCAGTCCGGGTTTATGATCGGTTGTTCAACCGGGAGAACCCCGACAAGGCGGAAAACTACCTGCAGGCTCTTAACCCCGAGTCGTTGCAGGAGACCGAGGCGTTGGTCGAGCCGAGTCTGCTGCAGGCAAAGCCCGGCGAAACCTTCCAGTTTGAGCGGGTCGGCTATTTCACCGCTGACAGCAAGGACTCGCAAGCAGGCAAGCCGGTCTTTAATCGCACTGTGACCCTGCGCGATACCTGGGCAAAAATGAAAGCGTAGGGGTGCCGCTTGCCGCGCCCTTCTCTGAAGGCACAGGCGGCGCGGCAAGCAGCGCTTCGACATCAATAACATCCGTTACGGAGAAACCATATGAGTTTGCGCGTTTACAATACGATGAGCGGAAAAAAGGAAGAGTTCCAGCCGCTGGTTCCCGGCAAGGTCGGTATGTACGTCTGCGGTGTCACAGTTTATGACTACTGCCATATCGGTCACGCCCGTGCCAACATCGTTTTTGATATCGTCTTCCGTTATCTGCAGTTTGCCGGATATGAGACCATTTACGTGCGTAACTATACCGATGTAGACGACAAGATTATCAATCGCGCCAACGAGCGGGGGATTGACAGCAAGGAGTTGGCCGAAGAGTTCATCCGCGCATTCGATGAGGATATGGATGCTTTGGGGCTGGTTAAACCGACCCATGAGCCGCGTGCCACTGAGTATATAGAGCAGATTGTCGCAATCAGCCAAAAATTGATCGATAAGGGGATGGCCTACGAATCAGCCGGCGATGTCTACTACCGGGTCGACAAATTCGACGGTTATCTGAAACTCAGTAAGCGCAATATGGAGGAGATGCAGGCCGGGGCGCGGGTTACGCCGGGTGAACAGAAAGAAAATCCGATGGATTTCGCCCTCTGGAAGGCCGCCAAGCCGGGTGAGCCGAGTTGGGAATCCCCTTGGGGAGCGGGTCGGCCGGGCTGGCATATCGAATGTTCTGCGATGAGTTCTTCGCTGCTCGGTGACAGTTTCGATATCCACGGCGGCGGCCGTGACCTGATCTTTCCTCACCACGAGAACGAGATCGCCCAGAGTGAAGGCGCCAGCGGTAAGCCGTTCGTCAAGTACTGGCTGCACAACGGCTTTGTCAATGTCAACCAGGAGAAGATGAGCAAGTCGCTCGGCAACTTCTTTACCATCCGTGACATTTTAAAAACCTACGACCCTGAAGTGGTGCGCTTCTTCATCCTGACTTCACATTACCGCTC
>JAUVEB010000074.1 GCA_030595055.1 Desulfuromonadaceae bacterium
TGGTTTCTTCGGCGGCCAAAGCCGGTCCGCCTGCGCATGCTAAGGCACACGGCTATCGCGCCAAATTCCGTTATCATTATTATCCCGACGCCAGAATTTATTTTGATACGGGGCGAGGTGTTTATTTTTACCTCGACTCAAGTAGCTGGAAAATGTCCGTTTCTTTGCCGCGCCATCTGCAGATTAATCTTGGCGAGCATGTGAGCATCGAGATGGATAGTCGTCGGCCTTACGTCAAGCATCAGGATCACTTGAAAAAATATCCGCCGAAGAAATTTAAGCACAAAAAGAACAAGAAATATAAACATAAAAGGTAACTATTCAGAACGGGTGCTGATGGTCTGGTGTCGCCCATTCCAAGGGCCGCATGAACCCATCCCTGGGGCTTGACTGTCGCCATCCGGGCGACAGACACCCTTTCCATGGGCATCACCAGCACATCTTGCTGAACAGTTACCATAAAAGGTGACAGAGCCCGGCTGCTGTTTGGCTTAATCCAGATGGTTAAGATCAAGCAGCAGCTGATCAATTTCGTCTTCGCTGAAATTTTTTTGTCGCGCCGCCGCTTCAAGGGTGTCCCAGATCGGTTCCCCGCAGCGGATGCAGCGAATCCCTCTTTTGAAGAGAAAGTTCACGGCTTCGGGTTTGGCTTCAACCAGCTCTTCAATGGTCATTTGTCGGCTTATTTCTATTTTCTTCATGAATATTCTTCCCTTTCCTTCGCGAGATCATGCGGGGTCGAAGTCGACGATCAGGTAAAGCGTCCCGTGGCACATGCCTCCGCCCCTGAAAAACCACCACGCCTTGTAGGTCGAAATTTTTGCTTAGCCATCATATTCATTTTTTGCGAGACCATCAACTAACTCTATGTTGAAATCAGGCGTATTTGTGTCTATAATCGCATGAAAGGGTTGAAAGGGGTATGAATATGCTGAAAGTTGCCGTCCTGGCTTACGATAACTGCCTGCTCTCCGGGCTTGCCGGACAGCTGGATCTGTTCACCCTGGCAAACTGGGAATGTCGTCGGCTGCATCCCCAAGGGAAGACCTCCTTCTGTCAATTTGAAGTCGTCACCCTTAACGGAGAACCGGTGACCAGCTTCAATCGTCTACCGGTGCTGCCGAAGCGTTCTTTGGCAGAGTGCCGAGAGATCGACCTGGTGCTGGTTCCCGGGGTGATGGGCAGCCCTGACCGTTTGCTGGAAGAGCGTTCCTTGATTGACTGGCTTCGCTGGCAGCATCGCCATGGGGCGCGGATTGCCAGCGCTTGCTCCGGGGCTTTTCTCCTTGCAGAAGCTGGGATTCTCGATAACCGGTCAGCGACAACCCACTGGCAGTTGGCCTCCCGCTTTCGGCAACGTTACCCCAAGGTCGACCTGCAGGTTGACCGGATGCTGATTGACGGTGATGATTATTTCTGCGCCGGAGGCACCAGCGCCCACCTGGATCTGGCTCTCTACCTGATTGAAAAGTTTGGTTCTGCGCAACTTGCCGGTGTCTGTGCCCGGATGATGTTGATTGATCGGAGTTCCCGGGATCAGGCACCTTTCATGCGTTTCCGTGGAGACAAAAAACATGCGGATCAAGCCATTCTCAAGGTCCAACAATGGCTTGACAATCACTATCGGGGCAAGGTGGTGGTCAAAGAACTGGTTGCACTTTCCGGATTGAATGAGCGTACCTTTTTGCGCCGTTTTCGCAAGGCAACCGGAGAGGCGCCGTTGGAATACCTGCAACGGATGCGCATCGAAAAGGCCAAGCAACTGCTGGCCGGAAGCACAGCGTCGCTTGAGCAAACCACCCGGGCCGTCGGTTATGAAGATGTCAGTTCTTTTCGGCGGCTGTTCAAGCAGATTGTCGGAATCTCGCCGACGGTTTATCGAAAACGTTTCAGTTCCCGGTAATTGCCGCGGACGGTTTTGCGTCTCTTAGGGAGAGCAGGGTGTGGGTGAGCAGGGTACCGACAATCAGCAGCCCGGCGATCAAGGTGGTCGTCTGTGGAACTTCTCCCAAGGCCAGCCAGACCCAGATCGGTCCAAGGACGGTTTCGACCAGCAGGATCAGGCTGACTTCCGGGGCGGGCAGGTAGCGCGGCCCGAGGGTGATCATGGCAAATGAGACCGGCAGCAGCAAGCCGCCGAGCAGCAGTAGGTAGCCAGCATCAACCGGGGTGACGGTTAACGGTTGCGCTCCGAGTAGCAAAACAACGGGTACGACCGCCAGGTTGCCGAGAACGTTGGCCGGAATCATGTTGACAGCGCGGCCGCGGCGCAAAATGACCAGGTTGGTTGCCCACATCAAGGTCGCACCCAGCGCCAGCATATCGCCCAGCAGCAGGCCTCTTTGCAAACTGCCGGAAAAGATCAGCAAGATGCCGCCGAAGCAGGTGAAAATGGCCAGCCAGGTGCGGTGGGCAATCTTTTCCCTCAGGAACAGCCAGCTGAACAGGCTGCTGAAAACCGGAGTGGCCGCCAGAATAATCAAGGTATTGGCGGCTGCGGTATGCTTGAGTGAATTGACAAACAGCATTGAGCCGATAACGATGGTTATGGCTGAAAAAAGCCCGGGCCGACCGATTGCGTAGAAGCTGTGCCAAAAACGCCGACGATAACGGATCAGCAGAATCAGTGCGGTTGTAAGCGCAGTCAGCAGGCAGCGCCAGAACAACAGGGTCCAGACATCACAGCTGATCAGGCGGACCAGCAACGCGTCCGGGCTGAGGATCAACACGGCCGTGAAGGTCAGCAGCAATCCTTTGGTATGTTGAGAGCGGTTCATGGCGGCGATTGATCGCACAGTGATTTGAGAAAAGCAAGAGGCTTTTGCCTGCCGGATTGGGCGGTGAAGTTTTTTGCGTTAAATGACAGGGAGAGATGAAATGGCAATTTCCGGAAATCCGAAAAAAATGGCCCAGGATATTGCCGGGGGATATCTAAGCCTTTCACCCCCGGTATTGAAAAAATACACTCCTGCCGATCTGAAGGTTATTCTCAACAATCTGGCGTTAGTACAAAGGGAGATTCGGCAGGCGCAGGTGCCGTTGGACGATGTGCCGTTGGTCAAGGCCAAGAATACACAGCTTTCACGGCTTAACCAGGCGGGAATGGTCTTGCGGAGTTATTGCAAGAAGCAGCGGATTCCGATCTGATCAGGTGTTTTTCAGCCAGTGGTGAAATTCCTGGTCAACTTCATTGCCGTTGCCTAAATTCAGTTCCAGCAGGCGGCGCAGATGTCCCATGGTGACGGCATCTTCCGAGATAAAAATAAAACCATAAAAGTTGCCCCGCTGGTGAATCAGTTCACCGGTAAATTCCATGGTGAGGTCGGAACCGGGGAGGGTAATGGTCAGCAGGCCCTGGTCACCGGCATTGAGTGGCAGATTTTGCTCGGTATGAAACAAGGCCCCCTGTAGCGCCAGATCAACCAGTTCACAGCGATGGGGAGTTTCTTTAAATAATATTTCGGCTTCGGTGTGAAAATTAATGCGTCGGTAATGTCGGTGTTCTGTCATGCCGAACCTCCTTCGGTAGGCGTTTGGGCTGCTGTTGAATTACGTTGCTTTGTGCAGCGCCCCTGGCTCGATCCGCATGGCCCGTTGTGATCAGCAAGCAGCTGACGAATGTTTATATTTTAGCAGGATTTCACCGATTTGCTCAGATGCGCAAAGATTGATACGGAATTCCACCTTGCGAGCTATTGCCCGTCAGGAGTAAAGTAGTCTAATCCTTTTTTTAAAAAGCTTGGCCTCGGGTGTTCGGTAGGGTGGCCATAGCTTCCAGCGGTGCTTGTTTCGATCCCAAAGCATGGGGAGTTTATGCGTATAAAATCATTTTTGTCGATAAAATTGTTGTTCCTGCTGATCCTTTTGTTGCCACTCCTCAGTTGGGGCAAAACCAGCGAGCAATTCGATTACAATCGTGCCCGGCTGCTTGGCCATATGATCCAGCAACAGCTCAGCCGCAATCACTACAGTCAAAAACCGACCGACGATAAATTGTCGCATGCGGCTTTCGATCTCTATCTGAAACAACTCGACTTTCAGAAGCGTTTCTTGTTGCTCGAGGATGTTGCTCAATTGAAAGCTTTTCAGGATCAGATCGATGATTCCATTCGTCGCGGTCGGCTTGATCTGCCGGAAACCGGACGCAATCTGTTGAGTCAACGGATTGAGCAGGTGCAGAAAATGGCCGCTGAGCTGCTTCAGGAAAAGATCGATTACCAGAGAGTCGAAAGTTTGGAAACTGATCCGGAAAAGCTCCAGTTTGTGAATGAATTACCCGAGTTGCGGGAGCGTTGGCGAAAAATTCTTAAATTCCAGATTTTGGCACGCTACATCAACTTGCGTGAGGATGAAATTGGCGTCAACGATGACGGCCAGTTGCTGCCGGTGGATGACAAGCAGCAAAGGGCGTTGCTGGACCAGGCCCGGGAAAAAGTCGCTAAAACGAATCGTAACCTGTTTGTACGGATGCTTGATGAAACCGAGCAGGACCATTACGATCGCTACCTGAATGCCATCTCCAGGGCTTTTGATCCCCATACCAGCTATCTGCCACCAACCTCGAAAGAAGATTTTGATATCCAGATGAGTGGCTCTCTCGAAGGGATCGGTGCCACCCTGCGGGAAGAGGACGGCTACATCAAGGTGGTGAAGATTATTCCCGGCAGTGCCGCTTACCGGCAAGGGCAGCTGGCCGCAGATGATATTATTCTCAAGGTCGCCCAAGGGACGGAGGAACCGGAAGATATCACCGACACCCGGATTCGGGATGCCGTGACTCTGATTCGCGGTAAAAAAGGGACCGAGGTTCGTTTGACAGTGAAAAAGCCGGATGGCCGTCGGCTGGTGATTTCGATCATCCGCGACGTAGTAGAAATTGAAGAGACCTTCGTCAAGGGAACTTCGATCGTTGACGAAAAGAGTGGCCAGACGTTCGGTTACGTCAAAATTCCCTCTTTCTATCGGGATTACAGCGGTAAGACCGATCGCAACTGTACCGATGATTTACGTGCAGAACTTCGCAGGTTGAAAAAAGAAAAAATTTCCGGATTAGTTCTCGATCTGCGTAATAATGGTGGCGGATCACTTTCCGATGCGGTGAGCGTCACCGGCCTGTTTATCGAGACCGGGCCGGTGGTCCAGGTGCGCAATGGTAATGGGCGTATCCGGGTGATGAGCGATGATGATCGCGCCATTGAATACGACGGGCCGATGGTTGTGCTGGTTAACCGTTTCAGTGCCTCCGCTTCGGAAATCCTCGCCGGAGCCCTGCAGGATTACGGTCGAGCGTTGATCGTCGGTGATGATCACACCCACGGTAAGGGCACGGTTCAGGCCATGCTGGATCTTGATCGGTACGTAAAACTGCGTGGCATGGAAAAATATCTGCCGCTCGGTGCAGTGAAGGTGACGATCCAGAAATTTTACCGGATCAGTGGTGAGTCGACCCAGGAAAAAGGGGTCATCCCAGACGTGGTTTTGCCATCCCGTCTCGATGGTCTGGAAAGTGGGGAGAAATACCTCGACTATGCTCTTTCCTGGGATCATATCAAGTCTACTGATTTTAAGCGCTGGGCACAGTCGTCGAAAAATGTCACGAAACTACGTAAGCTCAGCCTGACGCGGGTCGGCAAGGATGAAGATTTCAATGAGATTGTGGTCGAGGCGGAAGCGGCCCGCGAGCGTCGCGAGCAGACTTTGCAGTCTTTGCAACTGAGTGTCATGCTCAAAGAGCGTGAGCAGTCCCTTGCTGTGGGTAAATTGAAGCCCCCACATGGCCCGTTGGCGATGCAGGACAGGGATGACGACAAGGAGCCGCTGTCCCTGGAAGAAGAAATAGCTGAAGACCCCTATGTTGATGAGGGTGTCGCCCTGCTGCTTGATCTGATCAGCTGCAGTACCTCAGCTGCGATTTGACACTGCTCTTGAAAAAAGCGTTGGCTGCCGGGACGAGAGAGGGAGGACATTTTATCTTCTCCCCGTTTCAGACGTTTCCACAAGACAATCTCAAGTAGGCTTTTGGCTGTTGTAATGGATGGGGCTGAATAACGAATGTGGCTAAGTTGAAATCGAAAAGCTACCCGATAATCGCAAGAAGAGCCAAGACTGCCTTTACTAATTTGGTAATAGGCCCAATACATTCACCAACAGTTTTTGCAGCGTCGATTAACCCTTCAGCGCTCAGTTCATACCATTTCCTTCTTGGTTTTTCAGCGGCCGCTTCCTCGGTGAGAGACTTCAGGTCACGGGCAGTCTCCTGGGACTTCTCTTTCGGAAGCTTGTTGCATAAGTCAGTAACAACCAGACACAGCTCCTCCAGTTTTTTTTAAGATCCGTAGAAACCTTGGAGGATTGTACTTTGTTGAAACTATCCTGAATGGTATTGGCAACGACAAAATCGCCGCAAATTTTTGCATTATCACCAAATTGAACACGGTAAGTAGACATCGCAATCCCCCCTATTTTCTGATCTTTCCCCGCAAAAACCACTACCCTTCTCTATCATCTTGGAGTGAGCTATGACAAACTGGATGAGCAGGATAAAATTCTTCAAAGATTTGAAGAAACTTTGGCTGTTCACCCCCATTTTGCCGGGGCAGACGAGGCAAAAAGCTTATCGTGGAAATCAAAAAAAGAAGAAATATATTGAAAGGAGAAAAGGGTGACTTTCGATAATATTTTGGGAAGAGGGTTTGTTCTGGGGCTTTTTGCATACTTACTCTTCATGGTCCCGGATGCCTCTGGGCAGGAATTAAAAATAAATCAAGAAAACGAAGGAAAGTTGTTTTTCTCCTATGTTGGGAAGAAGAGTAAAATGAGCAATAGGATAGAAACTTTAACTGTTAGTATAATAAAATCTTATGCCTACCGGGATTGGATGCCGAAAGTTCTACGATCGGGGCCCGATGGGGGCTCCCCCCTGTTCTTGGGTGTTGCGATCATTCTGCATAACCAAGGAAAATCCCCCCTCTGTATTGAAAAGGATGCCTATATTGAAACGCAAGAGGGGGGTCAATATCCAATAATGCTGGAAAATTTAAGTGAAGGCCCAACTTGGCCGGTCAATATAAACGCTGGACAAACGATTCAGACCTTTATCGGCACACGGTCCGGTCCTTATCTTCCCGTTGGTAGCCAATTCCATTTGATCATTCGATTGGTAGCCAACTCAGGTGAAACAACGACAGTACGAATCCCTGACATAGTGGTCGGAAAGACGAGCTGACCTCGATGGAATTTAATCTTCCGTGCTTAGCCATCGTATTCTTTTTTACCAGCCCTCCTCTTGTGCATCAGTAAAAGACCTATAATCCCTAAGGCGAAAAGGAAAAACGTTTCAGGCTCAGGGATCGGTGTCGTCCACCACGCAAGGCCATAATTGATATTATTGACCCCACTCCCCAGCAAGTCTACTCGCAGAGAGTATTCAAACGGTTTTCCAAACTCTGGTACGGGGAAATGCAAATGCTCTACCGTGTCTAACGTTCCGATCGATTCGGCCCAAAGCATTTCATTCTTGAAGACAAAAAGATTGAAGTCCGGTAGTGCGCCATAGGCATAGGTATCCCCAGCATCGACTTGTCCCGGTTTGCTTCCGGCTGTGCCCGCGTCGGTTTCAATGACAGGTATATCCCAAACCAAGGTAGCGGTAATGAACGTGCCGGTTTCTATGCCAAAATTAAACTCATAAATATCCATGCCGAAATCCGGATTCAGGAAACTCCGATTCCAGCCGATCGGTCCAACCCCGGCGGGGTTAAAATATTTCTCCTTTTGTTCTCCCCCATTAAACTGAATGAGAGCCCTTTGTGCATCCAGAGCGCCTGTGCCCGTTTCGTCGTCTAGCGGTTGGGTCACGGTCAGCTTCTTACCGTCTGGAGATGTCCACTGGCTCGGTGTCCACTGATCCGTTTTGGGGGCGGTGGCGGTACTTCCCTGCCTTATCTTTTTCCCAGTCAGATAATCACCGTCTGCGGTCTCAGTAGCAGTGGCCGCATTGTCTCGAACGTCCGCGTGATCAATGTCCGGTTTAACGATGTGGCGTTTGCGGGTCGAGTTCATGATGATCGCACGTTGAGCCAGGCGGTTCTTGTCATTGCCCGTCCCCATAGTGAGACCCTTTTCAGCCAGCATTGCAGCGACCCCTGTGACATGCGGTGCGGCGAAGCTCGTCCCATTTTTTTCAATTGCACCATTGGAGATTTTTGTGCCGGGTGCAACCAGGTCCGGCTTGGCGCGTTTGCCGGCTTGATAATCACTGTAGTCTGCGCGATTTATAAAATTATCGTCGGTAGCACCAACAGTGAGGGCATTGAATGCTGTCGCAGGATCATTGAGAGTACCTGAACTGTTACCGGCAGCGATAATATGCAATGTGTCGCGTTGAACAGTAAACCAGTCCAGAAATTGTGTCTCCAGCGCAGCACCATTTGCCCAACTGTGATTAAAAAGATGTACACTGTGACCGTCTTCAAGTCGATCAACAGCGGATCTAACCCCGTTAGTGCCAGTAGCCGAAATGCTCCCGACGTAAATATCTGCTTTTTTTGCAACTCCTGTATGTGTTGCGTCGCCACTTCCGATTACGTCTGCAACTAAAGTTGCATGCTCGCTGTCTTTATTGAAATCCCCTGCGGGAGGGACTGGATCTCCAGATAGGGGCGGGGCCAAGTTGTCAAACCATAAGTTTTCCTTGAGCCGACTGCCAAGGTGGTGCTTTTTAGCACCCGATTCGATAACGCCCCTGCCTCCTGTCTTTTCTTCCACCTCAATGACCCCAACCCGCACGCTTTTACCTGTTGCCGATGCGTGTGCATCCTCGTGATCTGCGCCCTCATTTTTTTTGGATCGATCCAAGGCCCAAGTATCTTGCACTGCCAAACTCATGAAAAGAATACTGAGGATAAGTAAAAACACTGAAATGGTTCGATAATGCTGATGCGCACAAGTTTTGAAAATTTTCATGACAACCTCCCTAGCTTTAGGGTCACATTCTCATAAATACAGATGAACCCCTAAGGGTCTGCACTCTTGACAAACCTAACGCATTTTCCATCTATCTCAACCAATGCCTTCAGATTCTTATCCCTCTCCCTTTTTGCTGTTATCCGGCGACTCGTCCGGGATACTGCCGATTCACCGATGTTTAAGTGACCCCCGATTTCCTTCAGCTTGGCTTCTCATAGTGGTTGCCACCGCAAATGGAGATAAATGGGATAACAAGCCAGAGATAAACCTGCAGTATGTCTGTGATGCTCTAAAAAAGAGAAGAGCCCAAGCTGATTTTGGTTTTATGTGTTGTGCAATGAGAAACGGACAGGTGAGAAAAACAGAAGTAGAAAAATTCCACCACCAGATGGAATGATTATCGAGATGTCGGCCCCAACTTAAAGGCCGGGAAGAGGATCTGTCTGTTACTGTACAAGCCATAGCTCCATCCCCTTTGACGGGCGAGATGCTGCGTTTGTGATGAACAGGCTGCTTGCAGAGTTCCTTTTTGATGCATCTTAACCCTTGCTGCCCAGCGGCAGGGCAGTGCCATTCAATTTAATTAAGCATGTTCCTTGCCAAGATTGTAAGTGTTTGAAAATGCATGATTTAATGTTGGGGATTTCTCTTTTGGTGTAATAAAAATCGACAATCATATTTATTGTGAATTTAGATTTAGCTATCATATTCTTTTTTGCGAGACCATTTTTGTTGGCGAATAAGATAAATGTTTACAGCATGTTGAAGGTTCGGAAATGACTCCCTGTTCCTGCACAGACTTGTCGGAGAATTTGACAGTTTTGGGGATTTTTTACCAAGGGGCAAACGGAGAAGGGGCGAATAATCGGTTACGGCACCGATTTTCGAGCCAATTTTTTTCTTATTCAAAGAACCTGGGTGTCATGATCAAGCTGTTTATTTAGCGTCCTCTGAAAGAATGTTAATTTTAATGGCAGGCTGTCATCCCTGAGCGAGACGGCGCTGAACAATGAGCTAGCGGAGACCGGGATTATTCTGCGGCAAGTCCAAGTTCTCGCCTGTCTTGCACTGTATGGAGAATTGGCCCAGAATGAGTTGGCCATGCAATTGCGAATCGAGCCTTCGACACTCGTGCGAATCCTGGACCGGATGGAGCGGGACGGCTGGATCGAGCGGTGCGAATCGCCACAAGACCGACGAAAAAAAATAGTCCGGCCTACCGGGAAGGTCACAACCCGGTGGGAAAAAATCGTGGAATGCGGCGAGCGCATGGAGAGGCGG
>JAUVEB010000188.1 GCA_030595055.1 Desulfuromonadaceae bacterium
AGTAAGGGGCATCGCAAAGCCCTCAGCTACTTGCAATACGGTGTTCAGGAACATGCCGGTTTTACTTTGCTGACCGGGGAAGTCGGTTCGGGAAAAACCACCTTGGTTCGCGATATTATCAATAAAATCAGTTCCGATATGACCTTATCGATGATTTTTAATACTCGGGTTGATGCTCAACAACTGATCGGCATGATCAATGAGGATTTCGGCCTTGTTGTCACCGGAAAAGACAAGGTTCAGCTGTTGCGAGAATTAAATGATTTTCTGCTGGAAGAATGCAGTTCCGGTCGACAGCCGATTATCATTATTGATGAAGCACAGAACCTCTCGGAAGAATCTCTGGAAGAGATCCGTTTGTTGTCTAATCTCGAGGCCGACACTTTTAAACTGGTGCAGATCATTCTGGTTGGACAGCCGGAGTTAAGGCAGATTATTGCGAAACCTTCTTTGCGTCAATTGCGCCAACGGATCAGTATCAGCTGCCATCTGAACCCTTTGAATCGGGAAGAAACTGAAGAATATATCTTCCATCGTATCGGCACCGTCGGCAGTCGGGATTGTGTATCGTTCGCAGAGGGGGCTTTTGACATGATTTTCCGCTTCAGTGGCGGTATCCCCCGGTTGATTAATCTGATTTGTGATTTTTTGCTGTTATCGGCTTTTGTCGAGGAGACCCGGCATATAAATATCGAACTGGTGAAAGATGCCGTGAACGAACTGTCTTTTGAGGATGCTCCATTGCCGACGTCATCTGTCGAGACGGAACGTGTGATTGGGCACAGGGAGCGAGGGCCTTTGCCAGTTGAAGATCGCCTGGCTCAGATTGAGGAAAATTATGCCAAGTTGAATGCCAGCCGCTCTGAAAAGGAAGCGATCCTCGAACGCCTGTCCAGTCAAGGGAGTATTTTAGAATATTTGATTAATCAGCAGCAAGGTCAGTTTGGTCGCTTTGAAGAACAGTTGAAAAAAATCTCATCACAAATAGACCGGTTACGGCAGATGATCCTGGTCGAAGGAAAGCGCACCGGTCATCAGGAAACCCTGATGCTTGAAACGCGCGTTAAAAGTGGTCCTTTTTAGCTTTCCAACTAATTCTGGTTTAGTTACGGACCCACACGGACAGGGACGGGACAAAATCAAAATCCTATCTCGCACAAAGCCACGAAGTCGCCAAGGTTAAAACCAATAGATCCAGCAGTAGGGTGGGCATTGCCCACCGGGTTATCGGATTTTCGTGAATGTGTTATTGGTGGGCAGTGCCCACCCTACTGCTTTTGATCTTCTTGGTGCTCTTTGTGTCTCAGTGGCTAAAATAAATAGATTTATATAAGGAGAATCGAACGTGGTTACCATTGAACAAATTGTAGAAAAAAAGGCCCGGATTGCTGTTGTCGGTCTCGGCTATGTCGGGCTACCGTTGGCCGCCGCATTTGGCAAAAAGGTTGATGTTGTCGGCTTTGACATCCATGCAGAGAAAGTGAAACAGCTTGAAGCAGGCTATGATGCAACCGGTGAGCTGACTTCTGAAGACCTGGCCAATACTCATATCAATTACACGACAGATCCTGCCCAGCTGAAAACAGCTGATTTTCTTATTGTTACGGTTCCCACACCGATTGATGAGAATAATAATCCCGACCTGACTCCGCTGGAAATGGCCTCGCAAACGATCGGTCAAAACTTGAAAAAAGGGGCGATTATTGTTTACGAGTCAACCGTTTACCCCGGTGTCACCGAAGATATCTGTGTGCCGATTCTGGAGCAGGCATCAGGCGGCAAATGTGGTGATGATTTCAAGGTGGGTTATTCCCCTGAGCGGATTAATCCGGGAGATAAGGTGCATACCGTTGACAAGATCATCAAGGTGGTTTCCGGTCAGGATGAAGAAACCCTGGAGACCGTCGCTCAGGTTTATGAGTTGGTAGTGACGGCCGGTGTGCATCGGGCCTCCAGTATCAAGGTTGCTGAAGCCGCCAAAGTTATTGAGAACACCCAGCGAGATCTGAACATTGCCCTCATCAACGAACTGGCACTGATCTTTAATAAACTTGACATCCCGACACAGGACGTTCTGGCTGCGGCGGGAACCAAGTGGAATTTTCTCAAATTTACCCCCGGTTTGGTTGGAGGACACTGTATCGGTGTCGATCCTTATTATCTGACCCACAAGGCGGAACAGATCGGATACCTGCCGCAGGTGATACTTGCCGGTCGCCGGATCAATGACGGCATGGGCAAATATATTGCCGAAAATACCGTCAAGCAGATGATCCAATCGGGCAAGAGGGTTAAGGGAGCGAAAGTTCTCATCCTCGGATTAACGTTCAAGGAAGATGTCCCCGATATCCGGAATACCAAGGTCGTTGATATTGTTCATGAACTGGAGGATTACGGTATTGAAGTTTTGATCCACGATCCCCTCGCCAATCCAGATGAAACCCGCCATGAATATGGGTTGGAACTGACATCGTTATCCGCTGTCGGAAAAGTTGATGCTGTTGTCTATGCCGTCAGTCATAAAGCTTTTGCTGATCTCACGCCGAACAGTTTTGCTGAGCTGTGCTCCAATGGCAGCGGAAAAGGTGTGTTGGTGGATGTCAAATCGGTTCTGAATCAGCTGGATATCGAAGCTGTCGGAGTGGCTTACTGGTCGTTGTAACAAAAGCTCAATTAGCCACAGACACACACGGACGGTTGCGGTTGAAAATAAAAAAGCCAAGGCTAACGTCATCAGTCCACGGAAGACACGGAAAGCTCGGAAGGTAGAGCAAAGACATTATAACCAGTAAACATTAAGTTGACGACCTTAGTCCACGGAAAGCACAGAAGGTGGGGGGGAGGGAGGAAATATTGTGAATGATAAATGTTTAGTATCTTCCGTATCGCCTAATCATCACAAACTTCTTTTTGAGAAAGAAACCTACGCTATTCGTGGAGCTGTTTTTGAGGTTTACCGGGAACTGGGATGCGGGTTTCTTGAAGCCGTTTATCAGGAGTGTCTGGAAAAAGAACTGACAAAGCAGGGTATTCCATTTGTCGCCCAGCAGGACTTACGACTCAGTTATAAAGGAGAACTTCTTAGGCAAAACTATAAGCCTGATTTAATTTGTTATGAATCGATCATTGTTGAACTAAAAGCACTTTCTGCGATGACGGGCAAGCATAAATCACAGGTTCTGAATTATCTTAAAACCGGTAGGAAGAAACTCGGGCTTTTGATTAATTTTGGTTGTTATCCTAAGGCAACTGTAGAAAGAATTATTCTTTAATGGTTGACCCACAACAAAAAGATTTTTCAGTGATTTCAGTGTATTCCGTGGACAGGAAAAGATTATGACGAATGGCTTGAATTTATGTCAATCACCAACTATCTGACCATTGACGTCGAAGATTATTTTCATGTCTCGGCATTTGAAAAAATCTCTCCACCGGCAACCTGGGCCGGGCGGGAGAGCCGTGTTGGGCGAAACACCGATCGCGTACTGGCTCTTCTGGATGCGTCTTCAGTGAAAGCGACTTTTTTTGTGCTTGGCTGGGTTGCAGAAAAATTCCCGCAAATTACAAAAAAAATTGCTGCACAGGGGCATGAAATCGCCTCCCATGGTTATCTGCACCAACGGGTCGCCTTGCAGGATCGTCAAACATATCGCGCAGACATCCGGCGGAGTAAATCCTTGCTGGAAGATCAGACGGGGGAGCGGGTGCTGGGCTACCGTGCCCCCAGTTATTCGATTACCCGGCAAACCGACTGGGCCTTTGATGAGTTGCTCGAAGCCGGATTTCAATACGATTCAAGCATTTTCCCGATTCAGCATGATTTTTATGGGATTCCGGACTGGCCGAGGTTTTCCGGCTACGCGGTGAAAGAGGGAAGCTGTTGGATTGCCCGTACAGAACCAACCGCTGAAAAACCGAGTATCCGTGAAATTCCCATTACCACGCTACGTTTGTGCGGCAGAAACTTTCCGATTGCCGGTGGCGGATATTTCCGCCTTTTCCCTTACGCAGTGACCCGCTGGGGATTGCAACAGATCAACCAAAAAGAGCAGCAGCCGTTTGTGTTTTATCTGCATCCCTGGGAGTTCGATCCACAGCAACCGCGCATGTCTGGTGCTGGTGCTAAAAGCCGTTTCCGCCACTATCTGAATCTGAGGAGAACCGAAACTCGTTTTAAGCAGCTGCTGCAGGATTTTAAATTTGGACGGATGAGAGATTCGCTTCTGTAAGACGGATAAAAACTAACAACCTCAGTCCACGGAAAACAC
>JAUVEB010000084.1 GCA_030595055.1 Desulfuromonadaceae bacterium
CCCCCGTACGCTACCGTCCATAGGAAAACGAGTACAGCGAGTAGGGGGAGCGCGCCAAAGTGGAGCGCCCAGCTCCCCCGTTTCGCTGTGGGCGATCTTTTGGCTGCCGCCCTTGATCAACTCGAAAGGGGGCTGGATTCAGCAGATATTGGCAGATCAATGCCGCACCTTGAAACGAAGGAGGAAATTTACGAGGACGATTATGGACCCTTAAAAGACTTCAGGACTCTCACGGAGGAATATCTCAAAGAGCTTGAAGCTGAACTGGAAGACTGGGGCAAATAGAGCAGGGTCTATCTGTAAAGGGGTTTGAAGTCCAACGGCACGAAAACGTACACTAAACAGGCATTCTTTTGATGGCGCCACTTACGTTTGACGTAAAGCGTGGCTCCAGCCAAATCTGTTTTTCAAGGTAAAAAAACAAACCTTGTCACCCAACCACGGATAAACAAAAAGGGACTCACAGCTTAATGCCGTAAGTCCCTGTATTTTATGGCTCCCTTTGCTGGGCTCGAACCAGCGACAATCTGATTAACAGTCAGATGCTCTACCAACTGAGCTAAAAGGGAATAGCGTGTTGCGGTGACGGAATATAGAAAATTGTCACATCGCTGTCAAGCTCTTTTTGGGGGCGCTTTTTCAAGCCCCCTTGTTCAGATCGGTCAGCACCAGCTTGGCGATGGCCTTGAGGGTTTCGAAAATTCCCTCACCGGTAGTGGCGCAGGCTTCGAGCTCCGGCACCCGGCGCGGGTTGAGCAGGTCACTCAGCTCTTCCACCGAAGAGCAGTTCGGCAGGTCGCGTTTATTGTACTGGATCACGAAGGGTATTTTTTCAATATCGAAGCCCTGCTCTTCAAGGTTATCCTTAAGATTCTCAAGGCTCTCAATATTGGCATCAAACCGTTCTTCCTGAGAATCGGCAACAAAAACAACCCCATCGACCCCTTTGAGGATCAATTTTCGTGAAGCGTCGTAGAAGACCTGTCCGGGAACCGTATAGAGATGAAAGCGGGTCTTGAAACCGCGGATTTCACCCAGAGCCAACGGCAGAAAATCAAAAAACAGCGTCCGCTCGGTTTCCGTTGCCAAAGAGATCATCTTCCCTTTGGCTTCGTTGGCGGTCTTAGTGTAGATAAACTGAAGATTGGTTGTTTTCCCACAGAGGCCCGGGCCGTAATAAACAATCTTACAGTTGATCTCACGTGATGCATAATTGATGAAGGACATACTTACAAACCCCGATCAGTTGAAAAGATTGTCAATGTCGTCGTCGGTGATTTCTGCAAAGGGGCTGGTTGCACTGCCTGCCGAGGCGGTTTCTTCGGCAGTCTTTCTCGCCATTTCTTCGAACACGACGGCCAGATCATTGGTGGCTTTTTTGACCCGTAGCCGAACCAGACCGAGCGAGCTGCGCTGATCAAAGATCACCACCAGGATCACCCTGCCCCCGATGATAGAAATATGGATGTTATCCTTTTCCCCCTCGTGAAACAGGATGGAGAACTCTTTCTCCCCGATCAGCTTTGCCAAGCCGCCGGTTGCCGCAATATTGCCCGCTGTCAAGGAAGCCAGACTGGTCGTATCAAGGTTCGCCGTTTCTCCGGTTGCCGCGATCAACTGACCGTTTTTATCAACCAGAAAAATGACCTTTGTGTTGGATTCTCGCAGCAATTTTTCGAGCAGTACCAGAATGCGTTGATACTCCTCATCGTACATCACCAGAGATGACTGGGGATCGAGCATAAACAGTCTCCTTACCGAAGTTTATTAGCATTAATTTGTATATCATTTAAAATGTCTCACTTCAAGGAGTTTCCCCAATACTCCTTAAAAAAAATTCATCTTTTCCGGGGAGATGCACACCGGCGGATCAGGATATCTTCACGGTTGACTTGCCGTAAAAAATCCACTAACTATTCAAAGGGAGAGCTTTTCTTCTCCAACAGAACAATCAAAAGGGTACGATTTGCCAACTCTTCTTGAATTACCTGTCGGCTTGCGTCGCTGGCATAACGACAAAATCATCGCTCCCCAGCCGCGTGAAGGATTTGAGATGTCCCTGCTGGAGGATTGCGCTAATGCCTACCGCTTTACGGCAACCATTCATGTCGGCAAAATAGCTGAGATTTTCAACAGTTTTTCCGGATTTCTGCAGGAAGAAGCCTTTTTTATCCTTGAACACTATCCGGAAGAACAGCTGCCATCACGTCCAAGCGGTGCCGATGAACGACCGATACCGGTTGTTCATTATTCTCCCTACCTGCCGACAACGGATTTATTGCGGTTGGTGGCTCCCTACCTTGAGCGGATGATTCATGACGGCTTTGTCGGCTTTGGCCTGGCCAATAACCGTAGGGGGCTGGAACTTTTCTACTCCGAAGAGAAGGTCATGACCTTCTTCACCGACAACCATTTGCGACTCTGCGATTTTCTGCGACAACACCAGGTTCCCCATCGACCCAACCTTGCCCTGCCGGCTGATTTTGGTCACGATCATCTCTCCCTGCTCGGCTTCCCCCGAGAGTTACTGCCCAAAGCCCTTCAAAAACTGAGTGACAAGGATCTCGACTCGACCAATTTTTGTGCAGAACTGATCGAGCAGCTTGATATGTATCAGGTCGAGGAGGGACTTTCCTTTTTCCTGACCCGCAAAGAGCAGAAGCAGATCGCGGAACTGGTAGACAAGGAGCTTGCGGACAACGAATTTTCCGACATCGAATTCGGCAGCTTGCTGCTGGATTGGAGCGATTTTGTCACCGAGTGCGAAAACGGCTTTGAGGGAGACCTGTGGGAGTACCGCCAGGGCTTGAAAATCCGTGATACGATTCAATCGGTGATTGAAATTGCTCCTGAGGCCCTCGCGGAGAAGATCGGTTCGATCGTGAGTGATCCCGACAAATTCTTTCAAAGAACCCTGATTGACCGACGCAAAAGGCTCGACCCTCCCGCTGAACCTAAATTGCAACAGGAACGCTTCTGGTACCAGGGGATGGTGCGTAACCAGGGAATTGATCTGCGCCGTGACCTGATTCGCCAGGG
Organism: Desulfuromonadaceae bacterium; assembly: GCA_030595055.1. Taxonomy (GTDB): domain Bacteria; phylum Desulfobacterota; class Desulfuromonadia; order Desulfuromonadales; family Geopsychrobacteraceae; genus Malonomonas. The sequence continues at coordinate 3,040 of JAUVEB010000084.1, forward strand.
TTGGTTCAAGCATTAAACCTGATGCACTCGCAAAAAGTTAAACAGATGCTATTAATCATTGCCGCCGTCCCACTGGAAACCAAGCTGCTGCGCTGCCGACTGCAATCGCCGCAAACCGTCCCTGTCGGCCCACGTCAAGCGTTCTCCGGAAAAATTAACAACCAACCGCTCCTGATTGCCCATAGCGGTGTCGGCCAAGCGGCCATGGCCCTACAGCTGACACGCTTGGCAGAAAACCATCCACTACGTTCGGTCCTGCTCTGCGGTTGTGGCGGCGGGTACCCCGGCAGCGGCCTGAAAATCGGCGACTTGGCACTGGCCGATGAAGAAATTTATGGGGATCTGGGGGTGGCCACGGCAGATCGATTTATCCCCCTGGACCAGCTCGACATCCCACAGGATCCATCGCTGATGCCGCCCCTGCAACAACGTTATCCTTTGCAATCACAACTGGGAGACTGGGCTCGATCAATCCTTCCGGAAGCGGTTTGTGGACCCTTTGTGACAGTCAATTGCGGCAGCGGCCGACAACTGCTGAGCGAGGAACTTGAACAACGCACCGGCGGCATCTGTGAAAACATGGAAGGTGCGGCGGCCGCCCAGGTTTGTGCCGAATATCAGCTGCCGTTACTTGAACTGCGCGGCATCTCCAACCCGACCGGAACCCATGACCCACAACAGTGGGATATTGCCAAAGGAGCAGAAACTGCCCAGCTTGCGGTCCTCGAACTTCTGACACACTGGCCGGAGCAATAAGGATCCTTGATGCAGAAACTGACCCTCGGCTATTCTCCTTGCCCGAACGACACCTTCATTTTTTATGCACTGATCCACGGCCGGATTCCCTGCCCGGAAGTGAGCTTTATCGAGCAACTGGAGGATGTCGAAACGCTCAACCGATTGGCCCTTGAAGGCCGCCTTGATGTGACAAAAATCTCTTACCATGCCCTCGGGTACCTGCGACAGGACTACGTCCTGTTACACAGTGGCGGAGCACTCGGGCGGGGCTGCGGACCGCTGGTTGTCGCTCGAAAAGCAACCGACATGGCACAGCTGCGTGGCAAAAAAATCGCCATCCCCGGACAGCTGACCACGGCCAACCTGCTGTTGCAACTCTATGGAGAAGGCTACGACAACCTGCTGATCCTGCCATTTCACGAAATCATGGCAGCCGTGTCAGCCGGGCGGGCAGATGCGGGGGTCATCATCCACGAATCGCGTTTTACCTATCAACTGCACGGTCTGCAACAGGTGCTGGATCTCGGTCAATGGTGGGAAGAGGATTCCGGATGCCCGATCCCCTTAGGAGGGATACTGGCCAAACGTTCCCTCGGCCACGAGCTGATTCAACGGATTGATCAGGCGTTGCGGTCCAGCGTCGAATTCGCCTTTGCCCATCCACAGCAACCACAGGACTACATTCGCCGACATGCCCAGGAGTTGGCAGAAGATGTCGTCCGCAATCACATCGCTCTTTACGTCAACGATTTTTCCATCGATCTTGGCGACGCGGGCATTCAAGCCGTGGAAACGCTCTTCGCCCGCGCTGAACAACGCGGCATCATCCCTCCCTGTGATCTGCCGCTGTTTGCTTAAGAAGCCCCCGAACGAGCAAGAGGCACACCCCGCAGGACGCACCTCTTGCTTTTCACCGTAAAAAAAACAGTTTACTGGCGGATGTGTACCGCACGGATAAACGTGGCGTTCACCGCTTCTTTCACCGCGCTAAGGGTCGCTTCATCGGCCGAAGAATCGATGGAGAAAACCACCATCGCCTCCCCCGCTTTTTCGGTCCGGCCGAGGCTCATATTGCCGATATTCACACCGGCATTGCCGAGGATAGTGCCGATCTTGCCGATAGAACCGGGCCGGTCGGCATAGGTCATCACCAGCATATGCTCTTCAGGGCGGAAATCGATATCGAAGTTGCGCATCTTGACAATCTTCGGGATTCCCTCAAAAAGGGTCCCGGCAATGGTCCGGCTCCCCTGAGTGCCTTCCAAGCTCAGGGTAATCAGATTGGAAAAAGAATCGGTTTCCGTGGAGCGGGCCGACTCGACTTCAATCCCCATCTCCCGGGCAATCAGGCTGGCATTGACCATATTGACGTCCTGCTCGGTACAGTGGTTGAGGAGAGCGGCCAAGCCGCAAACACTTAAGGGGGAACAGTCGAAACGAGCCAACTTGCCATTGTAAGTAAAGGTAATCTTGTGCGGATTCGGCGGGGCCAGTTGCGAGATAAAGTCACCGATAATCGAGATCAGTCGCATAAACGGCTTCATGTGTTCCATCAGATCGGGATCGAAACGGGGGATATTCACCGCGTTCGACAGTGGCTGACCGTCGATATAATTGACGATTTCTTTGCTCACATCGATAGCGACATTCTTCTGCGCCTCGAAGGTGTTGGCGCCCAGATGAGGGGTGACCAGCATCTTCGGATGAGCAATCAGTTTTTTCAGCAGTTCGCTTCTCGGTGGTTCCTCACTCCAGACATCAAAAGCCGCACCACCGCACTTGCCACTTTCCAGGGCATCCAGCATCGCCTGCTCGTTGATGATACCGCCGCGGGCACAATTGATGATAAAGACGCTATCCTGCATCCCGGCAAAATGTTCGGCGGTTATCAGGTCACGGGTTTCCTCATTGAGCGGCGTGTGCACGGTGATGATATCGGAGAAACGGATAACATCCTCCAACGAAACCAGCTTGACGCCAAAATCTTCAGCCCGCTTTTCCGAGATATAGGGATCGTAAGTGATGACATTGGCTTCAAAAGCCCGGCAACGCAAGGCCACCCGGCCGCCCACCTTGCCGAGACCGATAACGCCGATCGTTTTATCTTTCAGTTCATAACCGGTAAAGGGTGCCCGCTGCCAGTCACCCCCCTTGAGGCTGGCATTGGCAATCGACACGTTACGACAGTAAGAAAGGAGCAGCGCCATGGTGTGCTCGGCGGCCGAGTTGACATTGCCGTAAGGAGCGTTGACGACAATGATTCCTTTGCTGCTGGCTGCTTCGACATCGACATTATCGATCCCGACTCCGGCCCGCGCAATGATCTTCAACTTGGTCGCACGATCCAGCAATGCCCGGTTCACCTGAGTCATACTACGGGTAATAATCGCCTCGTAATCACCGATAATCTGATGCAACTCGTCTACGGGCAGGCCAATCTTGAAATCAACCTGAATACGTGGGTCATCAAGAATCGGCAAAAGTCCACTTTTGGAAATCTCATCGGTAATCAGAACTTTCATTGTTGACCTTTCTCTACCTGTAAACTGTTCAGCATATTACCAAGCACAAACCACAAAGCAGTCGCTGCGGCAGATTATCGTTCCCGGGGAAGGGCGGGATAGATGGATATTTAAAAGGGGGCGATTTTAGGCCCATCTCCGGACGATGTCAATTGAGTATACACCGCCCAGATCCACCGGCACTATTTAGAACAAGGTCGGCCACCTCGCGATTCCTCTTGCTGAAAAGCAATTTTCTGCGTAATTTGATATAATTCCAGCGTGTTGTATTTACCGAAGGTGTCTGGAAACTTTCTAGACGGGAGCTGTTGTGGCGGAGAAAAGGGAATTAAAACGGAAAAAAAAGCGCTTGAAGCTCCGCTTCGGCGTTGACTCCCCGAAGCGCGTTGCCTTTACTGAAGATATGAGTGACCGGGGGCTTTTCATCACAACCGGGCAGCCGGAGCCTCCCGGACGGAAGTTGCTGATTGAAATGCTGCTGCCGAACGGGGACACCGTCGTCGCCCATGGGCGTGTTCAGTGGGCGAAAAAAGTTCCTCCCAGCCTCATCCGGGTTGCCAGCAAGGGGGGGATGGGTGTTCGTTTTCTCCACTTTGAATCCGGCGAAGAATCTTACCAACAGCTGGTTTATGAACTCCGGCGTTGAATTTATTGTCGATGGCTGATCCCCGGAAAAACCGAGAATACTTGCCGGCTATCGCCCCGGACCTCATGTTGATTCGTTGGGGCCATGGCGAATGGCAGATAAAAAGCCTGTCTGAGCGGCTGGCCGGTTGGCTGCAGATCGATCCGGCCCGGGTCAGGGGCCGCTCCCCGCAACAATTTCTTCCCCCAACAACCCCCTCCTTGATTGATCTGGTCAGCGAAGTGCTTGAACAGGGATACGACCTGACTGATGTCAAAATACGTCTGCTGCCGGAGCAACCGGAATTTCTGGCGGACATCCAGTTTGCCGGGTTGACCGATGATTATCTCGGCCAACTGGTGCGGATCAGCCTGCGACGGGAAACAACTGCCAGCAAGCAGGAGGTCGGTTTCCGTAACCTGATTGGCGGCAGCCCGGCGATGCGTGAGGTTTTCCGTAAGATCCGCCTCTACGGTGCTTCCGATGCGGCGGTGATCATTACCGGAGAAACCGGTGCCGGCAAAGAACTGGTTGCCCGGGCTTTGCATGAAGAGAGCAATCGTCGGGGAAAACCCTTCGCCGTACTCAACTGTACGGCGGTCAGTGAACAGTTGCTCGAATCGGAACTGTTCGGCCATGAGCGGGGATCTTTCACCGGTGCAATACGGGAACATCGCGGTTATTTTGAGCGGGCCGATGGCGGCACCCTGTTTCTGGACGAGATCGGCGATATGCCGTCGCATCTTCAGAGCAAACTGCTGCGGGTGCTGGAGGATGGCCAGGTGCAGCGGGTTGGTGGCGAAAAAAGCCGGCAGGTGGATGTCCGGGTGATCGGGGCCACCAATGTGCCTCTGGAACAGGCCGTTGCCGATCATCGCTTTCGCGCCGACCTTTACCACCGTCTGGCCGTCTTGCGGATTCATCTGCCCGCCCTGAGTGAACGGGTTGAGGATATCCCGTTGCTGGCCGATCTGTTTTTGCAGCAGTTTAATGTCAAGTACGGCAAAAGGATACAGCGCCTGACCGGTGAAGCCCTGCGACTGTTACAATCTTACCGCTGGCCCGGCAACGTACGGGAACTGCGTAACCTGCTGGAGCGGGTGGTTGTCGAGGCGGAAACCGAGGCGATCAGCGTCCGGGCTTTTGCCGAATGGATTCGTGAACGACAACAGTTTGCTCAACCCCCGATAAATACTTCTGCAACCGAAAATCCGCAAAACCTGCCGGTTGTCATCCCCGACTTTCGGCAACACTCAGACGAGACGATTGTCGATGCCGCCCTGATTCCGGCCGGCCGGGGACGTGGCATCCGGGCGGATTTGTCGGAAGCCAATATCCGCGCCGCCTATCGTGCTGCGGACGGCAATCTTTCTGCCGCAGCTCGTCATCTCGGTGTGCACCGTGCCACCCTCTATCGTCATTTACAGCGCCTGAACCTTTCCCGAGAACAGCTTTCCTGAACTTTTTTCGTTGTACCCTCTTGCGACGTCGCAGCTGTCGCATCTATAAGTACCCTCTTGCGACAGGTGCGACGTCGCAAGAGGGTATGCTGTTTTTCCTATAACTTGTAACCTACTGAAAATATAGCGATATTTATTTTTATAAAGTTGGCACTGCTCTTGAAATATCAATCGGCAACATCTGAAGAACAACACCGAAAGATATTCTAAAGGAGGATAGACAATGTTCGCACTACAGATGATGAACGAAATCGATAATTTTCAACATGAGATCGAGCAACTTTTTCGTGGCCTCGGAGGCAATGAACGTTTTGATGTCCGGACGCAAAACTTGCAGCTCAAAACAGAAGACCGGGGAGAGGCGGTTCAGGTTGAGGCGGTTCTGCCTGGGCTCGATGTGGAGAAGCTTGATATCAGCGTCCTCGGCCGCCGCATGACCCTTTCGGGTGAATTTGCCGAAGTTGAAACTCCCGAGGATGCTGTCCGGCACCGTCGTGAGCGGTATGTCGGCACCTTTCAACAGTCGCTCCAGCTGCCGACTGAGGTGGATACCGACAAAGTTAGCGCTGAATACAAAAACGGCATCCTGAGTATCAACCTGCCGAAAGCAGCGTCAGCGTTGCCGAAAAAAATCACTATCAAAACTGCTTAAGTGATGAAAATAAAACATTCAGCGATATGTACAGAGAAGGAGCAGACTCATGAATAACAAGCAGATGACAACCGAGAAAAACGGTTCTTTGAATAAAATGGCCCATACTCGCTCGACTTATCGCCGGACACCGGCTGTCGACATCTTTGAAACGAGTAATGAACTGGTTTTATTGGCCGATCTGCCGGGGGTCGAGGAGCAGGGGTTACAGATCGAAGTTTCCCGCGGGATACTCACCCTCGAAGCTGA
>JAUVEB010000010.1 GCA_030595055.1 Desulfuromonadaceae bacterium
GCGGAGATGAAGAGATCTTCAGTATGGCAGACCTGATTGAGAAATTCGGCCTGGATAATGTCGGTCGATCTGCCGGCGTTTTCAACCCGGATAAACTGCTCTGGTTGAACAGCCATTACATCAAAACGGGTGACCCGGTACGTTTGGCAGCGCTGCTGAAACCATTCTTGCAGCAGAAAAGCATTGACCCGGAAAAAGGACCTGATCTGATTGCTGTGATCAAGAGTCTGCAGGAACGCTCGACAACCATGGTCGAGATGGCTGAAGGTGCAACTTTCTATTTTGTCGATGAGGTTGCGTATGAAGAAAAGGCACAGGCGAAATTTCTCAAGCCTGAGCAGAGACCTCTTTTTGAACAACTGGCCTCAGAATTGGAGAGATGTCTGGAATTTACTGAGGAGCAGTTGGAAAAAACTTTCGCTGTGATTATGGAAACGACGGAATTGAAATTCGGCAAGATTGCTCAACCGCTACGGGTTGCCTTGACCGGCGGTACTGCCAGTCCGAGTATCTATGTTGTCCTGCAGGTGTTGGGAAAAGAACGTTCGTTGCGGCGAATTAGACAGGCGTTGGCAACGCTTTGAAGTAAAGCCCGGCCATTTCGGTCGGGCTTTGCTGTTTCAGGGCTGACTTTTTATCCAGTTATCTATCCGCTCGGCCATATCTTCAGGCATATCCAGAAATTTTACTCCCAGGCCCGGTTCAAAAGGCAAATATTTACCGAATGGACGCTTCCAGACAACTTCACAGCGACAGCAAATTACATCCCTTAAAGGGGCGGGTAGCGGGATCTTTAAATTGAGTTGTTCGCCAGGTTCAATGGGGTTCGTTGTCGCGATAAACATGCCGCTACGGCTGATGTTTTTCGTGTAACCGAAAAAAACTGCCCGCTCTCCTTCAATATGGACTTTCTGAATAATTAACGGCGAGCGTAGAGATTTTCTTGAATCTGCGGTTGGTCTTTCACTTTTATGCTTCATCATTCCCTCAGGTTAATTGCCAAAATATGGTATTTCATCGGCCCAGGTCTTGTAAACCTTTAATTTTCCATCTGTAACTATTCAACATTATCAGATCAGGAGAAAAAACGCTTGTCATCCCCGAGTGTTGCTATCGGGGATCCAGTCTTTCTGTCTTCTTTTGTACTGTGCTGAACAGTTATCTCCCTCTTTGATAAAAACTCGACCGAGTTCGAGTTTTTCTTGACAAGTAACTTTTCTCTGATAATCTCGAACCCGGTCGAGTTTTAATGGAGGAACGAATGGCTGGAATCAGAGAACAGAAAAAGGCAGAAACCCGTAAAGCAATTACCGCATCCGCGGTGCAACTGTTTACTGAAAAAGGTTTTGAAAAAACCAGTATTGAAGACATCGCTCGCGAGGCAGGGATAGGAAAAACAACGGTATACACCTATTTTTCGACAAAAGATGAGATCTTCATGTCTTTTTGTGACGAAGAAATGGCCGACTCTTTCGCCAGACTGCAATCGCCGGACAGGGCAGGGGTCAAACTGCTCGACCAACTGCTCGAATTCTTCATGATCAAATTTACTTTTATCACCAGGGATAACGAATTCGGCCGACAATTGCTGCGTGATATGGTGTTTCCCAAGGTTATTAACGAAAAAGCCAAAGAGCACGATCAGCGCTATTTCAATATTCTGGAAGAGCTGTTCCGTTCTGCACAGCAACGAGGGGAGATCTCAGATCAGGATGACCTTTTTTTGTTGTCTGTCCATTTCTTTTCATTATATCTCGGGGTGCTGGCAGGCTGGTACACTGGATATGTATCTACCCTCGAAGAGGTAGAGGATAAGATGAGAGTGCTCTTTCTGCAAACGCTGGAGGGGATTGCTATATGAATCGGTCAGTCATCAGCCTCTGCTTAATAATCTTCCTGTTTCTGTGCACAACCCCAGTGTCGGCAAAACAGCAATCACCGCAAAATCTCCGCGAGTTGATTCTGCTCGGCCTTGAAACTAATCTCGGACTGCAAGCGGTTCAGCTGAATATCCCCATCAGTCAAGCATCAATTACTGTCGAAGACGCTGTTTTTGATGCAGAGTTTTTTGCTTCAGCCGGTTATTCGGACGTTTCGACACCGATTTCATCAACGCTGAGTTTGACCGATAGCAGTGACAGTCAACAACTGTCGGGCAATCTAGGTTTTCGTAAAAAGCTGAAAACCGGTTTGTCGGCAGCCTTTTCTCTGAACACGGAATGGGTTGATGATAACAATATCAGTGATGACTTGTCGCCCCGCTACCGGACCAGTTTGTCGGTCGATCTGGTACAGCCGCTGATGCGTGGCGCAGGTACGGCTGTCAATAGCACCAGTCTGCAACTATCGCGGAACACAAATCGGCAAGCCTCTCTGGAAAGCCAATTTGAGGCACAAATTCTTGCCTTGCAGATAGAAGCTATTGTCAGCCGTCTGGTCGGTGTAACTGAAATAGTTCAATTGCGCCTCGCAGCACAGAACCTGGCGGAGGAACTTGTCACTGCCAATCAGCATCGTTTCGATGCCGGGGTTATTCCTGTTTCCGAACTTCAGGAAGCACAGACGGCATTAGCTGATCGCCTGCTGAATGTTTCGCTGTCAGTGCAAGACAACCACTGGCAATTTGAGGAATTGAACCAATTGCTTGAGCATAAATTGCCGGAAGGATTTGATGTCTCTGAGTTTTATGATTTTACGGCTGAGGTTGTCAGTCGGCAGCTACCGGCATTTGAGCCGTTATATGCCGCTGCACTGCAGAAAAGACTCGATCTTAAGGTCAGCGATATCGATATAGATGGAGCTGACTTACGGCGAGAATTCTACCGTAACCAGCTCAAACCCCAGCTCGATTTGAAATTTCAGGCCGGTATCAACGGGCTCTCGGGAGAGGAGAGAAGCTCTGCCGGCAATAGTTATTATACGGGTGAATGGACCGATTCCTTTGTCGGTGCTGCGGAAACTGATGGTTATCAATGGGGAGTCGCTATTGACCTGTCTCTTCCTCTTGGAAATCGTGCGGCTAAGGCCAGGTTACGTCAAGCCGAACTACAAAAGAGACAAGTCGGCTACCGCAAGCAAACCCTTGAGGCAACATTAAAAACCGAATTGCGTCAGCGGCGGATTAATTTACTACACGCTCTGGAACAGGTCAAAATCGCCGAGGAGTTTGAAAGACTCGCTGAAATATCTCTCAATCAGGAACAGCGTCGCCTGGATGAAGGGCTCTCTGACACTTTTCGACTGCTTTCTTTTCAGGACAAGATGATCAACGCCAAGATCGGCCGGGTTGATGCTTTGGTGCAATACTACGGGAGCATTGCGCAAATGAATTTTTATCGTGGGATCATCCTGGAACAACATCAGATTTATCTGGAAAACGGCAAAGGAGTTAGCCCGTGAAGCACTTTAATTCAAGCCGGTGGCAATTCGTCCTGATTCTGCTCCTACTGACAGTAGCCTTGACTGCTTGTGGTAACACCGATGAAAAAGCGACTGCAGCGATTGAAAAACCGGAAAAAGTTGTCCCGGTAACAATCGAGCAGGTTACTGCTATCGACCTGCGTGAAATTTTTATTCTGCCGGCGAGCTTGGAAGCCTGGGAAGACCTGACCCTGGCGGCAGAAATTGCCGGTCCGGTCCGCAAAATTCATTTTCAGGAAGGTGCGAGGGTCAAGACCCGGGATGTTTTATTGGAAATCGATCCGGAAACTCTGCAGACGAATCTGGCCATGCAGGAAGAGAATTATCAGGTTTCCAGCCGCAAGCTAAAACGTTATCGGCAGCTTGAAGCGGAAGGGTTGGTCAGCCGGCAGGAGCTGGATGAGTTGCAAAACAGTCAGACTGCGGCAGCTACGGCACTACGTGCCACCAGATTGCAACTTGCCAAATGTTTCCCGAAAGCGCCGGTCAGTGGGATTGTCGATCGGCATTTTGTCGACCGAGGTGAATATGTCGACCTGGGCAAGCCGCTGCTTCGACTGGTGCAGGTTGATAAGCTGAAAGTTATTGTCAATGTGCCGGAGAAGGATATCCAGTTTCTGCAAATTGGACAACGGGTTGAAATTATCCCGGCGAATATTCATGGGGATTTGCCGGAAGAAAGGATCGGCACAATAGCATATCTTGCTTTTTCCGCGGACGAATCGACCCGCACGTATCGAGCAAAAATCACGATCGATAACTCCGCCGGTCAATTACGTCCGGGGATGATTGTGCGCGCCCGCTTCCTCCGCCGACATTTGACTCAAGTCATTACTGCTCCCCTTTATGCTGTTCTTGATCGTGACGGGGAAAAGCTGGTTTACGTTGAAGAGCAGGGTGTCGCCCACCAGTTGCCGGTAGAAACCGGTCTCTCTGTCGGCCGGCGCATTGTGATTAAATCAGGGTTGTCTGCGGGCCAGGCACTGATTGTCAAGGGGCAGCAATTGTTGATTGAAGGCGCCAGGGTTCAGGTGGAGGAGAAATAAAAATGCTGATCTCCAACGCCGCCATTGACCGCCGCAGCACAGTCTTTGCGCTCATGTTGATTATATTGATCGTCGGCATCTACAGCTATATCGTTTTGCCGCGTGAATCTACTCCCGACATCACCATCCCGGTGGTGCTGGTCGTGACTCCCTATGAGGGAGTCACTTCCGGCGACATCGAAAATTTGATTACTCACCCGATTGAACGCAAGCTCAAAGGGCTCAAGGATGTCGAGGAAATCAGGTCGGTCAGTGCCGAAGGTTCCTCGATGATTACCATAGAATTTGTCCCTGATGTCGATATCGACAATGCTCTGCAATGGGTTCGGGATAAGGTTGATCAGGCCAAAGGTGATCTACCGAAGGATCTCGAAGACGATCCTTCGATTCTGGAAATTAATTTATCAGAGTTTCCGATCCTGATGGTTGCGATTTCCGGTCAAACTGATGAAACCGTACTGAAAAAAGTCGGTGAAGAAATAGAAGATCGGATTGAACAGATCAGCGGTGTGCTTGATGTGGTCATTACCGGGGGCAGGGAACGGGAGATTCTTGTTGAGTTTGATCCTGATCGTCTTTATGCCTACCGGATATCCTTGAGCGAGGTGGTTCGTGCTATTCAGCGGGAGAATGTCAATATTCCCGGCGGGAGTATCGATATCGGGCAGGGGAAATATCTCCTGCGTATCCCTGGTGAATTTACCGATCCGGCTGAAATTGACAACCTGGTGCTGACCGAACGTGATGGGCGCGTTGTTTACTTTAAGGATGTCGCGAAAATTGTTGATTCCTATGAGGATCGCACCAGTCGTGCACGCATGAACGGCAAGCAAAGCGTTTCTCTGGCGATAAAGAAACGCACTGGCGCCAACATTATTGAAGTTGCTGACCGGGTTTTTGCGCTCCTTAAATTTGCTGAAGCAGAACTTCCTCCCGGTATTGAACTGTCGGTGACCATGAACCAGTCAAAAGATATCCGGCGCATGGTCTCTGAACTTGAAAACAATATCATCACCGGCTTGATACTGGTGGTGGTCGTACTGTTTATGTTCCTCGGTTTTCGTAACTCTTTTTTCGTTGCCCTGGCAATTCCGTTTTCGATGCTGCTTTCTTTTGCCGTCCTGCAATTATTGGGGATCACCCTGAATATGGTTGTCCTGTTCAGCTTGATGCTGGCCTTGGGGATGCTGGTCGACAACGCTATCGTGATTGTCGAAAATATTTATCGCCACATGCAGGAAGGGAAGACGGCGGTAGAGGCGGCAAAAACAGCAGCCTCCGAGGTTGGCTGGCCAGTCATCAGTTCAACGGTAACAACGCTCTGTGCCTTTTTCCCGATGACCTTCTGGCCGGGAATCATGGGTGAATTTATGAAGTACCTGCCGTTGACATTGATCATTACCCTTACCGCTTCCCTTTTTGTCGCTTTGGTGATTAACCCGACACTCTGCGGTCATTTCATGTCACTGAGTAAAAAGGCTGAGTTGAAAGAAAGAAAAACGACGCAAATTATTCATTTCTACAGCCAAATTTTGCAGTTTGCGTTAAAACGTCGCTTGCTGGTTGTCCTCTCTTCCTTTGTGCTTTTAGCCGGAATAATTGCCGCTTATGCCATCCTCGGGCATGGTGTTGAGCTGTTTCCCGATATTGAACCGAACCGGGCTTTTATCGAAATCAAAGCCCCGGAAGGAACCAATCTCGCAGCGAGTGATGAACTGGCTCAGCACGTTGAAAGTTTCGTGACCCGAGAGCATGATATCCGTTTCATGATTTCAGAGGTCGGCACATCAAGCAGTGACCAGGGGGGCGGGAGTAGTGTGCAATCAAATCTTAGTCGCATTACCCTCGATTTCCTCGAACGGGAAGATCGGCAGGATGATGCCCGCGATGTTCTCGATCGCCTGCGCACAGCTGTCGGTCCACTTGCAGGGGCCGAATTCAAGGTGGAAAAACAGGAAGAAGGCCCACCGACCGGGCCGCCGGTCAATATCGAAATCAGCGGTGAAAAGATTCAGGTTCTTGATCGTCTGGTGACAGCAGCGAAGCAGTTGATCAAAGATGTTCCCGGACTCGTCGATCTTAAGGATGATTTCTCTAAAGCAAAACCGGAAATTCGCATCGATGTTGATCGCGAAAAAGCCAGTTTATTAAAACTTTCGACCGCGGAAATTTCAGAAATGGTCAAAGCTGCGATCAGTGGCACCAAGTTGGGCGTTTATCGAGAAGGGGAAGATGAATACGACATCATCGCGCGAATGCCGGAGTCGCGGCGGACTTCAGTCGCAGATATAGGAAATCTCCTGATACCCGCGATCGATGGTTCCCCTGTGCCTCTTTCAACGGTGGCCGAAATAAGTTTAGCTGCCGGTTTCGGTTCGATCCGCCACATTGATCAAAAACGTGTTGTAACGATCTCTGCGGAAACTTTTGGCCGCAACAGCAATGAAGTCTTACAGGAGGTTCAACAGCGCTTGTCCACCCTCGACTTGCCTTCCGGTTACCTGATCCATTACTCAGGTGAGCAGGAAGAGCAACAGAAGGCATCCATTTTTTTATCCAAGGCTTTTATCGCGGCCATCCTGTTAATCATGTTGGTTTTGATCACCCAGTTCAACTCGCTTTTGCAGACATTGATTGTAATGACCTCGGTTATCCTGTCACTCACCGGTGTGTTTCTCGGCTTGATGATCACCGTAACGCCTTTTGGGATCATCATGACCGGAATCGGGGTAATTTCTCTCGCCGGTGTCGTGGTGAACAATGCCATCGTGTTGATCGATTACATCAATCAACTGGTGCGAGAAGGGATGGAACTGAACGCTGCCTTGATTCGTGCCGGTACCGTCCGTTTCCGTCCGGTCATGCTGACTGCGGTAACGACGATTCTCGGCTTGTTACCGATGGCCATCGGGGTCAGTTTCGATTTCAAAACATTCACTTGGGAAATCGGCGGGGAATCAGCAGACTGGTGGGGCCCGATGGCGGTTGCCGTGATTTTCGGACTGGCATTCGCAACCCTGTTGACCCTGGTGGTCGTGCCGGTCCTCTATTCACTGGCGGAATCAGCGCGTGGAAAGTTCTGGAGGGTCAAGGAGGGCTAGTTTTTTCTTGACGACACTAGTTAGTTTTTGCTAGAAAACCGTGCACGATTAATGGGGCGTCGCCAAGCGGTAAGGCACCGGATTTTGATTCCGGCATTCCCAGGTTCGATCCCTGGCGCCCCAACCACATAAAACAGCAGCCTTGGCTGTTCAGAGATCGAACGTTATCCTGAGGGGTAACGGCAAAAAGGATGAAGCTTCTGCTTCATCCTTTTTTTGTAACTTCTGAGTAACTTCAAGGTAAGTACCTGAAATCACGTACTGTGAAAATCAAAAGTTATTCTATGAAAATTCGCCCGGAGGGCGTGGGTCGCTATTCAGCATTTCAGGTCAGGGGAAAAAACGTTTGTCATCCCCGAGTACTGCTATCGGGGATCCAGCCTTTCTGTCTTCTGAACTCTGGATTCCGGCTAAAATCCTGCCGGAATGACAGTCATTTGTACTGTGCTGAATAGTTATGACTTTTTTTTGATTTTGGTGGTGAATTAAGTTACATTTATGCATCGCTATTCAGCCTAGCCGACAGGCTCTTGGGCCCGGAATTCAGATAGATTCCACAGAAGACGCTGATGCCGGCAAAATTCTGACCAGAGGTTTTTGCGTCTAATTTTACCCCCCATCCTGAGGGGAGTTTACGTACCGGCGGGAAATTACTGCAAACCCATTGCCGAAAAATTTACTTGAGGAGGTAACACACAAATGATCAACATGGTAGTTGTCCACTCCTCCGACGGGGGAATCACTAAGGGAAAAACCGGAGATTTTTCCCCGAATAAAAGCTTCTTTCATTTGCAGGAGGAGGGAACGGACGAAATGAAGTTAATCAACGTTCAGGACCTCAAGGCAATTTATTTCGTGGTAAATTTAGCAGGTGATTCCACGGTCAACGATAAGAATGACGTCGAACGGGCTGGTTTCGGCAGAAAAATTAAAGTTCAATTCAGGGACGGGGAGGTTCAATTTGGTTTTACACAGGGCTACGCTCCCAATCGACCAGGTTTTTTTGTCTCTCCTTGCGACCCGGACAGCAACAACGAACGCATTTTTGTCGTTACTGCCGCCACTGAAAAAGTTCAATTTATCTAGTCCTGCTGTCTTGGAAAGCATTATCAATCAGACATCAAAGGCCCACGATTACCGTATCGTGGGCCTTTCTTAAAAGTTGTTCTGTATTGCAATCCTGCTTTACCAGGGGATATATAGAACGCTCAGAATGGCTATTTTCAAGGTCTACAGATGTCTATATCAATGGTTGACCATTTTTTACAGCTACCCGGTCATTGGGCCTTGCAGGGCAAATTTTTGCTTAGCCATTTCATGACTTTTTGCGAGAGCATCAAGATTGCCTCCCCCTACTCGATTGTTGGTGAATTCGCAAATCGGGATTTGAAAAATTTACAATTCTGCCGACCGGGACAGTCACCCTTATGGCAAGGTTCAATGTGAATGATGACATCTGCTCCCGGGATATTCGTTTCGATCCGTTTTTCCAGTCCATCGGCAATGTTATGCGCTTCTTCCACGCTCATCTCCCTACAGACCTCCAGGTGAAAATCCATAATTTTAAGAGAGCCTGCCCGTCTGGTTCGTAAACCGTGATAACCACCCAAGGGACCGTCGTAGCTGTTGATCAGATCCCGGACCTGTTGCTGAATCTCTTCCGGCAGCTCATGGTCAAGCATGTCCGTCAGGCTTTGTCTGACGAGTTTTAATGCTTCATGCAAAATATAGGAGGCAACCAGAATTGATAGAGCAGAATCGAGCCAGAAGATATTGAACCAGCGGCTGAATAGCAGCCCGGCCATTAAGCCCAGGTTGCTGTAAATATCCATGCGGAAATGAAGAGAGTCCGCTTCCAGTGCCGTAGAGTCTGTTTGTTTTGCGATTTTACGAAGATAAGAGGCGATTCCCCAGGAAGCGAGGGCGCTGAATGCCAATACGCCGATCCCCTGATTGAGATGATGTGGAACCGCCCCCCGTGAAAGGCGTAGCGTTGCTTCGTATATGATCCAGGCTCCGGAGCCGGTAATGACCAGGGCTTGGAACAGGGTCGCGAGGGTTTCGAATTTTCCGTGACCGAAGGGGTGACATCGGTCCGGCGGCTGTTCTGCCTGACGGATCGCCATGAAATTGACGCCCGACATGAGGATATCGAGAAGTGAGTCGACGGCAGAGGCCATAACCGCCATAGAGCCGCTGCTCAAGGCGACGAACAGCTTGATGACTGCCAGTCCGAGTGCCCCGCTGATAGAAACTGTTGCGGCTTTGATTTTCGGGTTGTCCAATAGCATCAGAGGTGTATTTTCATTTTAAAGGGCATGCATTTCCCCAGTCACTATAGCCGTCTCCGGTGATGTTGTGAAAACTCTCAATTCGCTGCTGATAATAGTCATAGTCTGAGCAAACCCGGCGAATTTCTTCTGCCGTTTCGGCGGCCATCATTTTATTGTTGAGGCAGTAGTGATAAAAGCGCTCTGTTCCTTTCAGTATCGGCATTAACTCTGCCATATTCGGCTCGAGATTACTGATAATATACCAATGGCCGGCAAACCTCCGGACCAATGTCGCGGAACAATCAAAAATATTTTTCCGCTGATTGCTGATCATAAAATCGCGCAAAAAATAATCTGCACCGGCGGCGAGTGATCCGGCTTCCAATGCTTCGAGATTCTGTTCTTTGAGCAGGTGCTGATGAAACGTTTGTAACAGGTTGCTACACAATTGATCGGCGCGAATTTCATCATCCAGGCTGTCAGCCTGATAGTTCTTTTTATTCAACAGTTCAGTTGCCGTGCTGATGTTTTCAGGGGTATCCATGGGGGAATTGTGACTCCATTGAAGAGGTTGTCAAGATGTTGATTTTTAACATTCTCAGTTTTATCGGTCAAGCCGATCAAAGCTCGAAGATGTGGCGATCTATTTACTTCCGGGTAGGCCTTTGCTAGAATGAACAGCTTTGTAGCCTGATCGTTTGTTGTCGTTTTGTTGGACGATAAATATAATAAATTTAAGGTCTTAGGATGTCTTCAGCCACTCCTCTCATGCGCCAGTACCTGGAAATCAAAGCAGATTATCAGGATGCGGTCCTGTTTTTTCGCCTTGGTGATTTCTATGAGATGTTTATGGAGGATGCCATTCTGGCATCCAGGGTCCTCGGCATCACTTTAACTTCACGAAATAAAGGGGACGAAGACGCTATTCCGCTTTGCGGTATTCCCTATCATAGCAGCCAGAGTTATATCGCCAAATTGGTGGCAAATGGTCACAAGGTAGCGATTTGCGAACAGGTTGAAAATCCGAAAACTGCAAAAGGGATTGTCAAGCGAGAGGTCGTTCGGGTCGTGACGCCGGGGCTGGTGACTGACACCGAGACCTTGGAGCCGAAGGAAAACAATTACCTGCTGGCGATAGCCGGTGACGGGGAGCTCTTCGGCGTAGCGCATGTTGATATCACCACCGGTGAATTTCGTGCCACCCAGGTCAATGGGCTTTCACAAGTTGAAAGTGAGCTCGGCTCATTGCGCCCGCGCGAGCTGCTCTACGCCGATTCAACCGATGGTCAGGGGTTGCAGAAAAGACTTTCCGGTATCACAGACGGCATCATGTCCAGCCTGTTGCCCGACTGGATTTTTGAAACCGATTATGCCGTTGAGCAACTCTGTACTTTTTTCGGGGTCTCCGGGTTGCAGTCGTTCGGTTGTCAGGATCTTCCTTTTGCCCAGCAGGCGGCGTCAGCGGTTCTTTATTACCTGCAGCAGACGCAAAAGGATGAACTGCGCCATATCCGTCCGTTGCAGACCTATCATACCCGTCATTTTATGGTTCTCGATGAGACCACCCGACGCAACCTCGAACTGACAGCCACCTTGCAGGACGGGAAAAAACGCGGCTCATTACTTGGCATTCTCGACCGGACGGTTACCGCCATGGGGGGGCGAACCTTAAGGCACTGGATCCACTATCCACTGATCGATCTGCAGCAGATTCTCCAGCGGCAGGATGCGGTTGCTGAACTGGTTGACGAGAGTCTGGTGAGGATTGAGCTGGTCGAAGCGCTCGATGGCGTTTACGATCTGGAGCGTTTGAACAGTAAGATCGCTATGGCCAGTGCTAATGCCAAGGATCTCTCTGCGTTGTGCGCTTCTCTTTGCAGGTTGCCGCAAATCGATGATCTGCTCAGTTGCTTTCAAAGTTCTTATCTGCAGCAGTTGCGGAAACAACTTGACCTCTTGCCGGATCTGGTTGAGTCGCTTGAAAATTCGCTGGTTGATGATCCTCCTTTTGTGCTGCGAGACGGAGGGATTATCCGCGATGGGTATAACGAAGAATTGGACGAATTACGGACCATCAGTCGCGAAGGGAAGGGCTGGATTGCTCGCTTGGAGCAGGAAGAACGGGAGCGTACGGACATTCCCACTTTGAAGGTCAAATACAATCGGGTTTTCGGCTATTTTATTGAAATTACCAATCGAAACCTTGATCGTATCCCGGAGGATTATCAACGCAAGCAAACCCTGAGCAATGCAGAACGTTTCATAACCCCGAAGTTGAAGGAATATGAAGTAAAAGTTTTGGGGGCCGAAGAACAGCTGGTGGAACTGGAATACAACCTGTTCCAGCAAATCAGGTTGCAGACTGCCGCTGAAGGTCGGCGTATTCAGCAGAGTGCCGAAACTCTTGCCGCCCTTGATACGCTCCTGGCATTAGCGGATCTGGCCCATGACCGGAACTATGTTCGACCGGACATTGATGACTCGGGAGTGATTCGGATTGAGGCCGGACGCCATCCGGTTGTCGAGGGGATGCCGCTCAAGGAAGCCTTTGTTCCTAACGATGTTGAGCTCGATACCGAGAAAAATCAGTTGCTGATCATTACCGGCCCGAATATGGCCGGCAAATCGACTTTTATGCGTCAGGTGGCTTTGATCACCCTGATGGCGCAAATCGGCAGTTTTGTGCCTGCGGAAGCCGCCCGGATCGGTGTTGTCGACCGTATTTTTACGCGGGTCGGTGCGAGTGACAATCTGGCAAAAGGCGAGTCAACCTTCATGGTCGAAATGAATGAGACGGCCAATATCCTGCGCCATGCAACCAATCGTAGTTTAATTATTCTTGATGAGATCGGGCGCGGGACCTCGACGTTTGACGGTGTCAGTATTGCCTGGGCTGTTGCTGAGTACCTGCACGATAATCAAGAGGTTGCCGCCAAAACTCTGTTTGCGACTCATTATCATGAATTGACTGATCTGGCTTTAACGCGTGATCGGGTTAAGAACTTCAATATTGCTGTTAAGGAGTGGAACGACCAGATTATTTTCCTGCGTAAAATCATCTCAGGCGGTGCCAGCCGTTCCTATGGCATTCAGGTCGGTCGGCTGGCCGGTTTGCCGGATGCGGTCATCCGTCGGGCGAAGGAAATCTTACATAACCTTGAAGCCGGAGAGTTTGGACGCTCCGGAGAACCGAGGCTCGGAAAGAGTCATCATCAGCCTTCAACGCAAGCATCTTCACAGTTGTCCTTGTTTTCTGTCGATCCTGATGCGGCGATCCGAACACGTTTAGAGGTCGCTGATCTGAGCTGCATGACGCCGATTGAAGCGATGAATCTGCTCAACGAACTGAAAGAGATGCTGTGAGTTATGCGCTTTAACCTGAGTTCTTTACTGCTGATCTTTTTATTGCTGTTGCCACCCGGACAACTTCTTGCGGCCGGTGATAGTTATTCCGCAATCCGCAGCGACTATCATCGTCTGATCAAGTCCTCCCAGTTACAAAGGCAGCGCGTTAACTGGGAAAAGATCATTCGGCGGTTTGATCGTTTCGCTCAACGCCACTCCGCCGGTGCGGATGTTGAAAAAGCCCTGTTCTTAAAAGCCCAGGTTTGGGACGGCCTTTCTCGGGCATCGGGAGGACGGGAGGACGCTCAAGAAGCAATCAATCAATACCTGGAAATGGTCGATCATTATCCTGACAGCAGGCTGGCCGATGATGCCCTCTTTGCGGCCGGGCAGATTGCCGAGCAACGTCTGAATGACCGGGATGCCGCCTATGGTTACTATCGCCGGCTGGTTGATCAGATGCCGCAAAGCGATATGGTCAAGGCCGCTAAAGGGCGTTTGAATCAGTTGCCGAAACCCGTTGCTGTCAAGACCCCGGCAAAAAAAACCGCCCATGCGGAAACGGCAGACTCGCCGAGGCTGGAAAAGATACGTTATTGGAGCGGCCCCGATTACACCCGGGTGGTTCTTGATCTGAGTTCCCCGGTGGTGACAAAACCGCACCTGCTGAGAGGTGAAAAACCGCGCCTCTATTTTGACCTGCTGTATACCGAACTTTCTCCGCACCTCCAATCTGAAGTGCCGATTCTGAACGGACTGGTGCAACGTGTTCGTGCCAGCAAGTTTGACGAGCAGCGAACCAGGGTGGTCCTCGATCTGTATCACGAAACTGAGTACAAACTGGCCTTTCTGGAGAACCCTTACCGGGTGGTTATTGATCTGATGGGCGCTCCGAAACAACTCGCCGGAGCCGGACAGCCGGTCATTTCTACGCAGCCGGGGCGTGCCGATGGTTCTATCGCCGATATTCTCCATCAGGTTTCCAACCGGCAACCGGTATTGCATGTTCCGCAACAGAGTAAGGGGGAGGGCATTAAGCTGATTGTGGTTGATGCCGGACACGGTGGCCGTGACCCCGGAGCCGTCGGGCCGAACAAGGTGCTGGAAAAAGATGTCGTCCTGTCTTTGGCGAAGGACCTGGCAAAAGCGTTGCGGCAGCAGTTGGGGGTCAAAGTCATGATGACCCGTACCGACGATCGTTTTATCGAGCTGCGGGAACGGACGGCTTATGCCAACAGGGTGGGCGCTGATCTGTTTATTTCTTTGCATGCTAACGCCAGTCTCAGCAGCAAGGTCTATGGGCTGGAGACCTATTTCCTCAACTTGTCGAAAAACAACCAGGCTGCCGAGGTTGCTGCTCGTGAAAACGGCACCTCTCTAGAAGATGTCAGTAACCTTGAGGCCATCCTCTTCGACCTGATGGCAAACGCAAAAATAAATGAATCGAGCCGCTTGGCGGCAGAAGTTCAGCAAGCGATGGTTGCAGGCTTGCGTCCCCACTACAGTCGGATAAAAGACCTTGGAGTGCGCCAGGGACCATTCCATGTGCTGCTGGGTGCGACCATGCCTTCGGTGCTTGTTGAAACAGCTTTTATCAGTAATCGGCGAGAAGAGAAACGGCTTTCCAGTCAGACTTATCGAAAACGGGTGGCGGCGGCGATTGTCAACGGGGTCAAAAACTACACAGCAACTGTTGAAAAGGTGGCAAGACGATGACGCTTGCCGGAGAAAATTTTGTGGGTGATTTTTCCGCAGCAAAACTTCTCGCCGGGGAGTCTTATGAGGCGCGTCGGCAACTGATACTGGATGCCTCCGGCCGGTTCCTGAACAGTCACCTGGAACGTATCAGACAGATGAGTACCGAAGGGGCGTCGGGCACAGCTGTCGTCCAGGAATTGACAATAATTTTCGATCAGTTGAACGATATTCTTTTTCAGGTCGTCAGTGCCGACCTCGACCCGGATGCCGTGGCAAATTGTGCACTATTTGCTCTGGGCGGTTACGGGCGCAGAGAAATGAACCCGAAATCAGACCTTGATCTGATGTTCTTTTTTGCCGCGCCGGGTCCGGAGGCGATCAAGGTTATCTCCGATCGTATGCTCTACCTTTTGTGGGATCTCAACCTGGATGTCGGTTACAGCGTCCGCTCAAGTAAAGATTGTATAGAACAGTCACAAGATGCCACCGTCAGGACCGCTCTGCTCGATGTACGCTTTCTTACCGGCAATGCAGATCTTTATGACAGTTTTGACAATATCGTTGGTAAATACGTTTTAAATCACGATTCCCAGTCTTTCATCAAATACAAGATTAATGAAAACCAGGAACGGCAGAAAAAATACGGTTCTTCCGTTTACCTGCTCGAACCAAACCTGAAGGAGGGCGAGGGCGGGTTGCGTGACCTGCATGCGGCACTCTGGATTGCGCGTGTCAAGTTCAAGGCATCAAGCCTTCAGCAACTGGTTGTCAAGGGGGTCATCAGCGAGATGCAAGCCACGGATTATCGCACCGCTCTCGATTATCTCTGGCGTATTCGCAATCACCTGCATTTCCTCGGTCAGCGGAAAAGTGACCAGATTACCTTTGAGCTGCAACAGCAGATTGCTGAACATTTCGGCTACCGGGACGGCCGTGAGGGATCTGCAGTTGAACAGTTCATGCAGGATTATTATCAGCATGCGGCCCATGTTGAGCACCTGTCTTCCAACATGATTGTTCGGGCCGTGCAGATTGACCAGCCGCAGAAAAAAGTGCTCGGTTTTCTCCAGCGTCGAAAGCTGGAAGATGGTTTTCATGTCGGCCATGGTGAGTTGGGCTGCAGTGATGAACATATTTTTGATCGTGCCCCCGCTTTGCTGATGAAGGCTTTTGAACTTTCGCAAAAGCACAACGTCGAACTCAGTCTCCGCTTAAAAATGCTGATTCGTAAAAAACTTCCGCTGATCAACGATAAGGTTCGCCGGTCACGCAGTCTGAACGAATCATTTATGAAAATCCTGCGTCATCCGAAACGAGTAGCTGAAACTCTGCGTGAGATGCACCATTTGTATTTTCTCAATGCATTTATTCCGGAGTTTAAAAATATTTTCTGTAAGGTGCAGTTTGATTTTTACCATATCTACACAGTCGATATTCACTCGTTGTTTGCTGTCGAGGAGATGGAGAAACTCTGGGCCGGAGAATATGCTGATAGTCAGCCCCTGCTGACTCACGTTGCCGACAATGTTGAGAAAAAAGAGCTGCTGCTGTTGTCAATCCTGTTTCACGATATCGGCAAGGGGAGCGGCAAAGATCACAGCAATCAAGGTGCCGCGATGATTCCGACGATTGCCCGGCGACTCGGGTTGAATCGCGAAGACAGCAGTCGTTTGCAGTTTCTTGTGCAACACCATTTACAGATGACGTATATCTCCCAGCGCCGAGATCTTCACGATATGAAATTAATTTCCCAGTTCGCCGAACTCATGGGGATGAGTGAAAATCTGCGGATGCTTTACCTTTTGACTTTCGCTGATTTGAAGGCTGTCGGCCCGGATGTCTGGTCTGAGTGGAAGGGGCAATTATTGCAGGAACTTTACGAAAAAACCTTTGATGTTCTGGAAAAGAAAGATTTTTATCAGGAGATGCGTTCTGAGAAAGTACGTAATCGTAAGCGCAATATTCGTCGTGCCTTGTCAGGTGAATACCCGGACAGCCGTATCAACAAGGCGATTCAAAGTTTAAATACGCGTTACCTGTTGAGTTATCGTTCAGAAGAGATTATTCCACATCTGCGTTTGGCCATGGAGCGTAGAGACAACCCTCTGGCAATGCGGGTTGAACACAATAAGGATGCAGACTATACGGAAGTAATCTTGGCAACGATTGACTTTCCCGGTCTTTTCTCGCTGATTACGGGTGTTATGGCGGGGCATTCCATTAATATTCTCGGGGCCCAGATCCATACACGAAAAACGGGAACTGTTCTCGATGTGCTGCAGGTCAATAGTCCGATTGGAGGGATTGTTGACAATCCGGATAAGTGGAAGCGGGTTGAGACAGATCTGGCCAACGCCATCGAGGGTCGAATCTATGTTGAGGATATTGTTGAAAAATGCCAGGAACCGTCCTATCTGAAAGATGCCCGTGAAAAACCGCAACGGCCGAATAAGGTTGAGTTTGATAATGAAGTGTCGGACCGTTATACTGTGCTGGATATTTTTGCCAATGATGAGGTCGGTTTGCTTTACAAGATTACCCGCACATTGAACGAACTGGGTCTTTATATTGCGGTCGCGAAAATTTCCACCAAAGTTGATCAGGCGGCCGACGTTTTTTATGTCAGCGATATTTTCGGTCAGAAAATATCTGATCCGGAGAAGGTTGAGGAGATTCGCAGAACGATGCTTGAACAATTGAATAGTTGATAAATCAGTTGATTATGGACCAATATCTCGACTACTATCTTAACTATCTTGAGGTTGAAAGAGGTCTGTCAGCCAATACCCTGACTGCGTATAGTCGCGATTTGACAGAGTATCTTGATTTTGTTACTTCCGACGTGGGGGTGACCGCCCCTGATGACATTAAACAGTCACTGATCCTCGACTATCTGAATCATTTAAAAAAACATGGTTTGTCCCCACGCAGCAGGGCTCGCACTCTGAGTGCGCTAAGGATGTTTCACCGCTTTTTACGCAATGAAAAATATGCTTCCGGTGATCCGACGGCCCTGGTGTCTTCACCACGATCAATACCGAAACTACCGAAGTTGCTCAGCCAGGCACAGGTAGAGAAATTACTCCAGGCTCCCGAAGGGGAGGGGACCCTTGTCTTACGCGACCGGGCGATGTTGGAAACTCTTTACGCGACCGGCATGCGGGTTTCGGAACTGGTCGGTTTGCGGCTTGGCGATCTGAAGCTTGATATCGGCTGTGTTAATGCCTTTGGTAAAGGGGGAAAGCAGCGGTTGATCCCCCTTGGCGAGCCGGCACTTGAAATCCTGCAGGATTACCTGCAGAATGGTCGCCCTGAATTGGTACGGGCGGTTATCAGTGAAGAGGTTTTTCTGAATCGGCGCGGAAAAGGTCTGTCGCGTCAGGGGTTCTGGAAAAACCTTCGGCGTTATGCGCTGCAGGCCGGGATCAACCATGAGGTTTATCCCCATATGTTACGACATTCTTTCGCGACCCATTTACTTGAAAACGGCGCGGATTTGCGTGCTGTGCAGACCATGCTCGGCCACGCAGATATTTCGACGACTCAGATCTACACACATGTTATTCAGGAACGTTTAAAACAATTACATCAGCGTTATCATCCACGAGGATGATGGAAAACAGAGGTCTCAATGAAGTACATGATTTTGCTCGGTGACGGAATGTCTGATGATCCAGTCGCTGAACTGGGGGGGAAAACCCCTTTGGATGTTGCGAAAACCCCCAACATGGATCGTCTGGCCAAGGCGGGTTCTATCGGTCTGGCGGCAACCATCCCGGAAGGATTCCCGCCCGGAAGTGACGTTGCGAATCTCTCGGTATTCGGTTACAACCCGGCGGATTGCTATACCGGGCGTTCACCTCTGGAAGCGGCCAGTATGGGTATTGAACTTGCCCCGGAGGATGTTGCATTACGGCTGAACCTTGTTTGGCTGGAGGCCCATTACGGAAAACTTTATATGGGAGATTTCTCTGCCGGACATATTACGACCGAAGAAGCTGCTGAATTGATTGCCGCTCTGCAGGAAGAACTGGGGGGGGATGAATTTAATTTTTACCCCGGAGTTTCTTACCGTCACCTGTTGGTGTGGAAGAATGGTCGCGATCAGCTCAAATTTACCCCGCCGCATGATATTTCGACCCACAGCATTGAAGATCATCTGCCGCAGGGGGATGGTGCCGAGGTGTTGCTCGACTTGACCAACGCGGCGCAGATGGTGTTGCACAATCACATTATCAACCAGCAGCGGATCGAGAGGGGCGAGATCCCGGCCAATTCCATCTGGCTTTGGGGCCATGGGCGCAGACCGAAAATGGACAGTTATCAAGAACTTTACGGCATTTCCGGTGCGGTTATTTCAGCGGTAGACCTGATCAAGGGCATCGGTATCAATGCCGGACTTGAGGTGATCGACGTGCCTGGAGCGACGGGTTATCTCGATACCAATTATCGGGGCAAGGGGGAATACGCAGTTGCGGCATTAAAAGATAAGGATTTTGTCTATGTTCACGTTGAAGCTCCGGATGAAGCGGCCCATGGCGGGTTGTTGAAAGAAAAAATCGAGGCGATCGAGAACTTTGATCGTGACGTTGTCGGGACGATCATCGAAAACCTTCCAGCCATTGGTGATTGTCGCATTTTGATTCTGCCTGACCACCCGACTTCGGTTGAAAAGCGTACCCATACCTCAGATCCGGTCCCTTATATTCTTTACGATTCACGTACCGATTCGGTTTCGGATGTTGCCGGTTACAGTGAAGCGGAAGCGAAACGTAGCGGAACTCTCTTGCCCGGCCATCAATTGCTTCCCTTGTTGCTGGAAAGATAGGATCAGAGAACAAGGTGACTACCGTTAAGTTTGTCAAACTCGAACGGCAGGAAAAAGCCAGAGTGCTCTGCCAGTTGGCTGATGATTATTTTGCTGTTGGAAAACGAGTCATCATCAAGGTTCAGGATGACAATCGGGCGATTTCTCTGGATCGTTTCCTGTGGTCATGGGATAAGGGTGCCTTTTTACCGCATGCTTTCAACAATGGTTCTGTTGATTGTCTGGAGGAACCGATTGTCATTACTGTTCGCGAAGAGAATCCGAACGGGGCTCCGGTGTTGATTATGGGGGAACCCTGTTCTGCCGATTATATCCGTCAATTTCAGTTGGTAATTGATTTTGCTGAACTTTACGATAAACAACTCGCAGAACTCTCCCGCGAACGTTTTCGGACCTATCGACAACATGGTTTTAACCCGCAAATGTATTAATGGCGGTGGGCTGTCCAGCCGTCTTCAATTACCTGAAGTTCCACGGCTCGAACAGAAAATAACCTTGGATGCAGCTGCCGTGTCGGTTTTGCGGCGTTGGCAGGGGAGGGTCGGCGAAATTTTTACGGCGACTGCTGCGTGTGTGCTCCAGTATGCCTTGGGAGACCTGGGACGCTGAGGAGTTTTTTTTGAATACGGAAAATATTTCGGTCGTGCTGGTTGAACCCCAAGGACCACGCAATATCGGCTCCGTCTGTCGGGCAATGCTCAACTTTGGGATGGTTGACCTGCGCTTAGTTAATCCGCAGACGGATCATTTGCTTCATGAGGCCCGGCAGATGGCGGTCAAAGCGACTACCATTTTGGAGGAAGCTCGTATCTATACCAGCCTCGCCGACGCCCTTGCCGACTGCATCTTGAGTATCGGGACGACAAGGCGTTTCGGTCGTTACCGGGAAGATATGTTGCATCCGGATGAAGCGGCGAAATGGTTGCTTCCGGTAACCGCTGATGGTCGCGTCGCATTGGTTTTCGGGAGAGAAGACAAAGGCCTGCATACTGCCGAACTTGACTTGTGCCAGCGATTTGTCACCATTCCGACCGGTGACAAACTACCATCGATGAATCTGGCACAGGCCGTTGCTCTCTGTTTATATGAAATCGGTAAAGCAAAAGGTCAGCTGAACGGCGCTTTGCATGGTCGAAAACAACTGGCTTCCAATGAAAATCTGGAACGGATGTTTCAGCATATGCAGGAGTCCTTGACTCGGGTCGGATTCCTCAATCCACAGAATCCCGATCATATTTTACGCGCCTTTCGCCGGATTTTCGGCCGTGCGGGGCTCAATGAACGTGAAGTGCGAATCATGCGCGGCCTGTGCAGTCAGATCGATTTACTGGAGCAGGTACAGGCATTAAAGGAACCTGTAAGCCATGACTGATTTATTGAAATCAGTGACTCTTGAAAGTGGGCTGGTGGTCAATTTTTATGATCAGTCGAATCGCTATTTCGGTGATTTCCATCGTATCTGTATCAAGGTTGTCGTTGAACTGGTACTTTTGCAGGCAACCGATGAATCAGAACCGCCCCTGGTTTATGAACGCACCTTGGAGCGGATGGGAGTCGTGACTGCGGCGCTGGAAACAGAAAAGTCAGCGTTAATCGATTCCTTTCTTTCGGCCAGTCGGACATATCTTGAAAATCCGAACTTTCCTGAACAACTCCTGCGGAAGAAAAAGTCGGAAAAAAAGAAACCGGTGTTTTTGCAGCACCGTTGAAAAAACGATTTTACCCTTGCCTTTTCATAGATGGAATGTTATCTACAGCTAGTTTTCTGTTGTAACACCCCGAAAGTGAGCCCCGGCTCGCTTTTTTTATTACCAAGAGGTTGACGTGTCGCAACTGGACGAACAGATCGTAGAACTTATTCAGCCGATTCTGGATGATTTGGGTTTGGAACTGGTTGACCTTGTCTATCAGCGTGAAAATCGTGGCTGGATGTTACGTTTTTACCTTGATAAAGAGGGAGGGATTAACCTTGATAATTGTGCTGAGGCAAGTCGTGAAATCAGCGCAATACTGGATGTCGAAGATCTGATCGGCAGCGCTTATACCCTTGAGGTTTCCTCTCCCGGGATAAATCGTCCTCTCAAGAAGTCACGTGATTTTGAGAGGTTCGCCGGGCAAAATGTCAAAATCAAGACCTTGAGTGCCATTGATCCCGATCAACGGGGACGTGCTCGTAAAACTTTTGTCGGGATGCTGGACGGTCTGGATGGGAGTGAGGTGCTGATAACGTTGCCGGGCAAAAGTGCTACACAAATCAGCATCGCGCTGGAGCAGATCGATTGTGCAAATCTGGAGTTTGAGTTTTAACCGTGAATCATCCGGTTTAGGCCGTTTTATTTTGGTCGGCATGGGCATCGGCTGCCGACTGCTACACACTTCAAAAGGGGTATGACAAGATGGTGGGCAATCTCAATCACATCATCGATCAGGTTGTGAAGGACAAAGGGATCGATCGGGACGTCCTGGTCGAGGCACTGGAGTCAGCAGTCCTGTCTGCAGCAAACAAGAAATTTCGCAATACACGAGACCTCGAAGCTCATTTCAATGAAGAGATCGGCGAGGTTGATATTTTTGAGTTCGTTGCCGTTGTCGACGAGGTGGTTGACTCCTATAAAGAAATCGATATTGAAGAAGCAAGGGAAGTTGACCCGGATGTCGAAATTGGCGATTCTCTCGGCATGTTGATGGAAGCGGGCAGTTTCAGCCGGATTGCCGCACAGGCTGCCAAACAAGTGATTATCCAGAAAGTTCGTGAGGCTGAACGCGAAGGTGTTTATAATGAATTCAAGGATCGTGTCGGCGAAGTTGTTAACGGTATTGTCCGCCGTTATGAGCGGGGCGATCTGATTGTCGATCTCGGCCGTGCCGAGGCCTTGCTGCCGAACCGTGAACAGGTGCCCCGTGAGAATTACCGTCAGTCCGACCGGGTGCGTGCTTATATTTCGGAAGTCAAGATGTCGGCCAAGGGGCCGCAGATTATACTTTCCCGGACTCATCCGGGCTTGTTGATTTCACTTTTCAAATCGGAAGTTCCTGAAATTTACGAAGGTATTGTTGAAATCAAGCATGCTGTTCGCGAACCGGGCAGCCGAGCAAAAATCGCCGTTGTTTCTCACGACATTGATGTTGATCCGGTTGGCGCATGTGTCGGCATGCGTGGTTCCCGAGTGCAGAATGTTGTCACCGAACTGCGTGGCGAACGGATCGACATTATCCCCTGGACTCCTGATCCTGCCCGTTTTGCTTGTGCCGCTTTAGCCCCGGCAGAAGTCTCCCGGGTTTATATCGATGATGAGGCTGAGGTGATGGAGGTCATTGTCCCGGATGACCAACTGTCTCTTGCTATCGGCAAAAAAGGACAGAATGTCCGCCTGGCAGCGAAGTTGATCAACTGGAAAATTGATATCAAGAGTGAAACCCGTGCTCAGGAAGAGGAACAGGAAGAAGCAACACCTGAAGAAACTGAGCCTGACGAGACTGCTGAAGTGGTCGGCGAAGAATCCCTTGATGAGACTGAGAGCGTGGAAGGTTCGAAGGGGGATGAGGCTGCCGCAGAGGAAGAATCGGCTGCAGTAGAGGAAGAACCGGCTGCAGTAGAGGAAGAATCGGCTGCAGTAGAGGAAGAACTGGCTGCCGCAGAGGAAGAATCGGCTGCAGTAGAGGAAGAATCGGCTGCAGTAGAGGAAGAACCGGCTGCAGTAGAGGAAGAATCGGCTGCCGCAGACGAGGAGCAAGCCAAGGAATAGTGGTGGCAACGATCGGTAACAGACCACAAAGAACCTGTGTCGCATGCCGCCGGAGCAAGGCACAGGGCGAGCTGGTGCGCTATGTTGTTGCGCCCGATGGGACATTGCTGGTTGACTATCGCCACCGTTTGCCGGGTCGTGGAGCCTATACTTGTATTGATCTGAACTGTTTGCGTAAGGCTGTCGAAAGTAAACAGTTTCAACGCAGTTTCCGTGGACGCTGTCATGAAGTGGTCTACGAGTCGCTGGCAGAAGAGCTGCAGCAGTCGGTGCGGCAAAAAATGATGAACCTGCTGGGGATGGGGCGTAAGTCCGATCAGCTGATTTCGGGAAGCAACGCGGTCATAACGGCTTTACGCCAAGGGAAAGGTGTTGCTCTGGTCATCATGACAGAAGATATTTCATCCGCAATCGCGGAGAAAATTAGAGCTTCGGCTGAACGACAGAAGGTTACTTGTTGTCAATTGTTCGGCAAAGGGATGCTGGGTCAGATCCTTGGTAAGGGAGAACGGAGTGTGGTCGCGGTTCAGATCGGCACCCTGGCGAATGCATTGTTGTTAGAATTGCAAAGATATACGCACATGGTAAGGGAGAATTGATGGGCAAGTTAAGGGTATACGAACTGGCGAAAAATCTCGGGCTCGAAAACAAGGAGCTGCTGGCCAAGCTTGCTGATGCTGGGGTTGAAGTGGCATCCCATGCGAGTTCTCTGAGCGATGAAGATCTACAAAAATTTAAGGCATTCAACAATCCGGCTGAGGAGAAGATCGAGGAAGCGCGGATCAAGCCTGGACTGATACGTCGTCGTCGTACCGTTGTGCACAAACCAGTTGAGGAACCGGTTGCTGTCGAACCTTTGATTGAAGAAGCTGAGCCTGCCGCAGAGACCGTTCCGGAAACTTTGGTAGAAGAGGTTGCTACTGCAGAACAAATCAAAGTAGAGCCTTCGGAAGAGCCGGTTGCAGTAGAGCCTTCGGAAGAGCCGGTTGCAGTAGAGCCTTCGGAAAAGCCGGTTGCAGTAGAGCCTTCGGAAAAGCCGGTTGCAGTAGAGCCTTCGGAAGAGCCGGTTGCAGTAGAGCCTCCGACAGTTGCAATCCCTGTTGCAGAGGTGCCGGCTACTGAAGTGCCTGTTGCGGAGGAGTCGAAACCGGCTGCTGCTGAGAAAAAACCACAGAAAAAACCAGCGGAGAAAGTAACTGCAAATAAGGCTAAAATTCTTGGTCGGGTTGAGTTACCGACCAAGCGCCCAGCTGCAAAACCACAAGATCGTCAACGCGGTCGCAATGGTGAACGACCCGCCCGTCCAGGACAAGCGGCCCGTCCAGGACAGGGTCGTAAGCGTGTTGATATCGCTCCCGCGGCACCAATGGCACAGCCTGTTTCGGAAAAAGAGGGGCGCAACAAAAAACGTAAAAAAGATCGGCGCACCGATCAGGATAAAGGGGGGCAGGACGGGCGCGTATCACGGCGCGGCCGCCGTGTTGAAGTTTTTGAACCCAGTCGTATGGGTGGGAAAAAGAAACGTGGCGGCAGACAGTCGAAACAGTCGAAACAGACAGAAGTTACCATCAGCAAGGCGATCAAGCGGATTATCCGTATCAGTGACTCGATCACTGTCGGAGAACTTGCCAAAAGGATGGGTGTCAAGGCCAACGGACTGATTGCCGAGTTGATGCGCCAAGGAACGATGGTCACGATCAACCACCCCCTCGATTATGAATCCGCCGCCGTGCTTGCCACCGAGTTTAATTACGAGGTGGAGAATGTCGCTTTCGATGAGGAGACCATTCTTGATGTTGAACAGATCAAGGAAGCGGAAGATCGTGCCGCCGACCTGGAAATTCGACCGCCGGTTGTAACAATCATGGGTCACGTTGACCATGGTAAAACCAGCTTGCTGGATGCGATTCGTGAAGCCAATGTGACTGCAGGTGAAGCCGGAGGCATTACCCAGCATATCGGTGCCTATGATGTCAATCTGGATGGGCGTATAATCACCTTCCTCGACACCCCGGGCCATGAAGCTTTTACCGCCATGCGGGCTCGTGGCGCCGGCGTAACCGACATTGTCATTCTGGTTGTTGCCGCAGATGATGGTGTTATGCCGCAAACCAAGGAAGCGATCAACCACTCAAAAGCAGCGGGTGTGCCGATTATCATTGCGGTCAATAAGATCGACAAGCCGGATGCTAACCCTGAGCGGGTTAAACAGGAATTAACTGAGTTTGAACTGGTACCGGAAGAGTGGGGCGGTGAGACGATTTTTGTTGAGGTTTCGGCCAAACAGAAAACCAACATTGATTCCCTGCTTGAGATGATTTTGCTGCAAGCTGAGGTTCTCGAACTGCGGGCCAACCCGAATAAACGGGCGAAAGGTTCCATTGTCGAGGCTCGCCTGGATAAAGGACGTGGACCGGTTGCTACAGTTCTGGTACAGGACGGTACTTTGAAAGTCGGTGACGCGATTGTTGCCGGTCAGCACTTCGGCCGGGTGCGTTCGATGGCAGCTGCCAACGGCAATCAGGTTAAGGAGGCCGGTCCTTCGTTCCCGGTTGAGGTAACCGGTCTCGGCGGCGTTCCTAATGCGGGTGAAAGTTTCCATGCCGTTGAAAATGAAAAAGCTGCCAAGGAAGTTTCTCAACATCGCCAGCATAAACAGCGTGAAATTGATCTTGCCAAGAGCAGCAAGCTCTCGCTTGAGCAACTGTTCGCCAAAATGCAGGAAGGTGTTGTTGAAGAACTGCCGGTTATTATCAAGGCCGATGTCCAGGGTTCTGTTGAGGCCGTGCGTGATGCTTTGCAGAAACTTTCTACCGATTCCTGTCGTCTGAACGTCATCCATACCGGGGTCGGCGGTATTTCCGAGAGCGATGTGACCCTGGCAACGGCTTCCAATTCCATTGTGCTTGGTTTTAATGTTCGTCCGGAAACCAAGGCAAAGGCTCTGGCTGAAACCGAAAAGGTTGACATCCGACTCTACAGCGTCATTTACGATGCCGTTAACGATATCCGTGATGCGATGGAGGGCCTGCTGGCACCGACGCTGAAGGAGAAGGAGCTCGGTCGTGTGGAGGTCCGCGAAACTTTCCATGTCTCGCGGGTCGGAACGATCGCCGGGTGTTATGTCCTTGACGGGAAAATTGTCCGCAACGCCCAGACCCGTCTGGTGCGGGACCATGTTGTCGTTTGGGAAGGGAAACTCAGTTCTCTCAAACGCTTCAAAGATGATGTCAAAGAGGTGACCAACGGTTACGAATGCGGTATCGGACTGGAGAATTACAATGATATCAAGGTCGGCGATATTATCGAAGCATTTGAGATAGAAGAAGTGAAAACTTCCCTCTAACGTTCTGGAGTTTGGGGGCTATGGTTGTCGGGGTCTTAAGATTGGAGCTA
This sequence comes from Desulfuromonadaceae bacterium, assembly GCA_030595055.1. GTDB lineage: Bacteria > Desulfobacterota > Desulfuromonadia > Desulfuromonadales > Geopsychrobacteraceae > Malonomonas. The sequence goes on from JAUVEB010000010.1 coordinate 26,854, forward strand.
CGGCTGTTTGCGGTCCATAGCCTCAAACAGAAACGTTCTCAGATCAGTCGAATTCTCAATCGTCTGCGCTCCCGTTATCCGATTTCCGTTGCAGAAGTCGGTTATCAGGATCTGCATCAGCGTGCCCTGCTCGGCATCAGTATGACGGCATGCACAGAGGCACAGGTTGCCTCGGTGTTTAGAAAACTGGAAGATGAAATTTACACCCTTGGTATTGCAGAGGTATTGGATACAGATATTGAATATCTGCATTACGGAGAAGAGATCCATTGAGTAGTTTTCGTCCTGAACGGGTGGCAGAACAGATTCACAAGGAAGTTTGTCACCTGATGATGCATGGCATCAAAGATCCCCGCGTTTCTTCCGTGACCATCACCGGCGTGAAAGTTACCCGCGACCTCAGCATGGCGCGAATTTATTTTTCTGTCAGCGATGAGGTCAATGAGCGTAAAGAGGCGGAACGCGGGTTGAAAAGTGTTACACCCTACGTCCGTCGACGGCTTGGTCAAGTCATGCAGCTGCGATCAATACCGGAAATCCGCTTCGTGTATGATTCTTCCATTAATTATGGGCAGAAGATTGATGATTTGCTGCGCCAAGTACAGAATGATTTAAAAGATGATCCAGCAGATAGTTGAACAAATTGAACTAAACCAGCGCTTTCTGGTTGTATCCCATGAGAATCCCGATGGCGATGCCATAGGTTCGACCCTGGGTCTCGCCACTGCTCTACGTGAAATGGGCAAGGATGTCGTCGCCGTCAATGTGGATGGCGTGCCGCAGATCATGCAATTCCTGTCGGGGCATGAACGGATTGTACAAACTCTCGCAGTAAATGAGACGTTTGATGTTGCTTTTGTGCTGGATGCCGGAGATCTGTCCCGTGCCGGAATCCCCGCCGAAAAGCATTGCCGGACGCTCATCAACATAGATCATCATCCCCATTCTGATTTTGGTGATATCTGTTATCTGGATACTTCCGCCAGCGCAACCGCGATTCTGATTGATCGCATTCTCAATGCTTGCCAATACCAGATGAGTCTTGAGGTTGCAAAATGTCTTTACCTGGGGATACTTTCCGATACGGGTTCCTTTCGTTACTCCAGTGCCAACCCGGAGGCCTTTGCCGTTGCCGGTCGACTTGTCGGGCTGGGGATCGATCCCTGGGATGTTGCCTGTTACTTGTACGAAAGTCTTGCTCCTGAGCGGATGAGACTACTCGGTTTGGTGCTGCCGTCTCTGGAAATTTCACCCTGTGGACGCTACGCGTCTGTTACTATGACGAATGAAATCCTCAAACAATCCGGAGCCGCCGAGGAACACACCGATGGATTTGTGAATTATCCACGGGCCATTCGCGGTGTCGAAGTTGCTTTTTTTCTCAGGCAGATCAGCCCGGACAGTTTTAAGATCAGTTTCCGTTCCCGCGGAAATATAGATGTCGGCACCTTGGCGCGTAAACTTGGCGGCGGTGGCCATCACAATGCCGCCGGTGCCGAAATTACCGGAGCCTTGGAAGATTCCAGAGCAACCGTCTCTCGCCTGCTTGATCAATTACTGAACTGAAAATTAGTGCACGGATTATTGCTGATAGACAAACCGGCCGGGATGACATCGCATGATGTCGTGCGTCAAGTGCGTCGTATTTGTCATACGCGCAAAGCTGGCCATGCCGGGACCCTTGATCCGCTGGCGACCGGTGTGCTCCTCGTTGCGGTCGGCGACGGTACAAAAATACTCCAATTTTTACTCACAGATAATAAAAGTTATCGGGCAACTTTCAAGTTGGGGATCACTACCGACACTCTCGATGCAGAGGGGCGGGTTCTGCAAAAAAGGGTTGTCACAGAAAGTTCTCTCGCTCAGTTGGAAACTGTTTGTAAGCAATTTCGCGGGGCTATCGAACAGATTCCGCCGATGTATTCGGCATTGAAAAAAAATGGTGAGCCACTCTATAAATTTGCCCGACGCGGTGAAGTGGTTAAACGGGACCCCCGGCGAGTGACCATCAGCCGTCTGGAGGTTTTACAAACCGACTTTCCGGACATCACTATTGAGGTCGATTGCTCAAAGGGTACCTATATCCGTTCATTGGTTGCTGATATCGGCGAAGCCCTGGGTTGTGGGGCGCACTTGACAGCGTTGAGAAGATTGAAAAGCGGAGCATTTTCAATCAATGATTGTGTATCCTTAGAGCAGCTGCAGTTGCTCGATGATTCCACTCCGCAACTTTTGACCCTGGATCAGGCCCTGTTCGATTATCCGGTTGTACAGCTTGACGAAACGGCAGCGAAGGCACTCACCTGTGGTATTCCACCACAACTTGAGCAGGTCGACATTATCGGCGAT
>JAUVEB010000076.1 GCA_030595055.1 Desulfuromonadaceae bacterium
GATTGCCCGATAATGATCCTCTTCTGCGGCGAGACTTTCAGCAAAAGAGAATAAATCCGGTGCAGCACAAACAGGCGAGCATATCGATAACAGTATCAGCAGAAGTAGCAGGAGAGGCATTCTTAATTATCCTTTGCCGGAGGGGCGGGTGCGAAAAAGTGTAAAGAAGATACTATGCATAGCGGCATTTTCTCCTTCTATTGAAAATGCGATTTCACCTTGGGATCAAATTAAATAATCTGGTTATGCACTTTACTCAAGTTGGGCTCTGATTGACAGGGACTGAAACGAAACCCATAAAACCGGTTTAGCCACGGACACACACGGACAATTACGGGACAAAGTCAAAAGCTTGTCTCGCACAAAGCCCACGAAGAAGAACAAGGGCAAAAATGAATTTATGGGTTGACGATCTAAACCGAAAAAAGGTTTCACGCGGAGCCGCAAAGCTCGCAAAGAGAGTCAAAGACAAAATCAGGTTTTTAAGGTTTAAAACCAGTAACTATTCAGAACGGGTACTGATGTGCTGGCGCCGCCCATTCCAAGGGCCGCATGAACCCATCCCTGGGGCTTGACTGTCGCCATCCGGGCGACAGACACCCTTTCCATGGGCATCACCGGCACATCTTGCTGAATAGTTACTAAAACCATGCATATAAGGTTTTCTCCGCGGTTTTTGCGTCTTGAGTGAACGTAGTGAACGGGCGTGAGGATGATTATGAACTTTTCTGATTTCAGGTTTTACGTCCCGCCGGGCGCCTTCCCCGGCACGGGGTTTCTGCGGAGGGAGGATAGCCTCCCTCCTCGGATCAAAGCCGTCCGAGCAGTCGAAGAAGCCCGTCGAGTGCCGTATAGGGGTGGGGTGGGCAGCCGGGAATGAACAGGTCCACCGGCAGCAGATCACCGATGCCGTTGTTGACCTCGGGGCTGTCCCGGAAGGGTCCGCCGCCGATGGCGCAGGCGCCGGAAGCGATGACCAGTTTCGGTTCGGGAACGGCGGCATAGGTGTCGAGCAGGGCACTCTTCATGTTTTCGCTCACGGGACCGGTCACCATAATTCCATCGGCATGACGTGGCGAGGCGACGAACTGGATCCCGAACCTCCCGAGGTCGAAACCCAGTGTGCCGAGGACGTTGAGATCGGCTTCACAAGCGTTACAGCCGCCGGCCGATACCTGGCGTAGTTTCAGCGAGCGGCCGAAAAGTTTGCGCATCCGCTTGTTGAGCCGGTCGGTCAGGCGGTAGACCTCATCGCCCAGGAGCAGGTCTTCATGCTTGCGGGTCGCCAGCCGGTAATCGTTGCTGAAGGTCAGGGCACCCTGTTCGGCGGCGGGGCAGTCGGCACAAAACAGGCAACGGCCGAGATTGATCTGCAGCGTGTCATCGTTGTTGCTGAGGGCGGCAAAAGGACAGCCGGCCACGGCGGCGGCGCAGGCCTGTGGAGAGAGGTCCCGGGTGAGTTGCGGCAGACCGCGGAAGCGTTCCGGCAATTGCGGTTCTTCTTTGGGGTATTTTCCGGTGCGGTGTCCCTGGCGCAGGCGTTCACGAATTATCGACAGCATGAGAGCACTCCCTAAAGGTCAAAGCCGCAATACGACAGATTAAAACTCTTATTGCAGAGCGGAAAATCGGAAATCTGCCGGCCCCGCAGGACCAGCGCCAGACCGCTCCAGTTGTGGAATGAAGGGTCGACGATCTTGTAGCGTGCGATTTTGCCGGCCTTGTCGGTGATTGCTGCATGGACCACTTCACCGCGCCAACCTTCACAGAGGGATACGGCCAGACTGTCTGCGGCAAGCGGGGCGAGGGGAGCGCTCACCGGTCCCGGCGGCAGCCGCTTGAGAGCATCACGCAGCAACTGGTGTGAGGCGTAGATCTCGCGGCGACGGACATTGCCACGGGCGGAAACGTCGCCATTGGTCTCAATGACCGGCGTGTTAAAGCCCTCCTCCCAAGGTCCGAAGGGATGGTGCAGGCGGGCGTCACGGATCAATCCGCAGGCCCTGGCCGCCACCCCGACCAGTCCCAGGGCTTCGGCATCGTCGGTGCTGATCGGTCCGGTCCCCTCAAACCGGGCCAGTACTGAAGGACTGTCGAAACAGAGCTCGATGGCGCCGCGGGTCTCAGGTTCGAGAACGGCCAGGCGCTGCAGCATTTTTTCCACCTCTGTGGTGTTCAGATCGAACAGGACGCCGTTTGGCCGGATCAGGCCTCGCCCGAAGCGGCTGCCACAGAGATCGGCGGTCAGGTTGAGATAATCACCGCGCAAGCGGCCGCAGAATGAAGCCGTCGGCAGAAACCCGACGTCGCCTGCCAGAGCGCCGATGTCCCCGACATGGTTGGCAAGCCGCTCCAGTTCCAGAGCAATAGCGCGGATGGCATAGGCTCGCAGCGGAGCTTCGCAGTCGGCGAGGCTTTCCAGTACCTGGCTGTAGGCGATCGTATGGCCGATCGTGGTATCGCCGGCGGCGGCTTCAAGTTGATAGATGCCGGCCGGATGGGGTCCGCCGATGAGCATCTGCTCGATGCCGCGATGCTGAAAACCGAGAGAGATTTCGAGGTGCATGACCTCTTCTCCGTGACACTGGAAGCGAAAGTGTCCCGGTTCGATAACCCCGGCATGCACCGGGCCGACCGCGACCTCGTGAACTTCCTCCCCCTCGACCCGGTAAAAATCCATGTCTCCGGGAATCGGGTGCTGTCGGGGATCGCGCCCCCAGATATCGGCAGCATCGATCCAGGGGGTGTGAAAGCGGACCGGTTTCAGCCAGGGGTGTCCCTCCGGGCGTACCCCGTACTGCTCGGCCAGCTCTCGCTCAAACAGGTGCAGCTGCGGGCAGTTCGGGGTCAGGGAGGTGAAACTTCCTGTCACCTGGGTGCGGAGCAGGGCCAGTTCCCCTTGCCAGTCATGGACAAGGATCGCGTATAGATCCAGCCCTTCATCGGTCGGGTGACCGAAAAAGCTGGCCACTCGCGCGTGAGTGGCAACCTCTTCGAACAGCGACTCACGAAAGGTTGCAAAATCAAGGCGCGGCAGATCGGTCAGCGGGAGACAAGCTCCATGGCGGAAGCGGATCAGTCTGGAACGGTTCATGGCTGGACCTCCAACAGGGCTGCCGCCTGGTGTAAAGCCGCTTGCAAGGGCTCGGGGATATAGACTCCGAGCAGCAACACCAGCAGTATAAAACAGAGCGGCGAGAGGTACAGCAACGGCCGGTCACGAAACAGGGGAGATTTTTGCTCCGGTTCTCCCTGGGTCGCGGCGAGCACGGTCGTGCCCATGCCGATGAAAACGATGGCCAGGCACAGCAGAACCAGCATCCCGACCACCAGTCGATCACTGCCGAAAATACCGCGCAGAAGCGTAAATTTGCTTACAAATGGGCCGAAGGGAGGCGACCCGGAGATGGCGAGGAATCCGGCCAGAAACAGGGTTCCGGAGATCGGCAGGGTGACAATGGCGCCACGGATCTCGGAGATGCATTTGCTGTCGTAGGCACGTTGGATATTGCCCGCCGCGAGAAACAGTCCCCCCTTGGTCAGGGCGTTGTTGATCAGGTGCAGCATGGCACCGAAGGTTGCCGGCCCGCCAATGCCGACCCCGATGGCCAGCAGCCCCATGTGTTCGACAGAAGAGTACGCCAGCATGCGTTTGATATCGGGTTGACGGACCATAAAAATCGCCGCCAGCATCAGTGAGAACAGGCCCATCCCGAGCAGTACCTGGCGGGCCATGTCACCATCTCCAGCGGCGGTCATCAGTTGCACCCCGCGCAGGATGGCCAGAAAGGCGACACTGGTGAGGCCACCGGCCAGCAGGGCGCCAACCAGTCCCGGGGCTTCGCCGTAGGCATCCGGTTTCCAGGTGTGCAGCGGGGCCAGCCCCATCTTGGTGCCGAAGCCGACCAGCAGAAAAATAAAACCGGCATGCAGCCAGGGACGGGACAGACTGGTGGCATTGGCCAGCAGGGTATCCAACTGCAGGCTGACCGGGGAACCGCCGCCGAGGGCCGCATAAGCGATGAACAAAATGCCGAGCATCGCCAGAGCGATTCCCACCGAACAGATCAGCAGATATTTCCAGGTCGCCTCGATCGACAGGCGGTTACAATTGAAGTAGATCAACGGGGCACTGGAGATGGTGGTTGCTTCAACGGCCATCCACATCAACCCGAGATGCCGGGCTGAGACCGCCAGGGTCATGGCGCTCAGAAAAATCAGCAGACAGGGAACCATGATCCTGTTGCCCCGATCGCGGCGGATATCCAGGTAACCGACGGCATAGAGGGCGCAGCCGAAAAAGAGCAGGCTGGTGACGACCAGCACCAAACGGGAGAGGGCGTCGAGGCCGATCCAGCTTCCGGTTGCGGGGAAGTGGCCGATGGCGAGCAGCACCGAAAGCAGCAGGTGCAGGGCGCTTCCGGCCGGTAATAACCAGGAACGGGCCTGGTACCAGGGAACCGCCAAACTGATTGCGGCAATCACCAGAGGAAAAAGGATAAGGAGTAAGAGCATCGCTTTATTCCTTCAGTGCAGAAAGGCGTTCAGTATTGATGGTGGAAAACTCCCGGTTGATCCGGTTGATCACGATTCCCATAACGAAGACACCGACCAGCAGGTCAAGCAGGACTCCGGCTTCGACCATCAACGGCAATGCAGAACTGAGCAACACGCCGATAATGAAAATGCCGTTTTCCAGCATCAGGTAGCCCAGAACCTGGGTGATGGCCTTACGTCGAGTGATCAACAGTAGAAAACCTGCAAACATGGTCGCCAGGGCGGCCGGGACGTATAGTCCCTCGTGATGTTCGGAAATCAGGGGCAGAAAATCGGCAAACAAGAAGGCTCCGGCAGTGGTCAGGGCGCCGAGAATCATCGTCGGTACAAAACCGATGATCGGCTCGACCTCGCGACGGATGCGCACTTCGCGGATCGCCCGCAGCAGCAGCCAGGGGATAAAGATTCCCTTGAAACTCAGGGCCCCGGCAGCGAGGAATAGAGCGTGCCCTGACAGTCCGTGGGTTGCCGGCGGGAGTAAGGCTAACAACGCCCCCTGCAGTGCCACCATCCGAATACAGGCCACCAGTCGAGCGCTGCCCAGTGTGAAAAAATTGATCAGAAGTACCGCGAGCAGCAGTGAGTTAGTGAGGCCCATTGTCTAGTTCTCTCCGGCAGCAGGAAAAACAAAGGTTCTTTGGTTTCATCAGCGCAGCACCAGCACCAGGGCAAAAACCGCTAGCAGCGAGGTGCCGATCAGTACTTGAGGAACGCGTGGCAGGAGCAGTCGTGCCATGGTCGATTCGACCACGCCGATCAGCACTGCCATGCCTGATAAACCGCCCAGAAACAACAGTGCATCGCTCAACCACCAGCCCGTTTGCCAGGGGAGGGCCAGGCGCACCAGCAGCGCGCCCAGCACCATCATTTTGAGTGCAGCCCCGTAAAGAATCATGCCGAGGGCCGGGCCGCTGTGATCGAGGACCATGACCTCGTGGATCATGGTCAGTTCCAGGTGAGTGTCGGGGTCGTCAAAGGGGATCCTGGAGTTTTCCACCAGCAGCACCACGAACAGGCAGACCAGGATCAGCCCCAGCGAGGCACCCGCTTCGCTGTGCCAGGCGTCCAACAGGTGAGGACCGAGCAGTGCGTTGAGGGAGAGTCCGTCGGAGAGACGCGCCAGCACCAGCAGGGCAAAGAGTACGGTCGGTTCAGCCAGACAGGAGAAGGTGACTTCACGCACCGCCCCCATCCCTTCAAAGCTCGATCCGGTATCGAGGGCCGCCACTGCGGTAAAGAACCGGGACAGGCCGAACAGGTAGATGAAAAGGATCAAGTCCCCTTCGAAGGAGATCGGCGCCGGCAGCCCCCCGAAGGGGATCAGTAGCGCGGCCAGCAATGGTACCACCAGGCCGACCACCGGCCCGGCCAGGAAGACCCAGGTAGTGGTGCGGCTGAAGATAAACTCCTTGCGAAAAAGCCGGGCCAGATCGTAATAGGGCTGCAACAGCGGAGGACCGATCCGTCCGCCGAAAATTGACTTGGTTTTGGTGATGACCCCCTGTAGCAACGGGGCAAACAGGAGGAGAAGGATCAGATGGCTGATGAGACTCAGGGCCAGTCTGCCAATCATGACAAAATCCCCTTTCAAAGGGTAAGAAAGGTCATTAGCGCAATAACGGTCAGCACAACGTAGAGCAGGTAGCAGGCCGTCTCCCCATTCTGAATGCGTGCGCGCAGGTAGCGACAGAGCCGGGCGGTACCGCGAAAAGCAGGGAAGAGTACCCGGTCGAGGACCGCATCGGGGGTGTGACTGGAAAACTGCGCCGCCGGCGGGAACAGACCTGGGACCTTGCCACCATGGCGTTTGCTCCAGAGGCCGAAATTAAACTGTCGAACCAGAGAATCAGCAAAGGAGCTGGCCGTATATTGCATGCGCGACGTCGGGAAGCGGTAGCCGCAGCCCCAGGTGGCAACATCGCGCGGAACCTTTCTGCTGCGTCGGTGTAGCCGGAAACCGGTCACAATCAGCAGCGTCAGCAGCAGCCAACCGGCCAGACTGACCCAGCCCAGCGGTGCGAAAGTGCCTGCCAACTGTGCGCTGCCGGTGGTTCCGGACCAGCCGGCAATCGCGCCGTTCAGCAACGGCAGCAGGGTGGTTGGTAACAGGCCGATCCAGGCGCAGGCGGCCAGGAGCAGCGCCATCGGAGCGATCATCGCCTTGGGGGCTTCATGGGCGTGGGCGGCGGCTTTGCTACGTGGTTCGCCGAGAAAGGTTACGCCGAACACCTTGACAAAACAGGCCAGTGCCAGCCCGCCGATCAGGGCCAGCGCCGGTGCCGCCAGCACCGCCATGCCAAGCGCCGAAGCCGGGTGTTTCAGGGGCTGGAACGCTCCCAGGTAGATCAGCCATTCACTGATAAAACCGTTGAACGGAGGCAGGGCGCTGATCGCCACGGCACCGCCCAGAAATAGCGCGCCGGTCCAGGGTTGGCGCTTGAGAAGACCGCCGAAATGATCGATCTCGCGCGAACCGACAGCATGGATCACCGATCCGGCGCTTAAAAAGAGCAGCGATTTGAACAGACCGTGGTTGATCACATGGAGCAGGCAGCCGGCCAGACCGAGCGCAACCAGCTCCGGCAGATGGTAGCTCCGGCCAAGCAGGGCAAGACCCAGCCCTATGGCGATGATACCGATGTTCTCGACACTGTGGTAGGCCAGCAGACGTTTGATATCGTGCTGCGCCAGCGCCAGCGCCACCCCCATAATTCCCGAGATCATTCCCAGCAGCAGCAGCGTCCAGCCCCACCAGGCCGGGATCTCGGCAAACAGCGAGGTGAGCCGTACCAGACCATAGATACCGGTCTTGATCATCACCCCCGAGAGCAGCGCCGAGGCGTGGCTGGGAGCGGCGGCGTGGGCTCCGGGCAGCCAGATGTGCAGCGGCATCAGCCCGGCTTTCATGCCGAAACCAAACAACCCGAGCAGAAAAATAAGCGTACTCCCCGCAGTCGGCAGGGTATGCGCGACGGGAAACATCAGGGCGCCCGACGCCTGGCTGAGCAGGGCAAAAAGGGCGAACAGGGCCAGGGTGCCTGCATGGGTGGCGATCAGGTAGATATACCCGGCCCGGCGAACCTCTTCCTTATGTTCCTCGGTGGTGATGAGGAAAAAGCCTGCAATCGCCATCACTTCCCAACCCATCAGGAACAAAATCCCGTTACTCGCCGATAAAAGCAGGATCATCGCCCCGCTGATCAGACCGTAAAACAGACGCAACTTGCGGCCGTTGGTGGGGTTTTCATGCTGTGGCCAATAGCGTAAGCCGTAGACAACTCCGGTCGCTACGATCAGAAAGAGCGGCAGCAGAAAAGTTGCAGCGATCGGGTCGAGGTGCAGGGCGAGAGTGCCGCCGGGCATCGCCCAGGGGAGCTCAAGGTCCGCGTCTTTACCGCTGATCAAGGTTGTCGCGACAGCAAAGAGGCCGCAGGCGGTTCCTGTCAGGGTCAGCAGACAAGCAATACGCTCACCGCCGTGGCTGTCCCGTTGGAAAAAGAGCCCCGGGACACCGGAGAGTGTCGTCAACAGGATCCCTCCCACAAGCCAGATCATCTCATCCTCCTGTATGTCCGCCGTCCCAGACCCTCAGCATCGCGCCGGTGATAAAAATATAAAGCCTGACCGATGGATCGTTTACACAAAAGCCTTTACCGGCCCAAAAAACAAATTTATCTACTTTAATGCTCTTGCAGGAGGAAATCTCCCTCAGTGATTCGTTTCAACCCTTGATCTTTGCTTCAGCTTTCGCCAAGGCGGAAAATATCTTTCCCCGGCTCTCCCCGTCATTCAGTACCTGGCGGAATCCCGGATCTCGCAGCACAAAGCCGAGGCGCGACAGCAGGTGTAGATGAACACGAAGGGTCGGGGCGATGATGACCAGTAGAATCTCTACCGGTCGGCCATCCAGTGCGTGAAAATCGACCGGCTCTTCCAGAAAACAGAGCGTCACTTTCGACCGAGCGACATTGAGCAGACCGGGGCTGCGCGGATGGGGGATGGCGATCCCCTCACCGATAGCGGTTGAGGCAAGTTGTTCGCGGGTGAGCAGAACCTTCTCCAGATAATCGCGATCGACCTCTTCGGGCAGGCGCAGATGGGCGACGGTATCCGTCAGCACCTCCTCTCGGGTTTTCCCCTCAATGTGGTAGAAGACCCCACCCGTCTCCAGCGCCTCATGCAAGGTTGGCAGTGGTTGGATCTCGGATTCCGGTTCACTGAAGGCGTCGGCAGACACCCCTCTGCGTCGTGAGGTGGCCCACTCGATCAGCTCTGCCCGGTTGAATCGATAACTTCCGTGAACCTTATAGGACGGTATGATGTCCTGCTTGATCCAACGGTAGATGGTTTTTTCTGAGACCGACAGCAATTGTGCCGTATCTTTGACTGAAAGGTTCATTTGACCCCTAGTGGTAATAAATTTCTCTTAAGATGGACATTTTTGGACATTACTCTCGGGCGACGGCGGGTGTCAAGAGCAAAATCAAGGGGTTTGCGCGGTATTCCGGAAGGTGGGAAGGAGTATTCTTCTTTTCGGTGAGTCTGCAATAGAACCCCTGAATGGGGGTAGAAAGGCTGGGAAAATGAGGGTTACACTGAATTGTGCATATTATGACTCAATGCGGCCACCCATAATGATGTGAAACCCGCCAGGCATAATTACTTCAAACCAGCCACCTATAATTATGAAAACCGCCACCCTGTCAGGAATGGCGGTTTCATATATAACGATATTTGCGACCTATAGGGGCCTCTCGAAAAAACCTGGGACAGACAACAGCATATACTTCACTATGTTATAGTTTACCTTTCAGCGGCTCTGGATCAGGTAAGGCGTGTGAGTTAGGCCGAATATGCCAACGCATGGAGTTAGATGTGGAAAGTCTTGTCTCGAAGTTCAAATTGTTTTTGTTCAGCGGTGAATCGATCTCTTCCAATCTAGTAAATACAATCCCGCTGATTATCAGTATGTTGATGATTGGCCTGATTGCCGGCCCGGTTGCCGGCGAGGACACCAATATCATTTTCAAGCATGATCGAACCGGCGTTGCCGATGAAGTAAATAAAATGAAGGATTTTGATTACGAACTTCAGCAACGTGAACGGGACCGGATGAAAGGATGGAACATTGAAGATTCAACGGACGCCATGAAAGTCGGCGATACTTACTTCAACAAGGGGGCAATTGACGATGCCATTTTCTTTTATCAGTTGGCCATTAAAATCGATCCTGCCAATACTGAAGCCCATGAAAAATACATTACAGCTAGAAACAAGGAGAAAGAGACGACCTCCGCTCATTATCATCAGGCCATGGAATATTACCGCAAGGGAATGAAAGATAAGGCCATTGATGAACTGATTTTAGAAATCAAAGAGAACCCGGATAATGAACAGGCTCGTATCAAGCTGAACGAAATCGAAAGCCAGTAAATCCTCTCTAACTGCCTCAAATCACGTCAAGGAAAGGTGCCCAAATCATGCTCCAAATATCTGGGGTGTGAGCCTTAAATCAC
>JAUVEB010000150.1 GCA_030595055.1 Desulfuromonadaceae bacterium
GCCCGTGTACTCATCCGCCGCGATTGGTGACGATGGTACAATTTATATCGGTTCCGATGATCACAAGCTCTATGCAATCAATCCCGATGGCAGCGAGAAATGGCATTACTCTACGCTTGCCAAAGTGCGCGCTGCACCGGCGCTTGGTACGGACGGGAGTATTTATATAACCGGAGAGTATCTCAACGCAATTCATCCTGACGGTTCGCGCAAATGGCGTTACGGCAGCCCGCAACTAGCAGGGCCGTTATCCTCTCCAGCCGTTGCTGACGACGGCACAATCTTCTTTGTTTCATTATTTTCAGGTGAACTTCATGCCGTTAATCCGGATGGCAGTGCGAAGTGGGGCGAACCGGTTATCATTGCCGACAAACCGCACCCGCTGGCAAATTCACCACATCATTTTACCCCTGCCATTGGCGCCGACGGAACAATATATGTGGGCTCGTGGGATGGTTACCTATATGCCATCAACCCAGATCGCTCGGTGAAATGGCGCCATGGTGTCGCCAGCCATTTGAACTGGACTTCGGTTGCGATTGACAAGGATGGAACTATCTACTCCGGTTCGGGCGGTCGACTTTACGCCATTAACCCGGATGGCAGTGAAAAATGGCATACAGCATTTTTCCCACAGCCTGCATGTACTCCTACGATTGGATCAAATGGCACCATCTACGTGGGTTCAGGTGAAGGTTACCTCTATGCCATTGATCCCGATGGTAGCCAACGCTGGCGTTATGGTAGCGGCGGCGACTTTGGATACCATTGCCCCAGTATCAATGGTGATGGCAAAGTGCATATCGGATCGACAGATGGCTATCTTTATACGCTGCGCAGCTTCTCGGTTCGACCGGGACTGGCTGATTCCCCCTGGCCTAATTATCGTCACGACCGATGGAATACCGGTCGAGCTGAATAACTCAGGCTTTGAGTATAGGAAGCATAAAAGCCCTTCTTCCTAAAACTCACGGTTATTGAACAGCCGTTTGCCTCGCCTCGATTTTCACCCTAATCGCTGCGCACAAACAAAGGGGTCACGCACAAACACAAACAAAGGGGTCAAGTCTGCCGTTGACCTTACTGCAACTTTAAACCAATTGCCTTAAACTCTTTTGTACTTTCGCCTCAGACGCCAGCACTTTTTTTGCACGATCAATGGCACTGCTGACCGTACTGTAGTTTTTAACGCCAGAGGAAACTAGGGACACTCCCCTGTTTCCTTCTTTGACCTACCTGGTTTTCACGGTCGAAGAGATTGATTCAGCTGACACTCCATTTTGTCAACGGCGAGTTCCGAGGATATCATATTTAAATTTCCAACAGATTCATCTTTGCGAATAGACATCTTGAATCATTACATTTCACCGAACCTCCTCGCCCCATATTTTCCATCCGCTATAATTACTTGCAGCAGTACCCAACAGAAAGGATCAGCCATGATCAAAGGCGTGCTGCTCGATCTGAGCGGAACAGTCTATGTCGGCAACGAGGTTCTGCCCGGAGCACTTGAGGCGGTTGAGCGGCTGCAGGCGCAGAACATCCCGCTGCGTTACCTCACCAACAGCTCGCGCAGCCCCCGTAAGACAATATTCCAGAAGCTGCGCGCTATGGGCTTTGCCATCGTCGAAGAGGAAATCTTCACGGCCCCGCAGGCGATCCATGACTACCTGCGGGAGCACAAACTCTCCCCCTGGCTGCTGGTCCACCCCGCTATTGAAGAGGAATTTTCCGACCTTGGCGGCGGAACGCCGGATGCCGTGGTGCTGGGGGATGCGGCCGATGCCTTCACCTATGTCAACCTCAATCGCGCCTTCCGCCTGCTGTTCGACGGTGCCCGCCTGCTGGCGGTCGGCGACAACCGCTACTTCAGGGAGGCCGACGGAATGAGTCTCGATGCCGGGCCGTTCGTCACCGCCCTGGAATACGCCACCGGCTGTGAGGCGATTATCCTCGGCAAGCCATCTGTGGCCTTTTTCCACAGCGCAGCGAGTCATCTCGGTTGTCGTCCGGAGGAAACGCTGATGGTCGGCGACGATGTCTTTTCCGATATAAACGGGGCGCTGAAGGCGGGAATGAAAGCGGCCCTGGTGCAGACCGGCAAATACCGCCCCGGCGACGAGCAGAACATCATCGCGCCGGGGGCCTGTGTCTGCACAGATCTGCTTGAAGCGGTGGAGGGAATTTTATAGCCCGCAGCTCATTCCGCTGCTGATGGGTCACGCCTTCCCCCTGTTGCCTGAACAGCGGAAAGGGGCAGGCAACCCTTGTCTTCAGTTCGAAAAAACTGCTCCTGAACAACGCCGTCACTCTGAGGGAGTACCTGGTAAGATTGAAACAACCTGAACACCCCTGTTATCAAATGAGGTTCCCATGAAAAAACTCGGCATCATCCTGCTCGGCCTGTTCTGCCTGATCTACCTGCTCAATCCCGGTGCAGGCATCTTTGAACTGATCCCTGACAACCTGCCGTTCATCGGCAACCTGGACGAAGCTGCGGCGCTGGCCACCCTGCTGATGTGCCTGAAATATTTCGGCATCAACCTGCCCGACATCTTCCGCCGCGACAATGATCATGGGGACAAGGATATCTCCATCAAATAATCACCTGAGCCGCTACCCCGCAGTCAGACAGTAGATTCCCGCCGTTTTCCCCGGCAGCTGTGCCCTGGCCTGCCCGTCTGCCATCAACAGATCCTCAGTACCGGCAAACTGACTTTTCAACAAAGTCCCGTCCTGCAGCAGATGTTTCACCCGCGGCGGCAACTTGGTGTTGGCGGCAATCTGCAGTGCAACCGGGGACGACATCTCCTCTCGGCCGTTGTTGATCACCACCAGCACCAGATTGCCGCGATACTCGCGCAGACAGGCATAGAGGAAATGATCAACGTAAAGGGTGTAGAGGGTGCCGTAACGTAGCGCGGGGTTAGCTTTGCGCAGCTCAATCAACCGCTGCAGGTGGTCATAAATCTGCCCGGCGAAAGGCTGGTCGGCCTTTGGCCGGTGGTCGGCGCCGATCATCTCCCAGGGCATGTCGCGGCGATTGTCGGGATCTGCCCAGCCCTCCAGGCCGATCTCGGTGCCGTAGTAGAGCTGCGGGATGCCGCGGGTGGTGAACAGAAAGCTCAAGCAGAGCTTGAGGATTTTCGCCGCCAGATTGCGGTCCCAATGGCCGACCCGATCGAGAATTTCACTGGTGATCCGCCGGTCGAGATCGTGGTTGTCGAGCAGGGTCACCAAGCGGTTGGCGTTGCTGTAGGGACGGTTGCGGTCGAGTATCCCCTGCGGTTCGGCATCATGCAGACGCGGCCTGGCCAGTTCGGTCATGGGACGATCCCAGACCAGACAGCCCTTTAAATGACCGCAGAGGGGGAAATCGAAAAGGGTGTCGAAATCGTGTTGCTGCTGGTAACGTCCGACATACTCCGGATCGTAATTCAACACTTCACCCAGCAGCGTGACCTGCGGCCGGCTGGTTTTGATCTGCGACTTGAACAGATACCAGAAGGTGTCATCGACATGCTTGACGGTATCCATGCGGATAGCGTCGATGCCGGTCTGCTCAATCCAGTCGAGGATGTTCTGAACGAAATAATCGGCCACCTCCGGTTGACGATGATCCAGATCGGGCAATCCGGAGAGCCACTCGGTGACTTCATTCGGGTTCTCGTGACGATTGAAATGTTCGGGGTAGTGCAGCTTCTTAGCCGAATATTGTTTATATTCGGGGGAGTGGTAGCCGGTATGATTGATGACCATATCGAGGATCACCTTCAGCCCGGCGGCATGGAAATCATCAACCAGATCCTTCAAGTAAGCCTTGCTGCCTGCGGCCCAGCCGGGCAAAGCGGTGTAAAGGTGCGGGTCGATCCGTTCAAAATCGATGGCCCAGTAACCGTGATAGCCGGCACTGTCGAAAAAATCGCCGATATTCAGATAGACCGGGGTGAGCCAGATGGCGGTCACCCCGAGTTTTTTGAAATAGGGAATTTTCGCCCGCAAGCCGGCAAAGTCGCCGCCGTGGAAGGCATGCGGGTTGTGCGGATCGGCCAGTTGTTCATTGTGTGGATCGCCATTACAGAATCGGTCGGTAATGACAAAATAGATGACATCGTCCTGCGTCAGCATAGCTTCCCTCCATGAAGTAAGAATCCTTCAACCGGGCCATCAGTTGCCGCCTCCGGTTGAAAATCAATATCTAACAGGAATGGATTGAAGTTCAACCGCGCGGAGGAATTAATTAATTTTTACCAAGCAGGTCTACCATCGGATTTCGCGGATAGCGGGGTGCCCCTTGATCTGGTAATCGGGGGTGGGAAGCGCAGTACTGGGGTCGCGTCTTTAAATAATAAGTGTTGAGTGCCAAGGCATCGATAATGGTTTTTTGAGGAGAATGGGCGACGGATTTATTTTTCGACCCTTCATGACAAACCCGCCTGACACAGGGGGGATCCCTGGCAATCAACCAACAAGACTTCCCCACAACCGGCTCAAAAGGACAGGCGACCGAGCATTTCAGCTGCCAGCTTGCGCACCTGCGTGCGTTCATCGACGAGCGCTTTCAACAAGGGTTCCTCCCCTTCCGGAAAGGCCAGCACCCCCAAGGTTTTAATTGCCGCCAGTGCCACCTGCTCATCCCTGTTGACCAAGGGGGCCAAATAGCCTGGCAGACGACGGTCAGCGAACCCGGACAAAACCCTGGCCGCTTCGGCCTGAATTCCGGGTTCCGGATCATCGAGCATTTTGGCCAAGGCACCCAGAGTTTTCGGGTGTTTTTTGGCCCCAAGCACCTGAACGGCCACCAGCCGCAGGTCGGGATCTCTGCTCTGCAGGGCGGCTAATAACGCCGGGTAGACCTTGGCAACGTTGATCCGCTCCAGGGCATAGGCCGCAGCGATCCGCTCGTCGCGCGCCCCCCGCTTCAATCTGTCCAATAACTGATCCAGATCAGCGACCGCCTCTACGGCATCCAGCGCTGTTGCTGCCGCCTGTTTTACCCCCGGATCAGGATCATTTAACAGTGCTCGTAAGGCACGACGTCGGTCTTTCCACATCTAACTGACTCTCCCGTGGCGGTTCAAACCTTTCATGGTAACCACGCGGACTGCCGTCCGCAGCCCGCATCGCACGCATGTAAATACGCCATTTTTCGTTATCAGTGATCAATTCTTCATCCCACCCACTGTTCCATGCACTGCAGGAGATCAATCATCTGCTGCAGCGATTGCGGATCATGTCAATCGAGCAGAGAACGATCGAACAGTTTTTCCCCATCGGAGTAAGAACCTTTTGCCGCCCGGTTCCAAGTAGCGGACGACATGGTCGCTATCTGCAAATAATAGCGGATACCGGTTATGCACTTTACTCAAGTTGGGCTCTGATTGACAGGAACTAAAACGAAACCGAAACCGAAAAAACCAGTTTAGCCACGGACCAAACGGACAGGGACGGGACGTAAAACCTGAAACCAGAGAAGCCTACAACCTGTCGCACGCCCGTTCGCTCTGCTCACTTGAGACACAGAGAACGCGGAGCAAGGAAAACCATAAAGCTTGGAGTAAGACCAGTCTTTCTCTGCGGCCTCCGCGCCTCTGCGTGAGATAAGTTCTGCATTTGTCCCGCCCCTGTCCGTGTAGGTCCGTGGCCAACCTTTGCTTTCGTCATGGATTTACTGGAGCGAAGTGGATAATCA
>JAUVEB010000201.1 GCA_030595055.1 Desulfuromonadaceae bacterium
TTTTTTGCTGTAAAGTCGGATAATCTCAGCGTTTTATCTTCTTATTATTGCTTGTTTGCGGTTCTTCCCCTGTGCTAGTATGCCCGCTATTGCCGACCGCAATATGCCTTGTTCAATCTCAATAACTCAGCAGTTTTCTGCAAGATTTCGGAGTTCCATAAATAATGATTCGTGGTTTGCTCAAAAAATTTATCGGCAGTAAAAATGAACGTGACCTGAAACGGCTTCAGCCTCTTGTCGAGCAGATAAATGCCCTTGAGCCGGAGTTTGAAAAACTGACAGATGAGCAACTGCCGGGGAAGACGAGCGAATTTCGGCAGCGCCTTGAATCTGGAGAGACGCTGGAACAGTTGCTCCCGGAAACCTTTGCCACGGTACGAGAAGCGGCGAAGCGCGTACTGGGTATGCGGCATTTCGATGTCCAGCTGATTGGTGGGATGGTTCTAAACATGGGGAAAATCGCCGAGATGAAGACCGGTGAAGGAAAGACCCTGATGGCCACCTTGTCGATTTATCTGAATGCCTTGTCGGGCAAGGGGGTTCATGTTGTTACCGTTAACGATTACCTGGCAAAACGTGATGCTGAATGGATGGGTATCATCTATCGTTTTCTCGGCTTGACAGTTGCTTGTATTGTCCACGGTCTGGACGACACCCAGCGTAAGGCTGCTTATGCCGCCGATGTTACTTACGGGACTAATAACGAATTCGGTTTCGATTATCTGCGCGACAATATGAAGTTTGATCTCGACGAATATGTGCAGCGGCCACTGCATTACGCAATCGTCGATGAGGTTGATTCAATTCTGATTGATGAGGCCCGGACTCCACTGATTATTTCCGGTCCGAGTGAAGCCTCCAGTGACCTTTACTTTACGGTCGATCGGATCATCCCCCGGCTCAAGCAAGGGGAGACCATTGAAGAGCGTGACGGCAAGATCGGGCAGTCGACCAAAACACATACTGGCGATTATACCGTTGATGAAAAGGCACAATCGGCAGCCCTGACCGAAGAAGGGGTCGCTAAGGTTGAAAAGATGTTGAATGTCGACAACCTTTATGAGCCACAGAATATTGAGCTTCTTCATCACGTCAACCAGGCGCTCAAGGCTCATGCTTTATTTAAGTTGGATGTCGATTACGTCGTCAAGGATGGCGAGGTTCAGATTGTTGATGAATTCACCGGGCGATTGATGCCGGGACGGCGTTGGAGCGATGGTCTCCATCAGGCCGTGGAAGCCAAGGAGGGTGTGAAAATTGCCAGTGAAAATCAAACGCTGGCAACCATCACCTTTCAGAATTACTTCCGTATGTATGAAAAACTGGCAGGTATGACCGGTACGGCGGATACTGAGGCGGTTGAATTCGGTGAGATTTATAAGTTGGGAGTGGTGGTCATTCCAACGAACCGACCAATGCTGCGTGATGACAAGTCCGATGTGATCTATAAAACCGAGCAGGAGAAATTTCTCGCGACCATTGAGGATATTGTTGAATGTCACGAAACCGGGCAACCTGTTCTGGTCGGGACGATCACCATTGATAAATCGGAAGTCCTTTCAAACCTGCTGAAAAAACGGGGTGTCCCGCACAATGTTCTCAATGCCAAGCAGCATGAACGGGAAGCTTTTATTATTGCCCAGGCGGGGCGTTACGGGGCAATCACCATTGCTACCAATATGGCGGGCCGCGGAACAGATATTGTGCTGGGTGGAAACCCGGAAATGATGGCCCGGACCGAGGCGTCCAGCGCCGAAAACCCTGAAGCTCGATATGCCGAGTTGTTACCCGCTTTAGAAGAACACTGCCAGGCAGAAAAGCAGACTGTCATTGAAGCAGGCGGCCTTTATATTCTGGGAACTGAGCGGCACGAGTCGCGGCGTATCGATAATCAGTTGCGCGGCCGTTCCGGACGTCAGGGTGATCCCGGGAAAAGCCGTTTTTATCTCAGCCTGGAAGATGATTTGCTGAGAATATTCGGGTCGCAGCGGGTCGCTTTCATGATGGAGAAATTAAAAATTCCGGAAGGGGAACCGATCGAGCATGGCATTATCAGTAAAGCCATTGAAAATGCGCAAAAAAAAGTCGAGGCACATAACTTCGATATTCGTAAACACCTGATCGAATATGACGACGTTATGAACCGGCAACGTGAGGTGATTTATACCCAGCGCCGCGAGGTTCTTGCCGGGGAACAGCTTAAAGAAACAGCCTATAGTATTATCGATGAGACCGTTGAGGATATGGTTGCCACCTTTTGCCCGGAAAAAACGTCGGCTGATGATTGGGATATGCAACGACTGCTTGAAGATTTCAGCAATCAGTTTGCGTTTCAGCCCGATTTGAGTTTGCTTGATCAGGAGAAAGTGAAACAGCAGGAAATAGAACAACTGCTGAGAGAACAAGCGACTGGTCGTCTGGAAAGTAAAGAGGAAGACTTCGGCCCACCGATAATGAAACATCTGATGCGAGTGTTGTTGCTGCAATCAATCGATTCTCAGTGGAAAGATCATTTGTTGTCTATTGATCATCTGAAGGAGGGGATCGGACTGCGCAGTTATGGGCAGAAAAACCCGAAAGAAGAGTACAAGCGCGAAGCTTACAGCCTGTTTATGGAAATGATGGGGCGCATTCGCCAGGAAGTTCAGCAGAAATTGTTCCGAGTGCAGCTGGCTCGTGAAGAAGACGTTGAACAGATGGAGGCCCGGCGCCGCCGGCAGAAACTTTCCTTGAACCGTTTGGGCGGTGATGATCAGGGGCGTAAACCGGCGGTTCGCGATGAAGAGAAAATTGGCCGCAATGATCCATGTCCTTGCGGTAGTGGAAAGAAATACAAGAAATGTTGTGGTAAATAAAATTGCCGGATTCGCAAAAATCCCTGCAGATGGTGCATAGGTAGAGAAGAGCCGATGACTGATCAACAGCCTCAACCGGAAGCAACCATATTACTGATTGATGATGTTCCGTTAATTCTGGATTTGTTGCAAGATGTTTTGGAGAGTCGAAATTATCATGTGCTGCGCTCTGAAACCGGCAATAATGTTACGGAAATTCTCGATCGGGAACAGGTGGGACTGGTTTTCTGTGACGTTTCTCTGCCGGACATCCACGGTGTTGAAGTTCTGCGGATGATCAAGCAGCACACGCCGGAAACTCAGGTGATTATGATTTCCGGCCAGCAGGATTTTGATATTGCTCGCCAGGTGTTGAAGGAACGGGCCTTCGATTATCTGGTGAAGCCGTTCTCCCCGGAAGAGGTACTCGAAGCTGTCAGCCAAGGTCTCCGTGCTTATCGGCAAGCAGTTCATCAAAGCCATGCCCGCCTGGAAGCCCAACGGCGAATGGCCGATCTGGTGCTTTTGAAGAAAATCGGTGAAACGGCCAGCTCCGGGAGTGATCTGCAGGAACTGTTCGATCTGATCCTGGATTCGATTGTTGAATCCGCAGATGTTGAAGTCGCCTCCCTGATGCTGGTTGAGGACGATGGTCTCTTGCATATCGCTGCAGCGAGGGGCTTGTCCGGCGAAATCATCAGTAAAGTGCGGGTTGCTTCAGGAGAGGGTATCTCCGGTCACGTTTTGGCGACCCGCGAACCTGTGTTGATTTCAAACCTGGATCACGATATTCGTTTTACCAGCCAGTCGTTTGGTAAACGCTACAAAGATCAGTCGCTGCTGTCGGTGCCGATTATTGTCCGTGACGAAATTGTCGGTGTTATCAACGTTAACAACAAGCGTTCCGGCGCCTCTTTCGATTTTGA
>JAUVEB010000127.1 GCA_030595055.1 Desulfuromonadaceae bacterium
AGCTCGTAGATCAGGTCAAAGGGTTCTTTCAGCTCGATATTATCCATCCGTGTTAACAGGTCATCTTTGAGGATTCCCGCCTTTTCGGCAACCGATCCCGGGACAACTCCTTTGATAATCAGTCCACCCTCCGCTTTATCCAGCATGATTCCCAGTTTAACACCAGGGTTCGGCAGATCTTCATATTCGGTAAAAGTCACAAAATGATAGGGCGGCATCGGATAGTCCGGTTTGATGATATTCATCAGCCGATCCTGTTTGTCTTCCGGGACATCAATTTCTACCGAGCCGATCAACAGGTAGCTGACCGGTAGCCGGCGGAACAGCCGCCGGGGGATGCCGTAACCGTAGCGCACATGATTGCCCCCGGCGACCACCATCACCTGATGGCCCGGAGCGACTTTTTTCAGATAATCAGCGAGGTTCTGTGCCATGGTTTCGTCCCAGAGAGTCTGCACCCGTTGGAAACCATCAAGCATTGTCTGTCCCATTTTGTGGTCGCTGAAAACTGCCTCGACCATGGCTCTTTGGTAAGGGTCGCTATGATCCAGTTCCGGTAGGAGTTGTTGCTCTTCAGTGGTCAATTCGGCAAATGGTGTGCGACTGACTTGCTTCTGTAGATCCTTATCGGCGTTCAAAGCCAGAATCGGGATCTGCCGGTCACGACAGAATGTCAGCAGATCGCGGTAGAGAGCAAAGTTCATCCGCCAATTGGTCGACCAATCAACCTCCTTGAGGAATTCTTTTTCGGTGAGATCTCCGGCCACCCAGCGATCAAGCCCCGGTTGTTGTTTCGGGGTGAACATTTCCATTGCCAGGCTGACTTTTCCCGGATTACTTGCGGCCAGTGCTTGCAGAATGTCTCCCTGCAAACGGTGTGAGGCTGGATTGTCGTGGGTTTCCCCGACGTAGACCACTTGTGCACGGTTCGCCTGGTCGTACATGGCCGTGGCCGTGACATAGATGCCGGTCGGCAGGTGAAGGATGTCGCCGACCAGCGGTTCTCGCACCGGGGGATAGGGAGTTTCAGGGTCGCCGAGAAGCATGGTTTTAGACTGACAGCCGGTCATCAGTAACAGCAGAATTAACAGCGTAAGCTGTAATAACCGCATCGATCCTCCTTGAGAATTATCAGTAGATGTTTTTGGCGTAGAAGATTTCGGTCATTTCCTGTTGCAGTATCTTCTTGACCTTTTCCCGTTCAATCTCTGTGAGATTCTCATAGGTGGTTGCAAACAGGTACTGGTTAAGGTCAAAATCTTTCAGCAGCATCTTGGTGTGAAACAGGTTCTCCTGGTAGATATTGATGTCAACGCACTGGTACAGATCACGGATACTTTTGCGGATGTACTGCTGGATGCTGTGGATTCTGTGGTCGATGTAATGTTTTTTACCTTTGATGTCGCGGGTAAAACCCCGCACCTTGTAGTCCATCAGCACGATATCCGATTCGAAAGAATCGATCAGGTGATTGAGCGCTTTCAGTGGGCTGATTTTACCACAGGTGGCGATGTCGATATCAACCCGGAACGTCGAAATTCCTGATTTGCGATCGGTCTCCGGGTAGGTATGGATACAGAGATGACTCTTGTCGAGGTGTCCGGCAATCAGTTCCGGCTTGGGTTCCAGCGGCTCTTCGGCAATCAGCACAATGACCGAGGCTCCCATCGGATCGTAATCCTGGCCGGAGATGTTAAGGATATTGGCACCGATGATCTCGGTGACCTCGGTGAGAATACGGGTCAACCGCTCGGCGTTGTATTCCTCGTCGATGTACTCAAGGTATTCCTTACGTGCTGCCGGGCGCTGAGCGTAGCAGACATCATATATATTGAAGGTGAGACTCTTGGTCAGATTGTTGAACCCGCGCAGTTTGATTTTCGGTTTGCGCTTGGGGTGGGTTACTTTTTTAGCACACATCGGCAGGGTTTTCCTGAAAAAGCACCGGGCATTGCCCGGTGCTGATGGATATCTTTCCTAAACAGAGAAAAGTGGCTGATTAATAATGCCGTGGGGATTTTATCGGCAACAGCTTTTTATACCGCTTTTTTTTCACTCCGTTCATTCATCACTTTGTAGGCACAGAGTGCTCCGCACATGGTGCAGGCGCCGTGCGATTCGTCAACCCCCGATTCCTCACGCAGACGGCGGGCTTTTTCCGGATCGAGAGCAACGGAGAATTGTCCCTCCCAGTCCAGGTCTTTGCGGTAGCGGGCCATGGCGTTATCTTTTTCGACAGCACCGGGAATGCCCTTAACAATGTCGGCGGCATGGGCCGCAATCCGCACAGCCATGACACCTTCATGGACATCCTCAACCGTCGGTAGACGGATATGCTCACTCGGGGTGACATAGCAGAGGAAATCGGCCCCGGCAGCTGCCGCGACGGTTCCCCCGATGGCCGAGGTAATATGGTCGTAGCCGGGAGCGATATCGGTCACCAGTGGTCCGAGTACGTAGAAGGGGGCGCCGTGGCAGAGGCGTTTCTGCAGTTTGATGTTGGCTTCAATCTGATTCAGAGGCACGTGGCCGGGACCCTCAATCATTACCTGAATACCGGCATCCTGGGCACGCTGGGTCAATTCACCGAGGATAATCAATTCCTGAATCTGGGCACGGTCAGTCGCATCAGCCAGACAACCGGGACGGAAGCCGTCTCCCAGTGAGAGGACGGCATCGTAGGGGCGTACCATCTCCAGCAGCCGATCATAGAACTCGTAGAGGGGATTTTCGGCGTTATTGTAATTCATCCAGCCGACGGTAAAAGAACCACCGCGTGAGACGACTTCCAGCAGCCGACCTTCACGATCCATCCGGGCCACCGTTTCGCGAGTGACGCCGCAGTGAACGGTAATAAAGTCAACACCGTCATCCAGATGTTTTTTGACCCCGGCAAAAATATCATCAACGGTCATGTCGACGATCGGTTTTCCTTGCTTCAATACAGCATCACAGGCCGCCTGATAGAGTGGAACACTGCCGATACAGAGATTCGTTTCGGCAATAATTGCCGCGCGGATTTCATCAATCGGTCCACCGGTCGATAGATCCATCAGTGCGTCGGCCCCGGCAGCGGCGGCAACTTTGGCTTTTTCCAGCTCTTTGTCGATACTGGTGTCATCCTGGCTGGTGCCGATGTTGGCATTGGTCTTGGTGCGTAAACCCTCACCGACGGCCAGTGGAGGGGCATTGGTGCGCTTGTTGTTGCGACAGATAACAGCGGTCCCGGCAGCAATTTTTTGCCGCAGTATTTCCGGATCAATATTTTCAGCGGCGGCTGCCTGCTGCATGAGATCACTGATTTGTCCTTGACGGGCCATTTCTAACTGGGTCATGCCGAATCCTTTAATTTAAACAGAGAAAAACAGCGCCGGCCAATTCAAGTGGCCAAGGCGCTGCAGGTGAAAGTCGTGTGCAGCTCAGCTACCAGGAGGCTGTCCGACAATACAAGAACCTACTGCGAAACCGTCTGATCGGTTCATGTTTCCGTATGTTTTCGACAAATAGCGGTGCTATTCGCTCTCAAACCTACGAAAATCTGCCCTCGAACAGCCGATTTCTCGCTACGGCTCGTATTCTCGGACAGGCTCCTAGGTTAATCCACCGAGACCTCTTCATGCAAGAGCTGTCTTGCCGCCTGGATGTGATTAACCGGTCCGTGTCCCTGTCCGAGCGGTACGGAATACTCGATGGCCAGCGAGATAAAACGCTTGGCACGTTCCACCGCGCGTTTCAGCGGGTAGCCTTGGGCAAGGAAGGTGGCGATTGCCGACGAAAGAGTACAGCCGGTCCCGTGGGTATTGAGGGTATCGAAACGTGGAGAGCTCAGTCGGTATTCTTCACTGCCGATCAGCAGGATGTCGGTCGCTTCGCCGTTGAGATGCCCTCCCTTGACGAGAACGTTGCGGGCTCCCAGTTCCTGAAGGTTCCGCCCGGCATCAATCATTTCTTCGACGCTGCGGGGATCGATTCCGGTCAAGGCCTCGACTTCGGGAAGGTTCGGTGTCAACAGGTATGATTCCGGAAGCAGGCGGGAAATCAGGCTGTCTTGCGCCTCTTTGTCAAGCAGGGACTCCCCCCCCTTGGCAACCATCACCGGATCGACGACGGCCAGCAGGGAACGATCGGCAATGGCTTTGGCCACCCGGGTGACAATTCCACCCCAACTGAGCATGCCGGTTTTGACCGTATCGGTGCCGATGTCATCAAGGACGGTATCCAGCTGTTTGATGACAAAATCGGTATGGACCTGGTACGTATCGGCAACCCCTAAGGTGTTTTGGGCTGTCAGGGCAGTGAGGACACTGCTGGCATAACTTCCCAGCAGGGTGATGGTTTTGATGTCCGCCTGGATGCCGGCGCCACCACCGGAATCAGAGCCGGCAATGGTGAGGACCCGGCCGTTCGGGCTCGACCTGTTGTGGTTGAAAAGCAACGAATATTCTTTGGCCGCGCGTGCCGGATCGGCGTCAGCCATAACCCCGGAGATAACGGCGACTGCATCGGCCCCGGCGTCAATGGCGTCAAAGGCTCCGTCAGGGGTGATGCCGCCGATAGCCACTAACGGGACCCGTACCGCTTTGCGCACGTTGCGTAAAGTGTCGAGCCCGACTTGTTGGGTAGCCGCTTTGGTATCTGTGGTAAAGATGCTGCCGATGGCGATATAGTCAGCACCCTGTGCTTCGGCCTTAAGGGCCTCTTCGACACTGTGGGTTGAGATGCCGATCAATTTATCCCGGCCGAGCAGTTGCCGGGCTTGTACCGCCGGCATGTCGTTCTGACCGAGGTGAACACCGTCGGCAGCGACTTCACGGGCGAGTTCCGGCAGATCATTGATGATCAGTTTTGCGGCATGGCGGGTGCAGAGAGCACGGAGTTTTCCGGCCATTTCCAGGCGGTCGTCAGGATGCACATTTTTGGCTCGGTACTGGACGGTTTGCGCGCCTCCGGCCAGTGCAGCTTCAACCTTCTGCAGTAATTTCCCATCCTGGTTGTCGTCGGTAATCAGGTAAAGCCCGGACAGCATCGGCAATCTCCTGTCTGCAGGAATTGAAAATCTAATTTGTGTCCATGTGGATATTTGTCTGCTTCGATGCACTAAATAAGACACTTATCAGTCCCGGCTCTTTGGTGTCAATTAAACTTTCCGTATGTTTGTTACTTTACATAGAGCGGTGAGGAGTATTATTTAATAGAAACAGGATTTCAACAGGGGAATTCACCCCCGCTGGTATTCAATGACTGGAGTCTCCGGTGGAAAAAGCTTATCCTTTGCGGCCGACCTGGGCGGAAATCGACCTGGCAGCTCTCGACCACAACCTGCGCCAGGCAGAGCGGTTCTGCCTGCCCCATCAGCGTGTTCTGGCAGTGGTCAAGGCAGATGCCTACGGCCACGGTGCGGTTCCGGTCACCCGACGTTTGCAATCAGCCGGGGTCAATGATTTCGGTGTGGCTACCCTGGAAGAGGCCTTGGAATTAAGGGACGCCGGCATCGACGATCCGATCCTGGTGTTCGGCGGTTGCCACCCGGGTCAGGAAGGCATGTTTCTCCAGCAACGGGTGATGCCGGCACTGCTTGATCCGGAGACCGCACTGCGGCTCGATGCCGAAGCGCGACGGCAGCAGACACAGATTAAAGTTCACCTGAAAGTAGATAGCGGTATGGGACGGGTCGGTTTTCTCCCCGCTCAGTTGCGCGAATTTCTGCCGACTTTGCAACAGCTCAAAGGGCTGCAGATTGTCGGCTTGATGTCCCACTTCGCCTGTGCCGATGAACTTGAAAAAGGGGTGACCACACAACAGCTGGAGCGGTTCCGCGCGACCCGGGCGATGTTGCGGGAAGCCGGTATCGTTCCCGCTGATATTCACGTCAGTAACAGTGCCGGATTGACCGGTTGGGACAGTCGGGAAGCGACCTTGGTACGACCGGGAATCATGCTTTATGGCGGTTTGCCCGGCCCCGACTTTACCGACCGGCTGGAACTCAAACCGGTCATGCATCTACGCAGTTGTATCGCCCAGTTGCGCAAGCTGCCCGTCGGCAGCGGAGTGTCTTACGGCCACAATTTCATCGCCGCGCGGGAAACCACCGTGGCGGTGTTACCGATTGGTTATGCCGACGGTTACAATCGGCTGTTTTCCAACTGCGGCCAGGGGATTCTTCATGGTAAAAAAATTCCGTTAATCGGGCGGGTCTGTATGGACTGGATCATGTTTGATGTGACCGACCTGCCGCAGGCCGGGGTGGGGGATTGCCTGACCCTGCTCGGCAGTGCCGACGGGCAGACGCTTCTCGGTGACGATCTGGCGGCACAGCTGGAGACAATTTCGTACGAAGTTTTTTGCCGGATCGATAAAAGGGTCCCGCGTCGCTACCTGCAGGGCTCTGTATGAGTGGCTTGCATCTCGGTCTCGATTTGGGGACCACCAGCTTAGCGGGGTGTCTCTGGTCTGCAGCCGGCGAGACCGTTGCCGCAGCAAGTTGTGACAATCCCCAGCAAGTTTTCGGTGCCGATGTCATCCAGCGGATGGAGGTGGCTCGCAAGGGCAAAGGAAAGGATCTGCAACGGCAACTGGTTGCCGGTATCAATGCC
>JAUVEB010000178.1 GCA_030595055.1 Desulfuromonadaceae bacterium
CAAAAACCCCGGGATCATCCCACGCTTATAGAGGAGCATCCAAAACCACTGCTCGGCGTAGATCCAGCCCTCCCCGGAATGATAGAAATATCGTGTGATCTGCATATCCAGGTCGGTATTGCGAAACAGCAGGGTCAACAGCAATAACACCGCCAACGGCAGCAGAAGTTCTTTCAACAATGATTTTACCAGTGATTCATTCACAGCGACTCCGATGCGGGAACAGGTCAGCGCACTGTAGTGCCAAGAGCGTAACTTGTCAAGAATGGGGATTTTTTTGCTGACTTTGGGAACAAATACATGGTATAAGGCGCGGTTCGTCAGATGTCTTATTTTGCTGCAGACAGGAGCAGTCAAATCATGAAAAAAATCAGCTTCGTTGTCCCGATCTACAACGAGGAAGAAAATATTCCGCGGCTTATAGAGGAAATACAGGCGGTCGCCCCGGACCTCTCCGACAATTACGAAATTTTGCTGGTGGATGACTGCAGCACGGATGGCAGTTTGCCACTCATTCGTGACTTGGCCGAACGGATTGAACCGGTCCGCTATCTCTCCTTCGTCCGCAATTGCGGTCAATCAGCCGCCCTTTATGCCGGCTTTCAAGCCGCTACCGGCGATATTATCATCACCATGGATGCCGACCTGCAGAACGACCCGGCTGATCTGCGCCAGATGATCAAGCATTATGGCGATTATGACCTGGTCAACGGCTGGCGTTTCTACCGTCAGGACAGCTGGTCAAAAAAAATTGCCAGCCGGATCGGCAATGGCGTGCGCAACTGGCTGACTCGGGAGACCATTCACGATACCGGCTGTTCGCTGAAAATCATGAACGCTGAAATGTTGAAGAGGATCCGCATCTACAAGGGGCTGCACCGCTTCCTGCCGACCTTGATGCGCCTGGAGGGGGCCAAAGTGATCGAGGTCAAAGTCAACCATCGCCACCGTCTCTACGGCGAATCCAAATACACCAACCTGCGCCGGGGAGTGGAAGGTTTTTACGATCTGATCGCGGTGCGCTGGATGCAGAGCCGTCAGCTGACGATTGAGATTAAAGAAGAAAAATGATGAATTTATCAACCACTGAAATTCTCATCCTGGTCGTCGGCTTTACCGGCCAAGCGATGTTTTTCATGCGTTTTTTCGTCCAATGGCTCTATTCGGAAAAGCACCGTCGCAGCCTTATCCCGACCGCTTTCTGGTATTTCAGCTTAGGCGGAAGTCTCCTCCTGCTCACCTATGCAATTATCAAACGGGATCCCGTCTTCATTGTCGGCCAGTCGACCGGTTTTATTATCTACACTCGAAATCTCGTGCTTATCCGCCGGGAGAAGAACGAAAAAGCAGAACCACAAAACAGCGACTGATTTTTTCACCACATCCTCGTACTGCGAAAGAGAAGCTGGTATGGACTATAAAGAGACCCTGAATCTGCCGGTCACCGATTTTCCAATGCGTGCCAACCTGCCGAACCGAGAGCCGAAAATGCTCAAACATTGGCAGCAGATTAAACTGAACGACAAGCTGGAAGCAGCCAATCCGGACAAAAAACGCTTCATCCTGCACGATGGTCCTCCCTATGCCAACGGTCACCTGCATATGGGACACGCCCTGAACAAGCTGCTCAAGGACATCATCATCAAGAGCAAACGGATGCAGGGCTACTACGCCCCCTATGTACCGGGCTGGGACTGCCACGGCCTGCCGATCGAACTGATGGTCGACAAGAAGCTCGGCAAAAAGAAACGCGAGATGAGCAAGGCCGACTTCCGCCGCGAGTGCCGCACCTACGCCGCGGAATGGGTCAAGATTCAAAGTGAAGAATTCCAGCGCTTGGGTATTTTCGGCAATTGGGAAGACCCCTACCTGACCATGGCGACCCACTACGAAGCACAGACCGCCCGCGAACTGGCCAAGCTGGCGGAACGCGGCTCGCTGTTCAAGGGGAAGAAACCGATTCACTGGTGCTCTTCCTGTGTCACCGCCCTGGCCGAAGCAGAAGTCGAATACGCCGACCACAATTCATCATCGATCTACGTCAAGTTCCCCTATGTCGACGAATTGCCCGATACCCTCAGTTCACTGACCGGGAAACCGCTCAGCTTCGTCATCTGGACGACGACCCCCTGGACCATCCCGGCCAACCTGGGCATCTGCCTGAACCCGGACCTGCCCTATGTGGCGGTTGAGGCAAACGGTGAACTGCTGGTGTTGGCCGAAGGACTGACCGAGCAGGTGATGAAAACCCTCGGTATTGAGGACTACAAGATCGCCGCGACCTTCGAGGCGGGGATCTTCGAGCGCAAAAACTGCAAGCATCCCTTCTACGAGCGCAATTCACTGATCATCCTTGGTGATCATGTCACCCTCGAAGCCGGGACCGGCTGTGTCCACACCGCTCCCGGCCACGGTCAGGATGACTATATTGTCGGCCTGAAATACGGCCTGGAAATTTACAACCCGGTCGATGACTACGGCCGCTACCGTGAAGAGCTGGAACTGTTCGGCGGCATGAAGGTCAAAGATGCCGACCCGGCGGTCAACGAAAAACTTGCCGAGGTCGGAGCCCTGCTGCACCAGAGTGAAATCAGTCACAGCTATCCGCACTGCTGGCGCTGTAAAAAACCGATCATCTTCCGCGCCACCGAGCAGTGGTTCATCGGCATGGAGCAAAACGAGCTGCGCAAAAAGGCCCTGCAGGAAATCGACAAGGTCGAGTGGATTCCGACCTGGGGCCGCGACCGCATCTACAACATGGTCGAAAGCCGCCCTGACTGGTGCATCAGCCGTCAGCGCAGCTGGGGTGTGCCGATTACCATCGCCTACTGCGAAAAGTGCGGTGAGGCCCTCAACGACGGTAAGATCATGCACCACATCGCCGACCAGTTCGAGGCCACCGGCAGTGATGTCTGGTTCGAGAAGGACACCGGCGAACTGCTTCCCGAAGGCACCAGGTGTCCTGGTTGCGGGCATGACAAGTTCACCAAGGAAATGGACATTCTCGATGTCTGGTTCGATTCCGGCGTGTCCCATGCGGCGGTCTGCGAACATCGCGAGAACCTCGGCAGTCCGGCCGATCTCTATCTGGAAGGCTCCGACCAGCACCGCGGCTGGTTCCACTCCAGCCTGCTGGAATCGGTCGGCACCCGCGACCGTGCCCCCTACAAGGCGGTTCTGACCCACGGTTTCGTCCTCGACAAAAATGGTCGACCGATGTCGAAGTCGCTCGGCAATATCATCAAACCGGAAGAAATCATCCGGAAATACGGTGCCGAAATCCTGCGCCTGTGGGTGGCCGCCACCGATTACCGCGACGATATTCGCCTGGGACAGGAAACCCTGCAACGACTGTCGGACGCTTACCGGCGGATCCGCAACACCGCCCGTTACCTGCTCGGAAACTTGGCCGGTTTCGACCCGGCCGGCGATCTGGTCAGCGACAGCGAACTCCTCGAACTGGATCGCTGGGCTCTATCCAAACTGGCGGGCCTGGTTAAAAAGGTCGAAAAAGCCTACGAAGAATACGAATTCCACAGCATCTATCATGCGGTTCATAACTTCTGCTCCATCGACCTGAGTGCCCTTTACCTCGACATCCTCAAGGATCGCATCTACACCAGTCCGAAAGGGAGCATTGAGTACCGCAGTGCGCGGACCGGTATGTACCTGCTGCTCGACACCATCACCCGGCTGATCGCCCCGATCCTCGCCTTCACCGCCGACGAGATCTGGCAGCAGCTGCCGGGCAAACGGGAAGAGACTGTGCATCTGGCAGAGTTTCCACAACTGATGGACCGGCACTTCGACGCCGAGCTGGAAGAGCGCTACGAACAGTTGCAAAAAGTTCGCTCGGAAGTTTCAAAAGTTCTGGAGAAAGCCCGTGCGGAAAAACAGTTGGGGCAATCACTGGAAGCAAAAATCCAACTTGTCGTTCCGCCCGAATGGCAGCCTTTACTCCATCAATACCAGCAGTTACTGCCGTCCTATTTTATCGTCTCGCAAGTTGAGCTGGTCGATACCCTGAACAACGGAATTGATGCCGAACAGATTGCCGGATTGAAACTCCAGGTATTGCCGGCCGACGGGGAGAAATGTGAGCGCTGCTGGAATTATGCAACCATATTTAGCTTTAGATTAGGTGTTGAATTGAACAGAATTGGGTTAGGACCATTTCCAATTGCAACTATTGCAAGATCACATTCAACAGTAAAGTTTGAGCCTTCGATAGGTATTGGTCTTCTTCTTCCGGATTTGTCAGGTTCGCCAAGTTCCATTTTGATACATTCAATAGCTTTGATTCTATTATTATCGGTTCCAATATATTTTACAGGATTATTCAATAATTTAAAAATAATACCTTCTTCTCCTGCATGATGAACTTCTTCACCTCTTGCAGGAAGCTCATGGCGCGACCTTCTGTAAATTATGGTAACTTCATCCGAACCTGCTCTTTTTGCACTACGGGCACAATCCATAGCAACATTACCTCCTCCGATAACTGCAACTTTATTACCGTGTGGCATTGGTGTATCGTATTCAGGAAATTTA
>JAUVEB010000234.1 GCA_030595055.1 Desulfuromonadaceae bacterium
ATATTGAGAACGATAAAATCGGACAGGTTTTTCCGATCCTTGCCACAACGGTTTACGATTTAAAGGGGAATCGGACCAGCATTGAATTTGCAGAGACGCGCATCAATCAACAGCTTTCCGGGGATTTTTTTATTTTGAGCGACCGGAAGGTGTGGAGGTCGTTCGGCCGACGAGTGAGCAACTGGGTTTTTGACGCTTCTGCAGGAAATGCTTCCCGAGAACAAAAATAAACCGCCCCGGTTCTTTCCTGCCGGAGCGGTTTTGTGATATAAGGCTTTGATTCTTTGAGGATTATTGTTTTTGACTTAACTATAAAAGGAGCGCTTCGATGCCGAGTTTTGATATTGTCTCAAAGGTCGACCTGCAGGAGGTTGACAATGCCGTTAACCAGGCCGTGAAAGAGATTTCGACCCGTTATGATTTTAAAGGAACCCTCAACGAGGTGACCTTGGAAAAAGAGAGCCTGAACATCCTTGCGGCTGATGATTACAAGCTGAAGGCAATCAAGGAAATTCTGATCGCCAAGCTGGTACGGCGTAAGGTTTCCCCCAAATGTTTCAATTATGGCAAAGAAGAGACTGCCTCGGGGGGTGCCGTACGGGTCAGGGCCGGAATCGTTCAGGGGATCAGCAAAGAAAAGGGGAAAGAGATCGTCAAGCTGATTAAAGAGACCAAGCTTAAAGTTCAGGCGCAGATTATGGAAGATCAGGTCCGGGTTTCCGGCAAGAAAATCGATGACCTGCAAGAAGTGATGCAGACCCTGAAGGGGAAAGATCTCGATATCGAACTGCAATTCGAAAACATGAGATCGTAGGAAGCGGCTACAGGTAATTCAAAACCATAACCATCAGGAAACCAATTGCGTGGATAAATTAAAAGTCAGTATGGTCAGTCTAGGTTGTCCGAAAAACCTGGTTGATGCCGAGGTGATGCTCGGCCATCTGCCGTTGGATCGTTACGAAATTGTCACTGACGAAAGTCAGGCAGATATTATTGTGATCAACACTTGCGCCTTTATCAACGATGCCAAGGAAGAGTCGGTCGACACCATTCTTGAAGTGGCTGATTACAAGGAAAAAGGCCATTGCAAGCTGCTGGTGGTCAGTGGTTGTCTGCCACAGCGCTATCAGGAGCAATTGCGTGAGCAATTACCCGAGGTGGATCTGTTTATCGGGATTGCCGAGGTTCCGCGGATTGTCGAGCTGATCGAGCGGCAGCTGCTGCTTGATGCTCCCAGCCAGGAGATCGGTGTTCCGGATTACCTCTACGACCATAAAACTCCGCGGGTCAATTCTTCTCCATTTTACAGCAGTTACATCAAAATTGCCGAGGGTTGTTCGAATCACTGCTCTTACTGCATCATCCCGCAGTTGCGCGGCATTCTCCGTTCGCGCAGTATCGATTCGGTGGTGCAGGAGGCACGTAACCTGGTGAGTCAAGGGGTCAAGGAGATCAACCTGATTGCCCAGGATATCACGGCTTACGGCATGGATCGGAATGACGGGGCGACCCTCGAAACGTTGCTTAAAGAGCTGGTGAAGGTGGATGAAATTGTCTGGATTCGCCTGCTTTATGCTTATCCCGACGGAATCTCGGACGAGTTGATTGAGCTGATCGCCCAAGAAGAAAAAATCTGCAACTATCTGGATATCCCCTTGCAGCATATCGATGATCAGATTCTGGCCGGGATGAATCGCCGGATCAGCGAGCAGAAAAGTCGCGCACTGATAAAAAAACTGCGTGAGAAAATTCCTGATCTGACTTTACGTACGTCCTTTATCGTCGGTTTCCCGGGCGAGAGTCGCGAACAGTTTGATAAACTTCTGGCGTTTGTTAAAGAGGGGTATTTTGAGCGGGTCGGGGTGTTCCGCTATTCCCGTGAAGAGGGAACCGCTGCCGCTGCCTTGCCGAACCAGGTCCCGGGCCAGACCAAAAAGGGGCGGTTGAATCGTTTGATGAAAGCCCAGGCCCGGGTTTCTTTCAACAAGAACCGCGCGCTGATCGGGCGCACGGAAACCGTGCTGGTTGAAGGATACAGTGAAGAGACCGAGCTGTTACTGAAAGGGCGCAGTGCCCGCCAGGCTCCTGATATCGACGGGCAATACCTGATTACGGCCGGGCAGGCCGAGGTCGGTGAGCTGGTACAATTGAAGATCACCGATTCCTCCGAGTATGATCTGATCGGCGAAATCATCGAGGAGTAAACGATGTTCGGACGGCCATTATGGGTCATTTTGCTGCTGCTGTTGGTTGCTTCCCTGATCTGGTGGCGGGTTCCGACGGATGATGGTCAACTCTCCCGCACCGCACTGGTTATGGGAACCCTGGTCGAAATCAAGGCGTTCGGCGACGAGAAGGATAAACTCGATAGCGCGATCAGTGCTGCTTTTGCCGAGATGACGCGACTGGAAAACCTGCTTTCCCGCCACAATCCACGGAGTGAAATTTCGCAGCTTTCTACTGCCGCCGGAACTTTTACGGTCAGTCAGGAAACGGCAGAATTGCTGCAGCTCGGGCAATCGATTGCTCGCCGGAGCGACGGGGCTTTCGATTTAACCCTGGGGGCGCTGAAAAAGCTCTGGGCCATCGAAAGCGATTCCCCACAGATTCCAACCGCCGCCCAACTGCAGAGTGCTTTGAGCGGCATCGGTCCGGAGGCTCTGACGCTTGAGGGCCTGCAGGTACAAAAACGGCAGCCCGGGTTACAGGTCGATCTCGGTGGAATTGCCAAAGGGTATGCTGTTGACCGCGCGTTGAATGTTTTACGGCAGGCGGGAATCAAATCGGCTGCGGTCAATGCCGGTGGTGATATCGCCCTGCTCGGTGACCGGCAAGGACAGCCCTGGCGGATCGGTATCCAGCATCCACGCAAGAATGGTGAAGTGCTGGTGACCCTCCCGTTGAGCGATTGTGCCGTGGTCACTTCCGGTGATTACGAGCGGTTTTTTGAACGCGACGGCAGCCGTTATCACCACATTTTTGACCCGCGAACCGGTCAACCGGCTCGTTTAACCCAGAGTGTTACCGTGGTGGCAAAGGACGCCGCCAGTGCTGACGCCCTGGCAACCGCCGCTTTTGTGCTCGGTCCGCAAGCGGGCTTGCAGCTGCTGGAAGATTTGCCGGATGTCGAGGGTTTACT
>JAUVEB010000064.1 GCA_030595055.1 Desulfuromonadaceae bacterium
ATAGTATCGTTTATCGCAGCTGTCGAAATCGTTCTATCTATATGGAAAGATCTATAAGGAGAGATGGGTATGATCAAGGAGATTGGCTTCATCGGTTTGGGGACTGTCGGCAAATTCATGGCCGTAAATCTACTCAAAGGACGCTACAACCTGACAGTCTTCGATAACAATGCCGAAGCGGTCCAGGCTCTGGTTGATAAAGGGGCAGTCGCCGCCTCTTCAGCCATTGAGGCGGTAAAGGGGAAAGATCTGGTCATGACCGTCTTGCCTGGTGAAGCTGGACTGCAGCAGACTTTTTCAGCGAAAGGGGGAGTTCTTGAAGAGATCACTCCCGGCACGATCCTGTGTGACTTGGGAACCCACTCTCTGGAAGTCACTGAAGAGGTGTCTAAAAAGGCCGCCGAACACAAAATTCTGTTTCTGGATGCACCGGTGTGGGGGACCAAGGAACATGCAGCCAATGGCATGTTGACCATTCTGGTTGGTGGTGACAACTCGGTGGTCAGCCGTTGTCGTGAACCGCTGTCCCATGTCGGCTTGAATATTCTGCATGTCGGCGATATTGGTGACGCAACCAGAATGAAATTTGTGGTCACTCTGGTTCAGTCACAGTTGATGGAAGCTCTGTCTGAAGGTCTGGTGTTCGGCGGCAGTCTGGGTTTCAGCAGTGATCAAATTCTCGAAGTGCTGGATGCCGGCGGCGTTGCATCGCCGTTGCTGCATAAAAAAGGGCGTTCCATGACCCGCGGCGATTTCAGTCGCAACCTGGCATTGAAATATGTCTACGAAGGATTGCGAAAAGTGAAAGAGGCTGCCGATATCACCGGGACACGGTTGCCGGGGATGGAAGCAACCCTGGGTGTTTATGCTGAGGCGATGGAAGATGGTCGCGGCGAAGAGGACTTCTCGGCCATTATCAAGGTGTTACGCAAGTAAAAATGATGGTCTCGCAAAAAAATATCCACTGGCTTACAGGGAAACCAACAGCAGCGGGAGAGCCTTCATTCTCCCGCTGCTAAAATCGATTATGATGTTTTTCCAACACAGTCTTGCCTTGTCAAAAAAACCGACATTAAAAAAATCTGTCTCCTTAAACCCATAGATGACTGAAAAAATATTATTTCCAAACCTTATTCATTCACTGTATATTATCATATAAAAACAGTCATTTCAGTGAAGTACAAAGTCTCCAAAAAAGTACGCCAATCAGTAACCGGCGAAAAGACTCTCACACTAGGTATAATACTTGCATTTATCGGGGAAATGTAAAAAAATCGTTGACAAAGGTTCATCATACAATGATCTTTTTTGTCAGTATTTAAAGCTTAGGGGTGGGAAAATAATATCAGAGGAGCACACAAATGGAAAGTCGGCTCAAATACCACCCCCCCAGAGCCCACCAGCGCTTCAAAGCAGGGCCCAGAGCACTGGTTCTTGTCGATCAAGGACCGGAAGCGCTCCCCTATCACATCATGGATATCAGTGAAGGAGGCCTCGCCTTCCGCTATCTCGGTCAAAAGTTAAAACGCTCAGAGATTAAAAAAATCAGTCTTTATAATAACCATGAGTTGATCGTTGACGCTCTCCCGGTGCAAGCAGTTTCCGACTTTCGCTTGCAGGACAATCTGGTTCCGGTGCGGCGTGCCGGCATCACCTTCAAAGAGCTTAAAGCAGAGCAAAAAAGCAAACTGGAACGCTTTATCCAGGCGTTCACCGAGGCACCTCTCCCCTTCTCCTGACCCGAAAATCTTCCCACAACTTCAAGCCAGCGGCAGCATACTGCTTACCGATGGCTTTTTTACTGCAAAAACAAACATCCCTGGGTACACTGTAAATGCTTTTGGATGGCCTGATAAATATCGGCCACGATCAATCGAAAAAAACTATTATGAATTTTGCAAACGGCTTTGCCTTGTCATAACACTGTTGTGGGGGAACAATGAAACACCCGTTGATCATTAAATTTCTGACCGGCCGTGAAGAACGCGTCAATCTTCTGCACCCTTTTCATCCCCGTGACAAACAACTACAGGTCGAGCTCGACCGCTGTCAGGAAGAGATCCAGGTTCCCCTGGACGAACTCTGCTACGTTATGGTGGTCGACAAGAGCAGTTGGCAATTACCGGTCAAGGAAGGCGAACTTGTCGAGCATATTGAAACCACAACCGGCGACAGCTTCGATTTAAGGGTTCCCCCCGGTCAGAACTACAAAAGTGGCTTTTACGCTTTTCCCATCGATCCAAATGCCTCCTATCGTAATATCTTCTTTACTTTTACCGGCATCCGCCAACGCTGCGAAGAACGTCCTTTGAGCGATATTCTGGAAGAACACGGCTGGCTTGAGGAAAATGTCATCTACGAGGTTCTGGATGAACAGGAAAAACTGCGCTCGAAAAAGGTGGGTGAAATTCTCACGGAAAAAACCGACCTTTCTCAGGAGAAGATCGTCGCACTGACTGAGCAGGCCGATACAAGCGCCACCGACAACAAAGTTCGCATTGGTGATCTGCTCATCCAGGCGGGTCTGATCAGCCGTGAAGAGGTCGAGGCTGCCTTGCAAACCCAGTCTGTCGGAAAAAAGAAACGGGTCGGCGAACTGTTGATCGAGAAAGGCCTGATCACCGAAGAACAACTGCTGATTGCCCTGTCGACGAAATTCCGCATGCCGATCGTTGATCTCAACAGCATTACCCCGTCACCGGAAGCCTTGGGGGCCCTGACCGAGAACATGGTCCAACAATTAAAGGTGTTACCGATCAGCCTGGAAAACCGGCATCTGACCGTCGCCACCTCTGACCCGACCGATCCGACAATCGGCGATAACCTGCGCTTCTTTACCAACCTGATTATTGATTTTGTGGCCGCATCGGCGAGCGAAATCCGTGAGGCCATTGAAACCTATTATGGCGAAAGCGCAGCTGACGAAGAAAACATCACCGACCTGATCGGCGAACTCTCCAGCGAGCAGATTGATGTTGAAGAAGAGATCGATGACTCAGTCGATTCAACGGTCAGCGAAACCGACTCCCAAATCATCACCCTGGTCAATCGTATTCTGCTCGACGGCTTCCGCAGAGGGGCCTCAGATATCCATTTTGAACCGGGGCTGGCTAACCGGCCTTTACAGATTCGTTACCGGGTTGACGGCATCTGCACCATTGCTCACCAGATCGCCAGCACCCACAAACGGGCGATGATTTCACGGATCAAGATTATCGCCAAACTCGACATTGCCGAGCGACGCAAACCGCAAAGCGGCAAAATCGTCATGCGCTCCGATCGCCGAAAAATAGAATTCCGGGTCGAAACCACACCGACAGCCGGCGGGCAGGAGGATGCCGTTTTACGCATCCTCTCCTCCTCACAACCGTTAAAAATCAGCGAAATGTCTTTTAGCGAGGACAACCTCAAACATTTTTCCCAGATGCTGGAAAAGCCTTATGGGATCATTCTTTGTGTCGGCCCGACCGGTTCCGGTAAAACCACCACCCTGCATTCGGCACTCGGCATGATCAATACTCCGGATCGCAAAATCTGGACTGCGGAAGACCCTATCGAGATCACCCAGCCGGGCTTAAGACAAGTCCAAGTAAACCCGAAGATCGGTTTTACCTTTGACCAGGCACTGCGCTCATTCTTGCGCGCCGATCCTGACGTTATCATGATCGGTGAAATGCGCGACTCGGAAACCGCGAAAATTGCCATTGAAGCCTCACTGACCGGCCATCTGGTTTTCAGCACGCTACACACCAACAGCGCGGCGGAAACCGTGGTCCGTTTGATTGAAATGGGTATGGACCCCTATACTTTTGCGAATGCCTTACTCGGCGTCCTGGCGCAAAGGCTGGCTCGCCGCCTCTGCAACCAGTGTCGCGAAGCCTACCAGCCGACCGAAGAAGATTTGGCACAATTACGCCATCACTATGGCGAGGATTATTACCAACAGCACGGGCTGCCGCAAAAACCGGGCGACTTGACCCTCTACCGCGCCAAAGGCTGTGAAAATTGCAATCAAACCGGATATCGGGGGAGAATCGCCATCCATGAACTGCTCTCGGCATCTGATGCGATTCGTCGGGCCATAAAAGAAAAAGTTATGTTCGAAGACTTACGTGATCTGGCCATAAACGATGGTATGAAAACACTGCTGATGGACGGCATCCGCAAAGTCTTGGCCGGGCATACCGACCTTGAGCAAATTCTGCGGGTCTGCATGTAACAAACGTTCTGTCAGCATTTCAATTTCACCAGCGAACAGGGAAGACAACTTTTATGTCTGATGCCCGACCGGCACGACCCGCCAGACAGAAATTGCGTCTTAAAATCCTCTTGCCGATAAGCATCGGGCTGCTGATCTTTCTCAGCTTTTATATTGCCACGACCTCCTGGTACCTGGAGCGCGATATCGCCCGCAACCTCGTGCTCGACAGCCGTGCGGTTAACACAAGCTTTCACAATTTACTCAAGCAACGGGCACAGATTTTACATGTTCAGTTGCAACAATTGGCGCAATCTGCCGAACTGCAACGATTGATGCTGCAACAGGATCGTGCCCAACTGCTGGCTGCAGCGGAGCCGACTTTCAACGATCTGTTCCGGCAAATGGGCATTTCACACTACTATTTTCACAATCCGGACAAGACCGTTTTTCTGCGTCTCCATAACCCACCCAAGCATGGTGACCAGGTAGACCGCTACACCCTCCAACAGGCATCGCAAAGCGGAACATTTGTCCAGGGCATTGAACTTGATGCACTGGGAACCTTGACGCTACGGGCCGTCATCCCATGGAGAAAGGACAACAGGCTTCTCGGCTACCTGGAGCTGGGCGAAGAAGTCGCACCCGTGCTGAAGAGTTTTTTCCCGCAGGGCAATACAGAACTGGCTCTGATCATCGACAAGAAATATCTCAATCGGGCAGAGTGGGAAACCGGTCCAAGAATTATAAAAAAAACCTCAACCGGCTGGGACGACCTGGAAGATCGCGTCATTGCCCAGACTTCGATTCCGACGATGCTGCCTGAACTGATCAAAGCCATCAACTCCAAACCGGCAGATCCGCGACAAAGCTTCGAGATTAACTTTGCCGAGAAGGAGTATCAGGGACTCATCCAACCGCTCCTCGATGCCTCCGGCAAAAAGATCGGTGAATTTCTCATTCTGAGCGATGTCACGGAAAAACGCTCCGACTACCGCACCACCGTCATTGCCTTGACCTTGCTAAGCTTGTTGACCGGCGGGATTTTTTTCTCGTTCACCTCAGCCATCCTTAAAAACACCCAGGAAGAATTGCGGGCGACAGAGCAAAAATTGATTACCGAAATGGTCAAAGTTCAAGGTTCCAATGTTCTGCTGGAAAATGAAATCGAAGAAAGAAAAACCGTCGAAAGCGCACTGAATAAAATCCATAATGAACTTGAAGGACGGGTCCAAGAGCGCACCGAACAACTCCAGCTCTCTCTTGAACAAATGCAACAGCTCCGCAAACAACTGGCCGATGTCGTCACATCGGTTGTTGACGGACTTATCGTCACCGATCTCGAAGGGACCCTCGAACTGATCAATCCCAGTGCCGCACAGTTGTTTCAGTGCGATGCTGAAAAATCGCTCGGGCAACCGCTCAAAACAATTATTCGTGATCCTGCTCTTCTCAGGCAGATGGTCGATGCCGTGCATCATCAGGTTTCCGATTTACAGATCGAAGTCTCTCAATTGACCCATAATGCGCAAAAACCAATCTTTTTACAGGCACGAACTTCGGTCATCACCGACAAATCTGGGCAGCCGGCAGGAATGATTTTCCTGCTTCGCGACATCACCGGCGAGCGTGAGGTGGAACGTATCAAAAACGAATTTATCAGCACGGCTGTTCATGAATTGACGACCCCGTTAACAGCCGTTATGGGGTACTCCGAACTGCTGCTGAAAAACCAGCAATTCAGCCCGGAAGAACAGCGCGAATTTCTGACCATCATCAATGAAAAGTCCGAATTCCTCGCCAGGCTGGTCGGAGAACTACTGAACATCAGTCGGATTGAATCGGGCAAACCCTTAGAACTACACAAAAACAACTGGTCGGCCGAAGAGCTGTTTGAACAACCGATTCACCATTTCCGCCATTTTTCCGCGGATCATCCATTCCTGATCACCATCGATTCACCGACAACGGTCCTGAATGTCGATAAGGAAAAAATTTGGCAGGTGATGGAAAACCTCTGCAGTAACGCCGTTAAATACTCACCGTCCGGAGGTGAAATTATTATCAGCGGCAAGCCGTTGACACATGGCTATCGGGTGGTCATCAGCGATAACGGCATCGGTCTGACCGAAGAACAGGTTCCACTGATTTTTGAAAAATTCTACCGCTGTAACCAGTCCGACACAGCGGTCGGAGGAACCGGATTGGGCCTGACCATTGTTAAAAGCATTATTGATGCCCACGATGGCAAGATTTGGGTCGACAGCGAACTGGAAAAGGGAACCAGCATTCACTTTGAGCTGCCCTGCAGCTGAGGAAAGCTTTATCGTACCGCAACGAACAAAGGCCGCTCCAAAATTGGTAGCGGCCTTTGTCAATTTTTATCTTACAGTTACGACTGTTGATCAATTTTCAGGTGCTGTCTTACGCCGGGCCAACCAGAGCAAACCACCACCGGCAGCGAGCAGGAGAAACGTGGAGGGTTCGGG
The DNA here is from genome assembly GCA_030595055.1 of Desulfuromonadaceae bacterium. Classification (GTDB taxonomy): domain Bacteria; phylum Desulfobacterota; class Desulfuromonadia; order Desulfuromonadales; family Geopsychrobacteraceae; genus Malonomonas. The sequence continues at coordinate 6,688 of JAUVEB010000064.1, forward strand.
AACAACCGTGTCTTGTCCCATCAGATTGTCGTTACCGCAGCCCATGGTGAAATGAGCGTAAAACTCAGTATCATGACCAAGGAAGGACAGGTCAAAACCGGTCAGGGCGTAGTGGGATGTGCCCAGAAATCCTGTGTCAGTCAGGTTGGAGTGAAATAAAAACTGACCTTCAATGCCGGTATCCTTACCACCACTGACATATTGCCAAGGACTGGAGCCCTCATTCTGTAGATAATATGCCGTCAATACATGTGTATTCTTGTCAATTTTGTAAACTGTATAGCTATCATCTGAAAAATTAAGGTCCAATACATAATCGTACCCATACCTGTTTTTTACAGAGCTATTGTCTTGCACACCACTCAGAGCAGAGACGCCGAACTCAGGAGTCCCGGTGGAAATAAAAATGTCCCCTGACGAGTATTTTTCGTGTCCAGCGACTCCGGCCTTAAAATTAAATCCCCCGACCATGCTCAGGGAATTTTGTTCAAGAAAAAATCCTTCGAGATCCCATGCCTGGGAGGCGGCCATTCCCGGCTCAACTTCATCGTCTTCCTGAGCAGAATACCACCCGGTCTCAGCAGTGGAATTTTTGTCGTAGATCGTAATATCACTCCCCAGTTCCAAAGCCAAAACAGGAGCACTCAGACAGGCACACATTAAAAGGGCTATAAGCAAGCGAAGCATCTGTTTCATCGATTTTTTCCTCCATAAATAGGTCTGTATGGAAGTAAAAGCAAAGGGTGTGCCCAAAACATTGACGCCAATCAAACAGGAGGAAAGCTGATGCTCCATGTAGATGCATACGAAAAAACCAGTTTATAACTTTCAGCATATTGCTATTCGTATATTAGAAAAACAAGCCCGTTAAAATTTATCGGAAGCGTAAGCATAATCGTCATTAAAAAGCCTTCGAACGCAGGGTACAAGGCCACTGTCGATTTTATTTACACTAAAATTCACCCGCCCATTCCAGTTTAAACCGCCTGAATTTCAATACAGAGGCACTCCGCCTCAGCATAAATTTTATCCTCTCCGTCCCAGATCTTTCCACGCACCAAGACCTTGCGACCCACAACGGAAATAATTTCGCTATCGACCTGCACCACTTGCTGCAACGGCAGCAGGCTGCGAAAGCTGACATTCAGGTTGCCGACCACGATGGCATGCCCGGCCGCCCAGGCAGCGAGTCCAAGAACCTCGTCCAGCACAGCCGCCATACTGCCACCGTGAGCATGCCCCGGCGGCCCTTCGGTTTCCGGCCCGAACCAGATCCGCGCCACCAACGCTTGATCAGCTTTGCGAAAGTAACAGGTGCGAAATCGTTCTCCCTCCGGATCGCCGGACACAAATCGCAAAGAACTGCCGACCAGTGCGGGCGCATCAAATGGTTCCCAGTCGACCTCACCGGAAAGATCTGGTTGCTCTATCGTCATCATCTCCCTCATATCCAAGTAAAAAGGCCGGAAGCAATGCGTCCGACCTTTGTTTTGCGCGCGGCAGGTTAACAAGCTCAGCCGTTGCGTTTTTCAAATTCACACATAAAATCGGCCAGCGCTTCCACTCCGGCCAACGGCATCGGATTATAGATTGACGCTCTGATTCCACCAACATTTCTGTGCCCTTTGAGAGCGTAGAATCCGGCAGCGCCTGCTTCCTGCAGAAACTTTTCCGCCAACTCTTCACTGGCTAACTTGAAACTGACATTCATGATGGAGCGGTGCGCAGGCTGAGCAACTCCGCGGTAAAAAGCGGACGCATCAATCACGCGGTAAAGGCAGGCAGCCTTTTCCTCGTTCCGCTTTTCCAGGGCAACCACCCCCCCTTCTCCCTTGAGCCATTCAAGAACCAGTTTGGTGACATAGATGGCGAAGGTGTTGGTGGTATTGGTCAGTGAGTTATCCGCAGCGGCCTGAGTATAGTTCAGCAGCAACGGGGTCTGTTCACCGGCAAACCCGAGCAGATCCTCGCGGATGATCACCATCGCCATGCCTGACGGGCCGAGGTTCTTCTGCATCCCGGCATAAATGACGCCGAACTTTGTATAATCGATCTGTCGCGAGAGAATTTCCGAAGTCATATCAGCGATCAACGGCACCTCACCGGTCTCCGGAAATTGCTGCCAACGGGTCCCGTAGAGGGTGTTGTTGCCGGTGATATGCACGTAAGAGGCGTCCTCGGCAAGCACCGCCGGGTCATAGTCCGGGATTCGATCGTAATCGGTGTCGGCACTGCCGGCGACAATCTCGACATTGCAGAAGGCGCTAGCGTCTTTTGCAGCCAGTTTGGCAAAGTTGCCGGTTTCAAAGTAAAGACATTTCCGGCTCGGCTTACGGCCGGCCAGATTCAGCGGCAACGCAGAAAACTGCATCCGCGCGCCACCGTGGGCAAAGAGAATACGGTAATTCTCCGGCACCCCGCTCAGTTCACGAAACAGCGTCTGCGCCTCAGCCAGAATGGCGACAAACTCCTTGGCCCGGTGACTGATCTCGATCAGCGAAACACCCATCCCCCGGTAATCAAGCCACTCCTGCTGTATTTTCTGCATCACCGGTTCCGGCAACATCGCCGGTCCGGCGCCAAAATTATAAACCTTGTTCGACATCATTTGTCCTCCATGCATCAAACCAGGGGCCTGATTTCCTCAGCCTATTTCACAACCTTCAAACGCCCTTTACCACCCGAGCCGCCGGTGGAGGGCGGATCGGGATCTTCTTCCGACATGTCAACCTTCGCTGGAGAAGGCGGCGGATCCCCACCAATTTGCGGCAGGGTTCCGTCCTCCAGCATCTGTCCAACCGTATTGGCAATGGTCAGGCACTGTTTCATACAAACTTTGTAAGCCGGACACATGGTGCAATCCGCTTCACCGGCTGCAGCCCTGAGACTATGGATCACCAGCTCAACACTTTCCAGCTGCGACAAAGGCACAAAATACATAGAACTCCTCGTTTTTTTTGCCGTGGTCAGCCAGCCATCTCGCGACCGGCAACCTGAGCGAACGCACGCAATTTATCCATCATTTCCTGAAACTCTGCCGGACGTAACGACTGTGGCCCATCACTGGTGGCTTTTTCCGGACAAGGATGAACCTCAACCAGCAAGCCGTCCGCCCCGGCGGCGGCCGCAGCATAACACATCGGCGCTACCAGGTGTGCGTGTCCAGTGGCATGAGAGGGATCGATCATCACCGGCAGGTGGGTGTGTTGCTTCAACACCGGGACGGCAGAGATATCCAGCGTGTTCCGGGTGGCAGTCTCAAAAGTGCGGATACCCCGTTCACAGAGAATCACCTTACGGTTCCCTTCGGAGAGGATATACTCGGCACTCATCAAAAATTCCTGGATGGTCACTGCCATCCCCCGTTTAAGCAGGATCGGCTTGTCCAGCTGTCCGAGCATCTTCAGCAGGGCAAAATTCTGCGTGTTCCGCGCTCCGACCTGCATGATATCGGCATACTTGGCCACCAGTTCGACATCCCGCGGATTGACGACTTCGGTGACAATCGGCAGCCCGGTCAATTCCCGCGCTTCGGCCAACAACTTCAGACCATCCTCTTCCATCCCCTGAAAAGAATAAGGACTGGTGCGCGGCTTATAAGCCCCCCCCCTGAGCAAACGGGCTCCCGATTTTTTCACCGCAACGGCAGTCTCGCAGATCTGCTCCCGGCTCTCAACCGCGCAGGGACCGGCGACCACGATGAACTCTTTGCCACCGATGGCCAGGCCGGGTGCGATCTCAATCGCACTCGGTTGCGGCTGCACTTCGCGGCTGGCCAGCTTGTACGGCTTGAGGATCGGCACCACCCGCTCAACACCCGGCAGAGATTCCAGAGCCTGCAGTTTTTCCTTCCCCCGCTCATCGCCAACCGCGCCGACCACGTTGCGGGTTTCACCGTGTATCACGTGCGGCTGATAACCGAGTTCGACGATCTTCTTTTCCACCTCTGCCAGCGCCTCCTGTGAGGCCCCTTTTTGCATAACAATGATCATGACTTTCTCCTTTTATTGCCACTTGGGCTGAAAAGACAAAAGGCCGCCCGATTCTCCCGGCGGCCTTCAATTTCAGATGCAACAAAAAGAAAAACCATGGAAGAACCCTGTTGCCGTTCTGCCATGGTTTGTACGATCTGAAGTTGTCTACCCTTTACAGACCTTTTCCCGCGGCAAACGGCTTGACAAAGCCGAAAAGCCAAAAGAAAAAGCTATAAAAGGACGCATAAAAAGTCATCTTCAAATCTCCTCTGAGCGAGCAGAGTACACAAAGCAGAGCAAAAAACACAAGAGAAAAATTACCACCCGCAATCACTATATTTTTCTTGACACTCCCCCATCCCATTCGCTATAAACTGAGCTTCCGATTCGCCCAGATAGCTCAGTCGGTAGAGCAGAGGACTGAAAATCCTCGTGTCGGCAGTTCGATTCTGTCTCTGGGCACCATAAAAATTAAGGGGTTACGGCTTTCGCTGTAACCCCTTTTTGTTTGGCTTGTGTAATTCCTGTAATCGAGTCAGAAAACTACCCTTCACCAGCAGCTATTTGCAGCCTTCCCTCAAGCTCTATCCATCGCGGCCTGAATATGCTCACCATTTTGATGTGCATACCGCTCAACCATGATCAACGTCTTATGTCCTGAAATCCGCTTTACTGTCGGCAGGTCCACCCAGCCTGAATCAAATGAGTGATTTCTGGCTGGGATTGATAGTGCGAACAACGAATATAAGCGATCCAAGTAAGGGTCACTCAGGGAGCGGCCACTTCCAGAGGGATGCCTGCTCGTTCTTCACCTGCCAAGCCTAAAAGAGTTAGAAGAAACCCCTCTCCCAGTTTTCTTACAGCTAGAAATCAATAGAAAAAACAGGACATTTACTCTATGATCCCCAGCAGTTCTTATTTGATAAATTGACGTTTTCCGGGGGAATACGTAAAGAACCAATGATACCGCACAGCAACTCGCCACAAAAGTTGATTGAGCGGTTTTTCTATTTATCCCTCCGTTCGTGCCAACACAAGGAAGCAAATGTTCACGCAAACCTTTAAAAATATCGATGATGTTCTCTGGAAAGAAGCCGGCTGTTCTTCTGAACTTGATTACACTGAGCAGTCTTCATGGATGCTGTTTCTGAAGTATCTGGATGATTTGGAGCAGGAACGGGCTATGGCGGCGGAGCTGGTCGGTAAGCCGTATGATTTCATCATTGATGGCAAGCATCAGTGGTCACAGTGGGCAGCTCCGAAGAAAGCGGATGGCAC
>JAUVEB010000187.1 GCA_030595055.1 Desulfuromonadaceae bacterium
GCCAGCAGGCCGATCATTTGCCCGTTGATCATCAGCGGAATGGCCGCGATCGGTGACAGCAGATCGTCCGAACCTTCACTGACCGAACCCTTGACGAAATAATTTTCGCCGCCGGCGGCTGTCTCACCAAGCACCCCTTCACCCAGGGGTATTTCCGGAAAATCGTTCTCCTCGTCAAATCCTTCACCGGTCTCGAAAATCAGCCGCTCGGTCGCCTTGTCAAAGAGAAAAACGGCAAACTTTTCGGCTCCGACAAAATTGATCACGACCTCCTTGATAATTTCCAGGGTCTCTTCGCGATCAAGGGTCGAATGCAAACGGGACGAGGCAATATAGAGGTTGGTCAGGTTGTTGTTGACGTCTTCCACCTGGACCAACTGATTGGCGAACTCCAGGTTCTCCTGCTCAAGTTCCCCGATACGCCGGAGCGCATCATCCTGTTCGGTACGCAGCCCGGCACATTCTTCTTCGAGGGAAAGGAGCCGTCGGCTGAGTTTATCCCCGACGCCTTCCGCTTGCAGTTGTTGCGCTTTTTTGCTGCGGATGAGGGTTGCGAGCTGAATTTTACTCCTTGGGTCCGGGTAAATGAAATAAACCCCGCAGCCATCTTCAGTCTTCTGAGCGCTGCGTTTAATTTTTCCATAAAGACGGAGCGGCTTAGCTTCAGCCGATTCCAGTCGGATCTCAACGGTGGTATTCTCTTCGAGGGGAACCGGGGATTTCAGACAAGCCCCGCTGGCTGATAAATCTTTCGTTTTGGCTACGTGCAAGCGTCCCCCCTCACGCAGCTCGACCGGCAGCTTCACCGGAATACGCTCAGCAGAGCGCCGCTTGACCTCACCCAGCAGTCGCTGAACCTTTTCACGCAGTTCCTGCTTGTTCACCGGTTTGGTGATGTAATCATCGCAACCGGCCTGCAGGCACTGCCGAACCTCTTCCGGCTTGCCTGCCGCAGTGATCATGATCACCGGTAATTTTTTCCAGCGCTCATTTTTGCGGATCAGCCGACAGACTTCGTCTCCATCCATCCCCGGCATATAAAAATCGAGCAGCAGAAGATCGGGAACCACCTTGTCGAGTCGTTTCAGGGTCTCTTCTCCGGAAGACGCCGTGACCAGATCATATCCACAGTCTTCCAGGTAAGAACGCTCCAACTCAAGGAACAGCTCAACATCATCAACCAGCAGGATTTTCGGCATCGGCATACTCCTCGGAAAATAATTTTAGAGCCTACCCGAGCTCCCCAAAAAAGTAAAGGTTCCCGGCAGTTAACACGGAAACCTTTAAACTTGTTGAATTTTTCAGCAAACGGACTCAGGCGACCTCGGCCACCTCCTTCAGGTAGCGCGGGCGCTCGATCAGAAAGTTGACAATCTCATCCACATCGGGAATGCGGCCGGCAATCCGCAGCTGGTCATCAATCAGCAATGCCGGGACCACGTAGATCCGGTTATCTATCATCTTGCGTGTATCGCTGAACTGATGCACCTCAGCTTCGACTCCCAGCCGGTCGAGAGCCTCCCGAACATTTTCCACGGTTCCTCGGCAGGCGTCCGGTTGATCCGGTTTGCAAACGATATCGATCCGCATAATGTCCCCCTTGTCCGTAAGGCCCGTTTGAATATCTGACCATCTCGGTAACATTATACGTCATATTTGCTCTTTGGCAAGAGTTAATGTCCCGGTGATGAAGCGAGAAAATTCTGTGGGAGGGGCGATGAGGATTCGGGCGAATACAAGGTTCGCCCCTACATGCGCATAAATAACCATCCGCTTTTAAGCCAATCATTTGCTGCCGATGGCAAATTCGACCCGGCCGGCAACGCCCTTTTCGGGCGGCTGAAAAATGTCGACGGTTTTCAGGAAAATACGCGGCTTGATCTCTTCAGCCGCGGCGATCAGGGTATCGCGTACCACCTGAGCACGGGCCTGCGCCAGGGCCTGTAGCTGTTCATCTTCGGCGCGAATATTGGCCAGTAACAGCTTTTCCATCTCCTCGCCGGGAAGCTTTTTCAGCATGCCGATAAAATTACGCGGCCGGGGAAATTCGGCTTCTTTGTATACGGTCAACAGGTATTCCGGGTATTCTTCTGTGCTGATACTGACCTCTTCGCGGCTCTCCAGTGCCTGGCCATCCTCTTTCAATTCGCGCCACTTGGCGTCGCTCAGCAGTTGCTGCAACTGATCCTGACGGTAGCCTTCCGGATCCTTGTCCGGGTCGGCAAAGGCACTGATCTCCAGGGTCAGAGAAGGGCGCTTGGCCAACATGGTCGCCAGCTTGCCGAGGGTTTCCTTTTGTTTTTCGTCCAGCCTGGCGATGCCGTCGGCGAAAGCCAGGTTGGTGAAATCCTCACCTTCACCGCCGAGCATAGACGCCAGCAGAGAGAAAGGGGAGGTGGCCGCCTTGACCAGCAGGTTTTTCAGCATGGTGAAAACCGTGCCCATGATGCTGAAGGCGGGATCGTTCAGGTCGCCGGAAATCGGTACATCCAGATGGATCTCGTCATTGCTGTCTTTGAGCAGGGCGATCGCCAGTCCCACCGGTAATGAGGTTGCTTTATCGCTTTTCACCGAGTCACCGAAGGTGAACTGATCGATCATGATCTTGTTCTCGGCTTTAATTTTCCGGTGTTCGATATGGTAGCTCAAATCGAGATAGAGTTTTCCTTTGTCGATGACATAACCCAGGTAAGTGCCGGAATAGGGGGTCATCGGCGTCAGGTCGATGTCTTTAAAATGGATGGTCAAGTCGGCATAGAGGTCTTTGCTGAGTGGATTCAGTTTCCCGATGATGGTCAAGGGGGAGTGGTTTTCCAACTCGCCGCGCAGATCGACATCGGCCTGCATCTGCTCATCAGACGCCAGTCCGGTGATCCGGCCACCCAACTCATACATGGTGGCACTGAAGATATTCGGCATTGAGCGGTCGGTGAAAGAAACCGTGCCTCCTTGCAAGGTGACAGCATCGATACGAATATCCGGCGGCGGCTCTGACGCAGAAGAATCCTCAGCCACGACAACTTTTTTGCCGGTCGGTTCTTTGGCAGATTCTTCCGGTTCCGCAGTCTCTTCCTGTTGTTCCGCGGCAGTTATGCCGGTCAGGTTGATCCGCCCCTCGGGATCGATCTGGATATTTGCCAGGTAGTTGCTGAGGGCAACCTCTTTGATTTCCAGTTTAAACGGGGAAATTTCCCCCTTGATCCCCTCCAGGTTAAGATTTTCCCAGGTCAGCAGTTCCCCTTTGCTGAGCGGGTCACGCAGGTTGAAATCGCTGATAGCGATCCGTCCGCCGAAGCTGCCTGTAAACGCTTCGGGTTGCTCTTTCAGGTTGACAGCCATCGTCGTGTAGAGTTTGCCGTCCTTCAGGCTGACTTTGACGTTCTCCGGCAGGAAATCGTTGAAATCGGCCAACGGCAAGGCCTTGATCCGCGTCTGTGCCTGCACCCGCAGGGGGGTGTGGGCCAGTGTCCCGGTGAGCGCAATACTGCCGCGTTTCCCTATTCTGGCTTTCAGGGAGAACGGACTCTGTGCAGATTGAGGGTAGGCCAGATTCTCCAGGCTGATATACAGTTCGTCTATTTTCAGTTGCGGTTTTTTTGCCGGGCCGGCATCGGTCAACAGCAGCTTGAATTGTTCGAGATCAACCTTTCCGACCTTGACTTCAAATGGCTGGATAACTTTTTTGTCATCCGCTGTCGGCGGGGCTGCTTCGGTCGGTTGCGGGCGCAGCAGCTTGAGAGGGGACAGGCTGCCGTCAGCCAGGCGTGTGGCGCGTAGATCCCCCCCGGTGAGACGGACGGAGTCCAGGGACAGTTGCTGCTTGTGCAGATCGAAACTGCCGCCGGTTATGGCCAGAGCGGTCAAGCCAAAAGCGTCTTTGTCGCCGAAAGGAACCTTCAGCTCGTGCAGAGCCAACTGGGCCTGTTGCAGCTGGACATTGCCGTCGGCACCATACTGGACACGACCGGTCAGGTTCAGGTTACCTTCCACCGGAGCCGTCAGGAGTTCGGCCAGGTAGGGATAGTAGGGCTTGAGCGGGATGCCGTTCACCCGCAGATCAAGATCGGCGGTCGGTGGGTTGATGCCGACTTTGCCGGTGATTTCTGTCGCCAGTTCACGATCCGTCCGCATTTTAAATGTCAGCTTGGTTTTTTGCTCATAATGGGTCGAAACATCTGTTAACTGTAAATTAATGTCGCGCACCTCTTCGGAAAAACCTTCCGGAGGAAAATCATCCCGAAAATGGACCTGCCCGTCAATCAGCTCCAGCTGTTC
>JAUVEB010000025.1 GCA_030595055.1 Desulfuromonadaceae bacterium
ATATCGGAAGAGAAGTTGAGTTCATGTCCCCCGAGCTTGCCCATGCCGAGGATAGTCATTTCGGCAAGACGTGAGTTACCATTTTCAACGGTTTCCAGCGGTTGTCCATACTCCGCCTGCAATTGCCGACTGCAGATTTCATAGGCCCGTTGCAGGCCGGCTGCAGCCAGGCCCGACAACTCGGCCGTCACCTCTTCGAGGTTTGCCAGGCCGCACAGATCGCGGCTGCCGATGCGTAGAATCTGCTCGAATTTGTCGTGCCGCAACCCGGCCTGAAGTGCAAAGAAATCGCTCTCATCAGGGATGGTGCGATGCAGGCCCGCCAGCATCTCTGCTTCGTCGCAGGTTTGATCAATTCGGCCTGTAATCAGTAACAGGGTAAAATATTCCGGCTTGCGACAGAGGATTGAAGCAAGAAATGGTGAGCCACCCAGGATTGTCAGCAACTGTCGGCGCCGCACCGGCCGCTGCAGAATAGTTACAAGTTGTCCCCGATCGACGATGGAAATCAGCCGCTCCAGACCATTCAGAGCAAGATCGGCATCGGCAGAATGCAGTGCATCGGTGAGAATCCCCGTCAGCAGTTCAAAATCCTGCAGAACCTCATCGATCAGCTGCAGATTGGTTTTGATCCGCTCACCGTCGGCCCAAACCCGGCCGCTGAGCCAGCAGACCAGTTCCGGTTCTTCCTCTGTTCCTAACAGGGCAAGTTTATCGACTATCTCTTGTTGAATCTTCCGCATCTATCCTCTTTTTTAACCTTGATGGTATCGCAAAAAGTCCGCCATCAACCTTTGCTGACGAATTCTGCCAGGTTCTTCCGGTAATTTCCCTGAGCCACTCCATGCTCGGTAATGATTGCAGTCACCAACCGGTTCGGGGTGACATCAAAGGCCGGGTTACGCACCGCAATTTCTTCCGGGGCGAGTTGCACGTCCTTGAAATGGGTGATCTCGCGGGCATCCCGCTCTTCAATCGGGATCTGTGAGCCATCACTCAAACTCAGATCGATAGTCGAAATCGGTGCCGCCACGTAGAAGGGAATATTGTGCTCCTTCGCCAGCACCGCCACCGTGTAGGTGCCGATTTTGTTGGCGACATCGCCGTTGGCGCTGATCCGGTCAGCACCGACGATGACACAATCGATCTCCCCCTGACTCATCAGATAGCCAGCCGCGTTATCACAAATCAGCGTCACCGGAATTTTGTCCTTCTGCAGCTCCCAGGTGGTCAACCGGGCTCCCTGGAGAAAGGGTCGGGTTTCATCGACAATCACCGAAACCTTTTTCCCGGCTGCCACGGCCGTGCGAATCACCCCGAGGGCCGTACCGTAACCGGCGGTTGCCAGGGCTCCGGCGTTGCAATGGGTCAGAATCCGCGCCCCATCGGGAATCAATCCTTCGCCGTGACGGCCCATTTTTTTGTTGCGCTGCTCATCCTCTTGGGCAATCGCCAGAGCTTCGAATTCAAGGCCGATCTTCAGTTCCAGAACCGTCCGGTCGAGGTTGGCATGGGCAAACCGCTTCATCCGTTCCAAAGCCCAGGACAGGTTGACCGCCGTCGGCCGGGTCGCCACCAGCAGGTCGCAGATCCTGGTAAATTCGGCGAAAAATTCTTCACTCGATTCGGTTTCGATATCCCGTGCCCCGAACCAGGCACCGATGGCCGCAGCGACACCGATGGCCGGCCCACCACGGATCACCATGTTGCGAATCGCCTCGGCAACGGCCTGATAGTCTTGGTACTTGTGCCAGACCACTTCGGTCGGCAGCAGGCGCTGGTCGAGTATCTGACAAGTGCCGTTAAAAAATCGAATCGGGCGGACGGTGTTGGGATCCATTTGACAACCGGACATTAATTTTCCCTCTGTAGGGGCGCTGCTTGCTGCGCCCTTCTCTGGTGAAATAACGCAGGGCGCAGCAAGCGGCGCCCCTACGCTGGTGAAACAATGCAGGGCGCGGCAAGCGGCGCCCCTACTCGGAAAGCTTCTTTTTCAATAACTGATTTACCATGCCGGGATTTGCCTTCCCCTTGCTGGCCTTCATCACCTGGCCGACAAAAAAGCCCATCAGTTTCTCTTTGCCCGCCTGGTATTCAGCGACCTGGCCCGGGTTGGCAGCGATCACCTCGGCGACGATCCCCTCGATAGCACCGGTGTCGGTCACCTGCTTGAGACCTTTTTCCGCGATCACCTGGTCGGCCGTCTTGCCGGTCTGCCAGATCTCCCCGAAAACCGTCTTGGCGATCTTACCGGAGATGGTATTATCCTCGATCCGCTGCAGCACTTCGGCCAGCAACTTCGGTGTCACCGGACAATCGGCAATGCCGATCCCGTTTTCATTGAGGGCCCGCAGCAGCTCACCCATGACCCAGTTGGCACAGGTTTTCGGATGGTTGTGCAGGGCCACCAGCGCCTCAAAATATTCCGCCACCGGGCGCTCCGCTGAAATTACTCCGGCATCGTAGGCCGCCAGACCAAGTTCCCCCTGGTAGCGCTGTTGTTTGGCTGCGGGCAACTCAGGAAGCGTGCCACGGACCCGTTCGACCCATGCGTCGGAAACCACCAGCGGCACCAGATCAGGATCAGGGAAGTAACGATAAACGTGAGCTTCCTCTTTGCCGCGCATCGACCGGGTGACACCGCTGTCGGCATCAAACAGCCGGGTTTCCTGTACCACCTTGCCGCCGTCGTCAATAACCTCAATCTGCCGCTCGACCTCGTATTCGATTGCCTGCTTGATGAAGCGAAAGGAGTTGAGGTTCTTTACTTCGGCTCGGGTGCCGAGTTCCTGCTGTCCCCAGGGGCGAACCGACACGTTGGCATCGCAGCGGAAGGAACCTTCCTCCAGATTACCGTCGCAGACACCGAGATAAACGACAATCGGGTGCAACTGTTTCAAATAGGCAATGGCCTCATCAGCACTGCGCATATCCGGTTCGGAAACCACCTCCAACAACGGCGTGCAGGCTCGGTTCAAATCGACCGAAGAACTGTTACCGTCAGAATGAAGCAGTTTACCGGCGTCCTCTTCCATGTGAATGCGGGTGATACCGACCTTCTTTTGACCATGTTCTTCGGTTTCGATCTCCAGCCAGCCGTGCTCGCAGATCGGCAACTCGAACTGGGAGATCTGGTAACCCTTCGGCAGGTCGGGATAAAAGTAGTTTTTCCGCGCGAAAATCGACCGCGGGGCGATCCGGCAGTTGGTCGCCAGGCCCGTCTTGACGGCATCTTCCACAACCTGCCGATTCAACACCGGCAGCGCCCCCGGCAGGCCCAGGCAGACTGGGCAAGTCTGGCTGTTCGGCGTTTGTCCGAATGCGGTGGAACAGCCGCAGAAGATTTTGCTTTTGGTGGTGAGCTGAACATGCACCTCCAGCCCGATGACGACTTCATATCTGGAATCCATTATTCAAGATCCTATCTTTTTCCGTCGGGGCGAACCTCGTGTTCGCCCTTTCGATTCGCACGCCGGGCGAACACAAGGTTCGCCCCTACACGCCCATGATTACAATTCCGGGAATTTACCGCCCCAATCGGTGGCGTTTTCAAAGGCCCAGGCCGCCTGCAGAATTTCCGCTTCAGCGAACGGTTTACCGAGCAGTTGCAGGCCGATCGGCAGCCCCTCATGGCTCATACCACAGGGGAGACTGATGCCGCAGGTTCCAGCCAGATTGACCGGAATGGTAAAAATATCCGAAAGATACATCTGCAGCGGATCATTCACCTTTTCACCGATCTTGAAGGCGGGTGTCGGCGCGACTGGAGTCAGCAGCAGGTCAACCTGTTCGAAAGCGGCAAAAAAGTCCTCGCGGATCAGGGTGCGAACCTTCTGCGCCTTCAGGTAGTAAGCATCGTAATAACCGGATGACAGGGCGTAAGTACCAAGCATGATGCGCCGTTTGACCTCGTCACCGAAGCCGGCGGCCCGCGTCTGCCGGTACATGTCGATCAGGCCTTCCCCGGCATCTTTACGGACACCGAAACGGACGCCATCGTAACGGGCCAGATTGCTCGAAGCCTCGGCGGTCGCGATCAGGTAGTAGCAGGCGACGGCGTAATCGGTGTGCGGCAGGCTGACCTCAATGACCTCGGCACCCAGCTGTTGATAGGTTGCGATCGTTGCTGCAACCGCTTTTTTCACATCCGGGTCGAGCCCCTCGATAAAATATTCTTTCGGCAGACCGATTTTCTTCCCCTTGACACCCTCCTTGAGGCTTGCCAGGTAATCGGGAACCGGAGTATCGACCGAGGTCGAATCAGCCGGATCGTACCCGGCGACAGCACCCAGCAGCAAGGCACAGTCCTCGACATTTCCGGCCAGCGGTCCAACCTGATCGAGAGAGGACGCGTAAGCGATCACCCCGAAGCGGGAGACGCGCCCGTAAGTCGGCTTGAGCCCGACGACCCCACAGTGAGAAGCCGGTTGGCGGATCGATCCGCCGGTGTCGGTTCCCAGGGTTGCCGGCACCTGTCCGGCAGCAACCGCTGCGGCACTGCCACCGGAAGAGCCACCGGGAACTCGCTGCAGATCCCAGGGATTAAGAACCGGCCCTGCCGCACTGTTCTCGCTGGACGAACCCATGGCGAATTCATCCATGTTCAGCTTGCCGACGATCACCGCACCCTGTTCACGAAGTTTGGCAATGACGGTGGCATCGTAAGGAGAAATGTAATTATCGAGAATCTTTGACCCACAGGTGGTCCGCACATCCAGGGTATTAAAGATATCCTTGACGGCCAACGGAATTCCGGTCAAAGGCGCGGCATCACCTGCGGCAATTCGCCGGTCGGCGACCTCCGCAGCAGCTAATGCCTCCTTTTCACAGACGGTGATGAAAGAGTTCACCTTGCCGTTGGTTGCGGCAATTCGTTCCAGACAGGCCCGTGTCAATGCAACCGAGGTCAGTTCCCCGGCCGCCAATTTTTGCCGCAGTTGATGAATGCTTGAACTATTCAATTTCATAAAGTATTTACTCCGCAATCTCAATATTCCAGTGTCCCGTGCGGTTAACCGTGTCGCGTAATTTTAAGTCATTTTGGTTGCTGTCAATGCGTGTGCAGGCCTTGAACCGCAGACGTAGCAGTGCTACGTCGAGGATGCGGGGACAAGCTTAACGCCGCAGCTGAGCTTTTAGCGACAGTCCCTTCCATTACTCGATGACTTTAGGGACTTGATAGCAACTGTCGGCTGTCGACGGAGCATTCTGCAATGCCCGCTCGATACCGATCGACGCCTGCACCTGATCCTCCCGGAAGGCATTCTCCATCGGCACTGCGTGCGCCGTCGGCTCGACACCTTGAGTGTCGAGTTCATTTAATTTATCAACGTAACCGAGAATCGCATCCAGCTGCCCGGTCAGCTCATCGAGCTCAGTCGGTTCCAATGCCAACCGGGCTAAGCGCGCCACATGCTCCACTTCCTCACGACTGATTTTCATCACATTTTCTCCGCTGTTGTCACCTGAATATTCCAATGCATTTTTTGCTTAGCCATCGTGTAACTATTCAGCATTATCAGATCAGGAGAAAAAATGCCTGTCATCCCTTAAGTGCTGCTATCGGGGATCCAGTCTTTCTGTCTTCTGAAATCTGGATGCCGGCTAAAATCCTGCCGGAATGACTATCTTTTTGTACTGTGCTGAATAATTATGCCATCTCTTGACTTTTTGCGTGTGCGTAAATCTGTTCGGTGCCGACCCGCAGACCCCGGGTCGGCACGGAGGCTGAAAAAATTAACATTCGTCGCTGGATAAAACAAGAAAAACACCTGTTTTTACTGAATCATTCCCCGTCGACAAAAGCGACAACTGCGGCGGCAACCTTGCGTATGGCTTCGCTGCTGATCGATTCGGGATGAGAAAGAATATACGGCTTGCCGTCATCCCCGGAAGCAACAATCTTCGGGTCGAGAGGCACCTTGGCCAGCATGGCCACGCCGGTTTTCTCTGCCAACTTATCGCCGCCACCGCTTTTGAAGATATCCGACACTTTGTTGCAGTGCGGGCAGACAAATCCGCTCATGTTTTCAATCAGGCCAACCACCGGTAGTTTCAGTTCACGGCAGAAGCTGAGGGATTTTTCCACATCGATCAGCGCAACTTCCTGTGGCGTGGTCACCACCACGGCGGTTGCCCCTTTACCGAGCAACTGCACTGCGCTCAAAGGCTCGTCACCGGTTCCCGGAGGGCAATCGATCAGCAGATAGTCAAGTTCACCCCAGACCACATCCGCCAGCAATTGCTGAATGGCACCATGCTTCATCGGTCCGCGCATGATCGTTGCCTGGCTGGATGAGGCCAACAAAAAACCGATCGACATCAGCTTGAGACCGGAAACCTCCAGAGGAAAAATTCCCTCTTCGCTGGCCTGCGGCCGTTTTCCGGCCACTCCGCACATGGTCGGCACGCTCGGTCCATGCAGATCGATATCGAGCAAACCCACCTTGAAACCTTTTTCAACCAGTGCAAAAGCAAGATTGACCGCGGTCGTGCTTTTACCGACCCCGCCCTTGCCGGACATGACGATAACCTTGTTATGGATTCCGCACATCCGGATCGCCAGGTTGCGCTGTGTCTGCGCCTGTTCATCATTGGCATCGCCAGACTGCTTCACCGAGCAGGAACTATCGTTACAACTGTCACACGTACTCATAATGCTATTCCTCTTCTATGGATGGTTTGTAACTATTCAGCAAGATGTGCCGGTGATGCCCATGGAAAGGGTGTCTGTCGCCCGGATGGCGACAGTCACGCCCCGGGGATGGGTTTATGCGGCCCTTGGAATGGGCATTACCAGCACATCAGCACCCGTTTTGAACAGTTACGATGGTTTATTATTCAAGCCGCTCCGGGCTCAGGGTTTCAATCAATTCAGTAATCTCCTCCGGATCATACTCTTCCGCTTCCAGAGCTTTACGAAAAGCTTCAAGTAACTGCCGGGTCGCGTGTTTTTCCCCTTGCTGTTGATAGATCAGCAACAATTGCTGGACCAGAGAGTCCTGGGTCGGTTCCAGCTGTAAAGCGCTTTGCAACAAACCGATCGCCTCGGCGATCTCTCTGCGCTGTTGCAGAATACGGGCAAGCACGGAGAGGTGCTCCAGCCGCAATTGTGAGAGTTGTTCACGGTAGTACGGCAGATCGGCAACCAGTTCATAACCGGCCAAAAAGTCCCCTTTCCAGATTTTACCGGCCCGGCGCAAAGTCAACTCGGCCTGCCAGAAATTTTGCCGCTGCAGGTGATGGCGGGACGTTTCCATTGTCGTGGTAAACTGACGGGCATCAATCAGTACATTTTTCAGTGACAGCATACCTTTTTCGAGCACCAGGTAGTCCTGACGAATCTGTTTGCCGAAACAGTTTTCAAGCTTTTTACGTAACCGGGAAAGGGCCGCATCAAAACTGTTTCGAGCTTTATTCGGGGGGCTGTCGGGCCAGAGGGTGCCCATCAAGACTTCCGTGCTTAAAGCCTGATTGGGAGCTGCCGCCAATAGCGCCAGAATCAGCCGAGAGGGCTGGCCGAGGTCACTGAAACTGAGTTCTCTGCCGCCGAGGACCAGCTGGAAGCCACCAAGGGTCTGCAAGCTTGCAAGCGGGATCAGGCGACCGGACTCCTCCAGCCCGCAATCCAGCCGATTCTCGGCCAGTTGCCTGAGTTGCGCTCGCCACTCGGTACGTTGCATGGCCGCCGGCAGCAGCTCCTTGAGTAGCTCCGGGGTCAGAGCAAAAAAGAAATCCAGATGTTTACGCCGCAAGCCGGCGAATAACTGACCGAGTCGCTCCAAGGCCTGCTCCGGTTCATTCCGACGTAAATGCAACAAAGCCGACCAGGCACAGAAGCCGCCGTAAAAGCAATCCTCCCCCAGTGCTTGTGACTTTGCTGATCCTTCCTCCAAAAGCTCGGCCGCCCGGTCATACTGCTGTAAAATCAATGCAGTCGCCCCGGCCAGCAGCAGGTTCGGCAACCGGGAGAGTTGACTATCGGCTTGGGCACGCAGTTCGAGGGCCTGAGTCGAATCGGTCAGTGCTGCGGATTCCTGCCCGGCCTGTGCATTCAGCAGGGCACGCAACTGCAACAACCAGCTCTGTAAATGCGCACTGAAGGCGGACGAACCACCGACCAGGGCCACCTCCAGCTGTTCTCCGGCAACGCCCCTTTTGCCCCGAGCGACCTGAGCCAGGACGGCAAAGAAATTCAGCAGAGGACCACAGGCCGAGTTTTTCAGACGCTCCCTTCCCCAAAGCCTTTCAGCAGCGCGATGTTGTTCATCGAAACTCTCCAACTCACCGTCGGCAAAAAGCAGGGCGGCGGCTACCACCGGAAAAGCATCAAGCAGCAATTCTTGATTGACCAGCCGCCCGGCATACAGGTTAGCCTGTTCCAGGGCGGCACGACCAACCCGGAAGCGACCCTGAAAGAGGGCCAGTAACGCTTGCAACAATTGCAGTTCAAGCAACTCGTTCAGTAAATCTTGCTGATGAGCTTCTGCCAGTGCTTGTTGCAACAGTTCTTCAGTTCGGGAGAGATCACCGGCAAAAAACAGTTCTGCCAATCCCAGCGTAGATTTGATTTTAAGATGGTTGACCGGATCAAGCAATTCAAGCTGCTGATCAGCCAGTTGTCGCAAGTGTGGCAGTTGTTGCAGGCCCTGTTCCACCTTACCATCAACCAGCAGGTACTGAATAACCTGGCGCGAAAGAGCCAGCAGTTCGCCGCGCCGGTCACCTTCAGTCACAAAACGAGTACGGGCCAGCTCCAGCCAGGGGGCAACCTCAAGGGAATTGTTGCGGAAATGGCCGATACCGGCAAACAGGGACAACCACCCGCAACCGGCCAGTCTTTTTTCAGGAATTGTCGCCAGCAGTTGCATCGCGCGTGGCTGATAACGCTCAGCCAGTAGAACAAAACCTGTTTGACTGAGCAATTGTGAAATTGCCGGGTATTCCTTTGCCCTCAGCAGGTAATCAAGAGTGCTCGTCAGATCATCCTTTTTCTGGTACCACTCTGCCGCAAGGCGATAAACTTCTTGCTGTTGTTCCCGGCGGAGAAGACGTTGCGCTGATTCGCGCAACACCCCGGCAACCGAAGGTTTGAAGCAAACATTTAAAACTCCTGCAGACTGAACCACTAAATCGTGCCGCTGCAGGTAGGCAAAAACCGCCTCGATGTCGGCAAGATCGCTTAAGTTTTTTGCCAACGGCACGGGGATGCTGTCGAGCAGAGCCAGTTTCCGGAACGTTTCGCGCCAAAGAGCTGGAAAGTGATCGATCAGTTGTTCCGCCAGCCGCTGCTCATCAACCTCACCGGAATCTACCATGTCTGCGGCCAGGGTTTTGATAAGTGTCGGGTCGGGGGATTGCTGCGAACCATCGCCTGACAGCAGCAAGCCGGCGAGCCAACGTCGCCGGGCGGAGTTGTTTTCACCCTGTTGTAACGGTTGCCCATCATTCTGCAGCTGCAGTTTTTCACTCTGACAGAGTCGCAGCATCACCTTGATGCGCGCCAGCATCTCAATATTGCTGATCGGCTGAGAAATAAAATCGTAGGCTCCGACGTCAAGCCCTGCGGCACGCATTTCCGGTGACGACATATGAGCGGTTATCAGAACCAGCGGCATGCTTGCCGTACGTGGATCGGCCTTCAGTTTACGACACATGTCGAGGCCGCTCACCTGCGGCATCTGGACATCGATAAAGGCGCCGTCAATCGACTCCTGCGCAGCCAGTTTTAATCCTTCCCCGGCGCTGGTTGCGGTCAGGATGCGCACCTGTGGCAAGTCAAGTTTGATAATCTTTGCCAACAGCGTCAGGTTGATTGGATTATCGTCGACCAGTAAAAGAGTAAACTGTTCATTAAGCCCTGTCATTTATCTCACCTCTAAACAGCGGCACCTATACGGGCATCAAACCGGCAAATTTGAGCAACAATTTTTTCGGCCCGACCGAGTTGAAATAGACGGTCACTTTCTGCTTGTCCCCGGCACCTTCCAGTCGTCGCACCGTTCCGATGCCGAACTTGATGTGGCGCACCTTCGTACCGAGTCTGAAACCGGCAGTGGTTTCAACTATGGTTTCTTCCACCGGCGGAAAAACCGGCTCCGGGGCAACGCTCAGGGGTCTTTCCTCGGTCTTTTGTGCCGGATTTTCCAGATCGAATAACGAGGCCAGATTATGCCGGTCAGCGGATTTCCCCTTGGACTCCACAGCCGGCGCATCTGCCAGTAGTTCCGGGGGGATCTCCGCCAGAAACCGGCTCGGCGGATTGAACTGATAGGTGCCGTAAACCCGTCGGCGACGGGCGTGCGACAAATAAAGCAGGCGCATTGCCCGGGTCATGCCGACATAGCAAAGTCGCCGTTCTTCTGCCAGGTCTTCGCTCCCGTCACCGGACCGGGAGTGAGGGAACAGCCCCTCCTCCATGCCGGTCATAAAAACCACCGGGAACTCCAGCCCCTTGGCTGAGTGCAGGGTCATTAAGGTCACTCGTTGCTGCTGCGAATCGTAACTGTCCAGATCGGTAATCAGCGCCACCTGCTCCAGGTAATCCAGCAAGCGACCATCTTGGACGGCATGCTCCTCCATCCCGGCGAGCAGTTGTTCGAGGTTTTCCAAACGCCCTTTGGCTTCCCGGCGACCATCACCGGTCAGCGCCTGCTCCGCTTCTTCTTTGAGGGCCGGGCCATAGCCACTGCGCTCAATCAATTCGGCCATCAGTTGCGGATAAGGCAAACGCGTCAATTGTGCAGTGAAATCATCGATCAGCTCGACAAAACCGGCGACCCGCCTGATGGCCGCCCCCTTCAACACACCCTGTTTCAAAGCCAACCGGCAGGCGGGTAAAAAGCCGCCGGCAGCCTGTTCAAAAGCGGCAATTCGTGCCACGGTGGCGGCGCCGATTCCACGCGCCGGGATATTGATGATCCGCTTGGCTGCCAGGGAATCGGCCGGGTTGACCAACAATCGCAGATAAGAGAGAGCATCCTTGATCTCCGTCCGGGCGTAAAACTTAACTCCGCCGAACATTACATAAGGGATACGACTGCCGCGCAGCGCTTCTTCCAGAACGCGTGACTGGGCATTGGTGCGATAAAAAACAGCGATGTCACGCAGTGCAAAGCCATCGCACTGCAGGCGATCAATCTCGTCAGCGACAAATCGGGCTTCTTCCAGGTCATCGGGAGCCGCCTCAATCTGTAAAGGCTCGCCAACCGGATTGTCCGTCCAGAGCTCCTTGTCGCGCCGGTCGCGGTTATGACCGACAACCCGGCCGGCAGCCTTGATGATCGTCTGCGTCGAACGGTAGTTCTGCTCCAAACGAATGACCTTGGCACGGGGGAAATCATTGTCAAAATTGAGGATATTGCTGACCTCGGCGCCCCGCCAGCGGTAGATCGACTGGTCGTCGTCACCGACCACACAAAGGTTTTCCTCCGGCCCGACCAGCAACTGAATCAGCCGGTACTGAACCCGGTTGGTATCCTGAAACTCATCCACCAACAGATATTCGAAACGCTCCTGCCAACGCCGTCGGACCTCCGGATGTTCCTCAAACAAGCGCACCGTCAACAGCAACAAATCACCGAAATCGACGGCATTGGCCGCTTGCATGCGCTGCTGGTAAAGGGCATAGAGCTCGGCCAGTTGCCGCTCATCGGGACGATTTTCAAGCAGCAGTTGCGGACTCCGGCCACGATTTTTGGCCCTGTCGATAAAAGCCGCGGCGGCCCGCGGTTTCAGCGCTTTTTCCGCAATTCCCTGCTCTTTGAGCAGCTCGCGCAGCAGCCGCAACTGGTCCTGATCATCGTAAATAGTAAAGTCACGGCTGAAGCCGAGATGCTGAATCTCCCGGCGCAGAATTCGTACACAACTGGCGTGGAAGGTTGCCACCCAGGGGAGTTCCCCGTCATCGAGCAAGCTTTCAAGCCGCTCACGCATCTCAGCCGCCGCCTTGTTGGTAAAAGTGACCGCCATAATCCGCCAGACCGGCACCCGCCGTTCGCGGATCAGGTAGGCCACCCGGTGGGTCAGCGCCCGGGTTTTTCCCGAACCGGCCCCGGCCAGCAGCAATAACGGCCCGGTCTCATGCAGCACCGCCTGCCGCTGCGGTTCATTGAGTCCGGTGAGCAGATCAGCCATCATCCTCTCCCAGGGTCCGGGTCATCAACGCCCGATTATAGGCGGAAACCATGTCACGGCGCGAAATGATGCCATACAATTTCCGATGAGTTTCCCGGTCAACCACCGGCAACTGTTCGATATTGCG
Organism: Desulfuromonadaceae bacterium; assembly: GCA_030595055.1. GTDB lineage: Bacteria > Desulfobacterota > Desulfuromonadia > Desulfuromonadales > Geopsychrobacteraceae > Malonomonas. The sequence continues at coordinate 12,263 of JAUVEB010000025.1, forward strand.
ATAGCCGATTTTACGCATTGCCGTATCCAGATCCTCTTCGGCATGGACCGTAATCAACTCGGTGGTCGCCAGTTCCTTGACCACGATCAGGTCCATCAAATCTCTCTCGAACACCACCCCCATGAAATCCTGCACGGAAATGATCCCGGTCAGCTCTTCGGCTTCGTTCACCAGTGGGAAATTGGTGTGATGGGTCTGTTCGATAAAACGAGCAAAGTCCCTCAGGGTCATATTCTCCGGCACCGATTCAACACGCCGCTGCATTACCTCACCGACCGCCAGCGACTTCATGATATTACGCTCTTTGCCCGCATCCAGATTGATCCCGGCACGGGTCAATTCGACCGTTTCGAGGCTGTCCTTTTTCAGCTGCCGGGCGATCGTCGTGCCGATAACACAGGTCAGCATAATCGGGATAATGACCTCGTAACTGTCGGTAATTTCGAACAACAGGAAGATGGCGGTCATCGGTGAGTGGGTTGCCGCGGCGAGAAAGGCTCCCATGCCGACCAGAACATAAGCTCCCGCGGAAAGGCCGGCAGCCGGAAAGACCAATTCAACAATATGACCGAAAGCCCCCCCGGCAACGGCACCCAGAAACAGGCAGGGCGCAAAGAGGCCGCCCGGCAGGCCGGAACCGAGGGTGATCGAAGTAGCGACCATCTTGGCGACCACCAGCAGCGCCAGCAGATACCAGGCATGATCACCGATCAGGACCTTGCTCATGAACTCGTAACCGTTACCGAACACCTGCGGAAAGAGAATGCCGATCATCCCGACCGCCAGTCCGCCGAGAACCGGTTTGGCAAGTCGCGGCAATTTTATGGCCTCAATCCGGTCCTTGATGCGTAGATGCAGATCGATAAATCCGGCCGCCAGCCCGCCGATGATCACGCCGAGCAGCAGGTAAAGCCCAAGCTCCCAGAAATGGCCCATTAAATAGGGGGGTGCGATCAGCTCCGAGGTGTCGCCGAGCAGTGCCCGGGAAAGAACCGTCGCCATGCCGCTGGCGATTACGATCGAGGTGAAACTGGCCAGCTCGAAGGAGGAGAGCAGGACAATCTCGGTGGCGAAGAAAACCCCGGCAATCGGTGCGTTAAAGGTAGCCGCAACCCCGGCAGCCGCGCCGCAGGCGACCAGCACCTTGAGGCGATTACCACTCATTTTGAACTTTTTTCCAAACTGGCTGCCGATGGTGCCGCCGATTACCGCAATCGGCCCCTCCTGCCCGGCGCTGCCGCCGGTTCCCAAAGTGATCGCTGCCGCAAGCCCACGAGTGAACACCGGCCGGAAGGGTAGTTTGGCTCCCTTCAGGTTGACCTTGACCAGAAATCCTGAAAATCCGCCGCGCAAATCCTTGGCAAAAAAGATCCACAACGGAATCACCAGCAAGCCACCGATCGCCGGTAAAAACATCACCAGCATGCGCTCCACTGACCAGTGCTCCAGGGAGATATTAAACAGCTCCAGACTCTGTTCGACGACCAGCCAATGAACCAGCTCGATGGTCTTCCGAAACAGATAATTCCCCAGTCCTCCGAGCAGGCCGATAATCACGGCAAGAACGATCAGGAAGGTGTTTTCACTGATTTTGAAGCGGCTCAGCAGCTGCGGGGTCAGGTTCTGCAACTGCCGGGAAAACGGGATGGTCAACAACTTACTCCATTATTCCACGGTGACACTTTTGGCCAGGTTGCGCGGCTGATCGACATCGGTCCCTTTAAGAACCGCAATATGGTAGGCCAGCAGTTGCATCGGCACCGAGGTGAGAATCGGCATCAGGTCATCGCTGGTTTCCGGCACCCGAATCCGGGCGGCAACCTTATTGTCCAGTTCGCTCTCGACTCCGCTGACCACGGCAATCACCTTGCCGCCGCGGGCGCAGGCTTCTTCCATATTGGACACCACCTTCTCATAGGTGGCATTTCTCGGGACCAAGACAACAACCGGCAGATTTTCATCAATCAGGGCGATGGGGCCATGCTTCATCTCCCCGGCCGGGTAGCCTTCGGCATGGATATAGGAGATTTCCTTCAGTTTCAATGCCCCTTCCAGGGCGATCGGGTACTGGTTGCCGCGACCGAGATAGAGGAAATCACGGGCGTTCATGAATTCACGGGCAATGTCTTCGATCTCTTTGTCCAGCTCCAGGGTCTCTTCCAATTTACGTGGCAGGGCCAGCAAAGCCTCGACCTGCTCCCGGCAATCATCGGGGGACAGGGTGCCGCGCGCCCGCCCCAGTTTCAACGCCAGCAGGTAGAGGGCCACCAACTGGGTGGTAAAAGCCTTGGTCGAGGCGACACCGATTTCCGGACCGGCATGGGTATAGATGACGCCGTCACTTTCACGGGCGATGGAGGAATCAACCACGTTGCAGATACAGACCGCCTTGCTGCCTTTCCCCCGAGCTTCACGTAAACCGGCCAGGGTATCGGCTGTTTCGCCGCTTTGGCTGACCAACACCGTCAGGCTCTTTTCATTGACAATCGGATCGCGGTAACGGAATTCGCTGGCGATATCGATCTCAACCGGCAGCCGCGCCAGTTTCTCAATATAAAACTTGCCGACCAGTCCAGCATGCCAGGAGGTGCCGCAGGCGATAATAAAAATCTTCTCGAACTGTTGCAGCTGTTCATTGCTGAAATTCAAGTCTTCGAGGTAGATATCCCCCTCTTCTCCCTGTAAGCGACCGGCAATGGTATCCGCCAAAGCGCGTGGCTGCTCGTAGATTTCCTTGAGCATGAAATGCTTATAACCACCTTTTTCCGCCAGCAGCGGGCTCCAGGTAATGGTCTTGCTCTGTTTGGTCAGCGGCTGACCGGCCAGGTCGGTTATGCGCATCTCCTCGGTGGTAAAGACCACCATTTCTCCGTCTTCGAGGAAAATCATCTTGCGGGTGTGGGACAGCATCGCCGGGATATCGGAAGCGACAAAATATTCCCCCTGTCCCTGGCCGATGACCAGTGGCGAACCGAGTTTGGCGGCAATCAATTTGTCCGGCTCGGTAGCACAGACAATGGCGACCGCATAGGCACCTTCGACTTCACCGAGGGCCAGGCGTACGGCCCGTTCAAAATCACCACACTGACGGTAATGTTCCTCAACCAGATGGGCAATGATTTCAGTATCGGTTTCCGATCTGAAAAGATGCCCCGATCCCTGCAGCCGCTCTTTCAGCTTCAGGTAGTTCTCGATGATGCCGTTATGCACCACCACGATGTCACTCGCTTTGTGCGGGTGGGCATTGATCTCCGAAGGGCGCCCGTGGGTCGCCCAGCGGGTGTGCCCGATCCCCCGGCTGCCCTCGGCCGGTTGCTCGCGGAGGATATTCTCCAGATTGATCAGTTTTCCCTCGGCCCGCCGGATCTGCAGCTCACCGCCGTTGAGGGTGCAGATCCCCGCTGAATCATAGCCGCGATATTCGAGACGACGCAGACCATCGATGATAATGGGTGAAGCTTCCTGTGAACCGATGTAACCGACAATGCCGCACATATTCCGCTCCCCTTATCAGGATTCTTCCGTTTTTTTCCGCAGCGACCAGCCCTCGATGACTTTCTGCTCAGAACGCGCAATGGCCAGAGAGTCTGCCGGAACATCCATGGTGATTGTCGATCCGGCGGCGATCAAGCTGTTACGACCGATATGCACCGGGGCGATAAACTGTACGTCACTGCCGATAAAAACATCGTCCTCAATGGTGGTTTTATGTTTGTTGACCCCATCGTAATTGCAGGTGATGGTGCCGCAACCGAAGTTGACCCCGCGGCCGACTTCGGCATCGCCGAGATAAGTCAGATGGCTCGACTGTGACCCTTCTCCGAGCAGTATCTTCTTGGTCTCCACGAAATTGCCGATTTTGTTATGCCCGATCAATACGGTTCCGGGGCGCAGGTGGGCCATCGGACCGATTTTACAATCCGGACCGATCTGTGCCCCCTCAATCGCCGAACCTGCTTTCAGGTGGGCGTGATCCGCGATCTTCGAATCGACTACGACCACGCCGGTTTCGACGATGCAATTTTGGCCGATTTTCGTTGCGCCGCGCAATTGCACATTGGGGTGCAGGACCGTGTCACTGCCGATTTCCACTCCCGCATCAATATAAACCGTGGTCGGATCGATCATTGTCACGCCTGATTTCAGCAAGTCGGTATTAATTTGCCAACGCATCAGCGCTTCGGCTTCAGCCAGTTGGCAACGATCATTGATCCCCATGACTTCAGTTGGATCGGCAACCGCGATCGCCCGGGTCTTTTTTCCGGCGGCAACGGCTGCGGCCACCACGTCGGTCAGGTAGTATTCCCCTTGGGCATTATCAGTTTTGAGATTCTTCAAGGCGGCAAAGACAAATTCGGCATCGAACAGGTAGGTGCCGCTATTGATCTCACAGATCTGCTGCTGCTGCTCAGTGGCATCCTTCTCCTCAACAATCTGCAGAATTTGCTCACCATTGCGGACAATCCGCCCATAACCGGTCGGGTTCGGCAGTTCGGCTGTCAATACGGTTACCGTCGCCTGTTCCTGAGCATGAAACTGCTGCAACATCTGCAGGGTTTCCGCTTGCAGCAGCGGGACATCCCCACAGAGCAGCAACAGGGTGCCGGAAAAACCGGCCAGTGACTCAGCGGCGCACATCAGTGCGTGTCCGGTACCGAGTTGCTCGGTCTGTTCAACCCACTCAATGTCCCCCCCGGCAAATATTCGCTGAACCGATTCCGCCTGATGACCGACGACAATCCGTAATTGAGAAAAACCCGCCTCGCGAGCCGCTTGCAGAGGATAGGACAACATCGGTTGTCCGCAAATCGGATGCAGCACTTTCGGTAATGCCGATTTCATCCGGGTCCCTTTGCCGGCAGCCAGAACGACTGCTGCTAAACCTTGATCCATAAAAATTTCCTTACTGGTTTCCCATATGAAAACTTGCAGTGCATCCAATCATGAGTTTCAGATGGACACTTGCCGGTTTCGGAAAGAAAAAACGTTTAATTATCTCGAAACTGCCCAGTGCAAGTCAAGCGGATTGCCCGTATTTATTGCCGATATTTTGCATTAATTATTTTCCGGTGATTGAGTCGGTGGTTATTTTATGCGAACGTAGGGGCGAATCTTGTATTCGCCCGAATCCTGATCGCCGACATACAAAGCAAATCATGCCGGACCGGTCGGTGAGAGCATCAACCATGTCTGTTTGTTTCAAGATCGGTAGGGGCGTTGCTTGCTGCGTCCTGATAGGGATAGCGGATCTGTAATCTGTCAAGAGGGCGCGGCAAGCAGCGCCCCTACGCGGGATATGCCATGATCGGCCGAGTGGGCAGTGCCTACCCGGGTTTAGCCACGGACCCACACGGACAGGGGCGGGACGTAAAACCTGAAATCAGAAAAGTTCACAATCATCCTCACGCCCGTTCACTGCGTTCACTCAAGACGCAAAGATTGCGGAGAAAACCTTATATGCATGCTTTTAAACCTTAAAAACTTGATTTTGTTTTTGACTCTCTTTGCGAGCTTTGCGGCTCTGCGTGAAACCCATTATTCAGGTTTCGATCTTCGTAACTTCAACACAGTACAAAAGACTGTCATTCCGGCAGGATTTTAGCCGGAATCCAGAGTTTAGAAGACAGAAAGACTGGATCCCCGATAGCAGCACTCGGGGATGACAGGCGTTTTTTTCTCCTGATCTGATAATGCTGAATAGTTGCCGATCTTTAACCTATAAATTTGCTTTTGCCCTTACCTCTTTCTTAGTGAGCTTTGTGGCTTTGTGTGAGACAAGCTTTTGCTTTTGTCCCGCAGTTGTCCGCCTCTGTCTGTGGCCGATATAATTCTTTTCGTAGTGGATTTCCTGGAGCGAAGTGGATAGCCGGATGCAGTTTTTATGAGGAGGCGTATATCGATACACTGCACAAAAGAGCACATGGATTGACATCGAGATCGCGGAAAAGGACCGTTTTCGGACAGACACTATTTACAGGACTGAAACGGTCACGTATAGTTCCAATTTTGGAGGATAGGCCGCATGGATGAACGCCGCATATTGGGATATGAACTGGATGAAATCCAGCAACAGATCAAAGCGCTGGAAATCCGCTACGAGCAGTATTTTGCCGGAGTGGAAAAACGGGAACCTCTTCAAGACCGTAAAACTCTGGCCCGACGCCTCCGTCAGTATACCAATCGGCGCATTGTCTGGACCGACCTGAAGTTCCGCTGCCAGGGGCTGACTTCCCGTTTTATGTCCTATTCACACTATTGGGATCGCATCCTGCGCTTGATCGATGAAGGCAAATATCATCGTCATACCGGCAAAACAACCGCCCCTTCATTACCGGCGACAGCAACACAACCGGCAACCGCTTCGTCACGTGCCGAGGTGGAACGGTTACAAGGTGAACTGGCTGCCGCCAGGCAAGCCTGCGGTTTGAGCGGTGCTGCGCCAAGTATCAGCAAAGTGGCTGCGTTTCTGGATTCCCAGCGGGAAAAGATCCACCAACGTTACGGTGAAAATCCGGTTGTTTTCAGTATCGACAGCAGTGACGGTAAGCCACGTATCAAGGTCACTCTGAAGAAGTAGGTCATTTGAAATCTCCCGTCTGCCAAAATTCACTTTCCGTCCTCATTCCGACCCTGCACGTACGCCGCTCAGCGCAAGCGGTCGCTCTGGCGGCAGGCAACCTGAAAGCCTGTTTGCCACCTCAGTTGTGTCGACAAATCGAACTGCTCGATCTGTTTCCGCAACAGAGTCCGGCTGAGATGCTGGAGATGTTACTGGCCCACCGGCCCCAGCTGATCGCTTTTCCGCTCTATCTCTGGAATCGTTCGCAAATTCTGCAACTCTGCCGCGAATTAAGAAAAGCACGACCGAATCTGCTGCTCATCGTCGGAGGGCCGGAAGCCAGTGCCGATGCGGAAAATGTGCTGCTGGAAGGGGAACTGGACGGCGTTATCTGCGGAGAGGGGGAAGAGTCTTTCGGGCAACTGCTGCAATCTTTGGCTGCGGGGCGAACCCCCGTTGCTCTCCCCGGGTTTCTGCCTGCCGATGCGGAAACAGCGCGTCCCGTCAAACCGGTGGTCTGTCGCGATCTTTCCTCTCTTCCTTCCCCTTGGCTGGAAGGGATTCTGCCGTTGACCGAAGGCTGTGGTGTGCTCTGGGAGGTTGCGCGCGGTTGTCGCTTCAACTGCGCTTTTTGCTATGACGCCAAAGGGCATCAGGGCGTGCGGCCATTCCCTCCGGAGCGGCTGAGTGCGTAACTGGAGCTATTCGTTGCCAGGGGGGTCGCACAGGTCTGGATTCTCGATTCGACCTTCAATGCCCCGCCGGAACGGGGCAAGCAGTTGCTGCGACTGCTGATCGAAAAGGCCCCGCAGATCCATTACCATCTTGAGGCCAAGGCCGATTTTCTCGATGCAGAGACAGCGGAACTGCTCGCGCAACTTTCCTGCTCGGTCCAGATCGGTCTGCAATCGGCTGATCCGCAGGTCCTCAAACCGCTGCACCGCGCACTCAAGCCGGGGCAGATGGAACGGGCCCTGAAGCAGCTTTCCATGGCCGGAGTCACCTACGGACTCGACCTGATCTACGGATTGCCCGACGACAATCATGCCGGGTTCTGCCGAAGTCTCGACTTTGCCCTGCAGCAACAGCCGAACCAGGTCGATATTTTCCCGTTGGCGGTGTTGCCGGGAACCGAACTTTACCAGCGGCAGTTGGAATTCGGCCTCAAAGCCGATCCGCAACCACCTTACCTGATCATCGAAAACCGTAGCTATCCGTCTGAACAGCTGACGGCGAGCCGAAAATTGGCGGCGGCCACCGACACCTTTTACAACCGCGGCCGCGCCGTCGGGTTTTTCCTGCAGGTCTGCGCCGCTCTCAAACGGACACCGGCGGCCTTGCTGGCCGACTTCGCCAACTGGC
>JAUVEB010000218.1 GCA_030595055.1 Desulfuromonadaceae bacterium
CCCCGCCCCCGCCCCGATACCGGAACCGGAACCCGCACCGGTGGTGGTTCCGACAGACAGTGACAGTGATGGAATCATTGATGACCGGGACAAATGCCCGGACACCCCCACAGGTATCAAAGTCAATGCCGATGGTTGTCCGCCTGACTCTGACGGAGATGGGGTCTATGATTATCGTGACAAGTGCCCGAACACCCCCAAAGGGGCTCCGGTCGACCGTCAGGGCTGTCCCCTTGACTCCGATGGTGATGGTGTTTATGACTACAAGGACAGGTGTTCCGGAACACCAGCCGGGGTGTCCGTTGATACCGGCGGATGTCCGACCAAACTGACGCTGCATATCAATTTCTGCCATGACAGCAATAAGGTCGGGCCTGAATTTGACAGCGAGATCGCCAAAGCTGCCCAGTGCATCACCGATTATCCCGGCAATGTGGTGTTCATCGATGGGCACACTGACAGCACCGGTGCCGCAGCGTACAACCAGCAGCTGTCCGAGCAACGTGCTGCCGCTGTCAAAAACCGCTTGGTCGAAAAGTTTAATATTCCGGAAAGCAGAATGATGGCCCGCGGCTTCGGTGAAACCCAGCCGGTGGCAGATAATAAAACCAAAGAAGGACGTTTCCAGAACCGACGGGTTGAAGTTGGTTGCGGGGCAACCGAATAAAACAATTGGCGACAAATCAACAAAGGCCGGGGACATCCCCGGCCTTTGTTGATTTAACGGCCCAAGATCAATTCTTCGACCTGAACTCCACGACCAGTTCTTGTCTGGTATAGAAAGATCAACACATTTCTCCCCGGAAGATCTGGAAGCTCTTCAAAGACAGCTGCGAAATACTGAATTTTACCGCTACGCTCCACCACCGAAACCGCCTGCTTAACCCGCTGCCGTACCTGGGTCAGCTCTTCCTCCGTCAGCCTGACATTAAAAAAGCCGGGAGCAGAACCACTGACGACCCGCTCGTGCCGGGCAAAATCTCTACCCAGCAGCTCTCGGCACTGTTGCAGCTTCCTGTCCGAAAACCGCTCATGCAGGTAATCATCAAGCAAGAGAGAGAGGTCACGCAAAGAACGACTCTGCCGGTAATAGTGGTGTTCTCGCCAGAAGCTGTCAAAATCATCGAGAAACTCGGCCAAACCTTTAAAAGAATGGCTCAACACCGGCAGCAGATGTGTAAATCTGCCGCTGTTGACGAATAAATCAAGCAAGCGCCCGATACCGCGCAGACGTTCCAAGTCAGTGTAGTCAAGGTCTGTTGAACGAAGCACGGCATAGGGAGGATAAGGATCAAAGGACATCCCAAGGTCTTTCGCCTGAGTACGGAGTGGCGCGCCGGGCAACAATTTGACCGGCTCAATTTGCAGGTGGTCAGGCTGCAGGGCTGCCGTCCAGTTGATTGAACCGAGAAACTGCCGGTAATCTTCACCCGGCAACCCGGCAATCAAGTCAAGATGCAGATGAATATTTCCGACCGACTGCAAACGACGCACATTTTCCGCCAACCGCTCCAACGATACTTGGCGACCGACTTGCTGCAATGTTTTCGGCAACGTTGATTGCACACCGATTTCAAACTGAAACATTCCTTTCGGAACAGTTTCCAACAGTTGCAGGGTCTCCTCATCAAGCAGATGGGCACCGATCTCAAAATGAAAATGACTGCTCTGGTTATGCTGCAGAATCAAACGGAAGATCTCACGGCTGCGCTCATTATGATAGTTGAAGGTCCGATCGACTAACTTGATCTGTTTAACCCGTTTTTCCATCAACAACTGTAAATCAGCACAAATTCTTCCCATGGAAAATGAGCGCACCCGCTCATCCAGCGAACTCATACAAAAACTGCACGTATAAGGACAACCACGACTGCTTTCGTAATAAACCAACCCGCGCGACAAATCAACCAGGCCGGCCGCAAAAGGAGATGGCAGATGGTCGAGATCGGTAAACAAGCTCTGACCGTTTTCTTCCGGAGAGTCCGGCAGTCGCAAGCCGGGAAACGCCGTTGGATTCAGGCCGTGCCGCCAAGCTGACAACAGGTGCCGGAGCGGCAATTCCCCTTCACCGCAGATCAATGCATCGACCGGATAACCAGCAAAAAAAGTTGCGGGTTCGAAAGAGATCTCCGGTCCCCCCAGGACAATCCTTGTCGCCGAATTGATCTGTTTCAGAGAGGCGACAAGTTCCAGGGTTGCCAGCCGATTCCAGAGGTAAACCGAAAAAGCAATCACCTCGGCATCCAGAGCAACAATCTGCGCCAGAACCGATTCTTTCGGCTCATGAACGGTATATTCACGGATCAGCAGTTCGCCGCAGTCGTCATGACAATAGGCGGCCAGGCATGGCAGTGCCAAGCTGGCGTGAATATACTTACTGTGCAACGTTGTCAGTAGAGTGCGCATGACCGGGAGGATAGCCCAATCGGGGAGAAAGGTTCAAGTCGAGATCGTTGACAGCTTCCACCGCTCCAGAAGCTGTGTTATGCTCCGCCGTCGAGAAAAGGAGCGGACATGAGTCAAAAGAAAACCATCCTTGCCGTTGTCGCCGATGAAAACGGCGAGGTCTTTGAGCATCCGGAACTGTTACTGGCCGGGATGAACGGCATGACCGTACGTCACCCCGAAATGGATGAGTTGATCCCGTTGCCGGAGGGCAGTCGTCTATTCACTATTCCGGACACGCCACCGATCGGCTATGATCGGCGCACGGGTCAACAGGTGACCGCCGATAAACTACCTGACGATTGGGGCGGAGGACACATTCAGGCGGTCTCCGCCTTTGTCACCCCGGCCTTTACCCGCACCCTGCTGCCGGCAGCGGATTACCGGAAAAAACAGGTTGCACTGACCCTCTGGTCATACACTGCGGTTGGCTGGTGCCTCGAAGAGGAACGTTTCTATGTGGCCGCCGTGCGGGTAGATCGCAACCGGCAGTGGCAGGCGGAACACTTTGACGACCGTAAACTGGAACCGCTGGTTCACCGACGAGTCGCAGAGAGCCCGGATAACCGCCTGATCGAGCAGTTATCCCGTTGCGCGTTGGATTATCACTGTTTTGCCGCAAAAAATCTCTTTTTCGGTCGTTGGGAAGCCCCTCTTCCCTGTTCACCGACCTGCAATGCCAACTGCGTCGGCTGTATTTCCCTCCAAGAGGCATCCAACTGCTGTCCGTCAAGTCAGGAACGTCTCACTTTCGTACCAACGGTGCAAGAGCTCTGTGAAATCGCCGTTCCTCATTTAATAACTGCAGAAAATGCCATCGTCTCCTTCGGTCAGGGGTGTGAAGGAGATCCGATTTTACAGGCCGATACCATTTGCGCTGCGGTGAAAGAGATGCGTTGTCAGACCAGTCGGGGCACGATCAACTTCAATTCCAACGCCTCCATCCCGGCCGCCATAGACAGGCTGGCTGAAGCCGGTATCGATTCGATTCGCGTTTCC
>JAUVEB010000029.1 GCA_030595055.1 Desulfuromonadaceae bacterium
CAGATATGAATCATCGGATATTCCATAGGGGCACCTCTTAAAGAAAGGACTTGCGTCTTGATTGACATTGCGGGTACGGCTCTTTATAGTTGCCGACCATGAGAGCTATCTTTATTGCCGATGCTCACCTGCGCCACCCTCAGGATAGCAACTATCGGAAACTGCTCGATTTTCTCGATCAGCAGAAAAATCTGGACGGACTGTTTCTACTCGGTGACATCTTCGAGTTCTGGATCGGTTACAAGCATCTCGTCTTCAGTGCTTATATCCCCCTGCTGGAAAAATTACGCCGGCTGACCGAGACCGGGACCAAACTCTATTTTGTCGAAGGGAACCACGACTTTCACCTCGGCCCCTATTTTACCGACACTCTCGGCTGCACGGTTATCCCGGATCAGCAACTGGTCGAGTTCGATGACAAAAAACTGTTGCTCTGTCACGGTGATCTGCTGAACCCGAGTAAAAATTACCAGCGGCTGAGAACCTTCTTGCGTAGCGGACTGATCCGCTTTCTCGCCAAAATCATCCACCCTGATCCCGTCTGGGCTCTCGCCATCCGGCTCAGTGATCTGAGTCGCAAAAAAAATCCCGACAGCCGCAACTCTGACCCGACCCCTTTGCTGCGCACCTTCGCTGAATCAGGAACAACGACCACCGCAGATACAATCGTCTGTGGCCATTTCCATCAGCCGATCGATATAGTTTACAACAACAAACAGGTTCTGGTTGTCGGCGACTGGATCACGCAGTTTTCTTACCTCGAAATGATCAATGGCCAACTCGAACTGAAAACTTTCTAAAATTGATGGCTTAGCCATCGTATTCTTTTTTACGAGACCATCAAAGTTAACCAGAATCAGCACGTTCGGTGGGTTTTTGACATCTGAGGACGAGATCTCTCAAGGTCAACCCGGCTAATCCGTCCACAACCATATTCTCGATTTCCTCACTGACTTCAATAGCGACCAGAGTCTGAGGATGCGGATGGAGATGCAGCACTTCCTCACCCTGATCACGCATGGTCTTAAAAATTTCAGCGAGAGACAGATTCTCAGCCGAACGGCCCAACTGATAGCTGCGCCGACCAAACCGACTGCTCAGTTCGGAAACGAAACCGACCCCGACCAGCAACTCCAGAATACTCCGACATAAGCGTGGCGGGATAAAAAGCTCTCTGGCCAGAGCGTCCTGGCGCAGCGCTTTTTCACCTCGCGAAAATCGATCCGCCAAGGTGACCAATAAAATCAATGCCACCTGTTCGTAACAATGTTGGCTGACTTCTTCACCGCGCAAATCACGACCACTGGTGCGCAGATTCTGCTTCGCGTAGGTCACCCCGAGACCGAATAAGACAATAACCCAGGAAAGATAAAGCCAGATCATGAAAATCGGCAAGGCCGCCATGGTTCCGTATATTGCGTTGTATTTGACGACGCCGACCTGTAAATTGACATACAACCACTGCGCCAGTTGCCAGAAAGTTCCGCCGATCACCCCGCCGATAAAAGCTGCCCGCCACTCAACCCTGAAGTTCGACATGAAAACATAGAGAACGGTAAAAGCCAGCCACATAAAAACAAAAGGGGCGACTTTGAACAACAACAGGATCAAACTGCCGACCAGCTGCATCTCAATCAGCTTCTGCACCAGACCATGACTGGCCAGGCTGGAGGTCATTGAAATCGCCGAGATAATCAGCACCGGACCGACCAGTATCACCGACAGGTAATCAGCAAAACGCCGCATCAACGGGCGGATTTCACGAACCCCCCAGACATGATTAAAGGCTTTTTCAACATTCGTCAGCAAAGAGACGACAGCCACCAGCAGAAAGATCAGCCCGAAGCCCCCCATCGTACCGACCTGGGTGTTATTGATATAACCGAGAATCGCTTGCGCCACCTGCCCGTCGCCGACACTCAGCCCTTCCATGATCAGCGGTTCCAGGACATTTTGAACTCCGAAAGCCTTCAACAAAGCGAAAGTCAAAGCCAACAGAGGGACAATCGAGAGCATCGTGTAATAAGTCAGCGCTGCTGCCCGCAATAAGCTCTGGTTCATTCCGAAGTCGCGACAGACCAGCGCGGCTGTCTGCAGCTGACGCAACAGGACGCGCTGGAGAATGTTCAGCTCGTTAGGATTCTGCTCCCACAGCAGGTGTTTCACTTTGTGACGCAGGTTTTTTCGGGCAGAAGATGCCTCAGCCATGCTCTTCTCCAGTTACATAACAATGAATATATCAATGGATCGTTAACGGAACTCTCTGAAGAGGCAACCCGCAGCCTCCCACATCTTTGGCAAAATCAGCAGTTGTGCCGACCAGAACGATCTGCAACTGCTCCGGACGCAGATACTGCTGAGCAACCCGCTGTACATCCGCGACAGTCACGGCAGCGATTTTCTCCCGGTAGGTTTCGAGATAGCGTTCCGGATAGGCATAAAAACCGAGCCGCAATTTGCGGCTGACGACCGCATGGGTGTCATTAAAAGCGAAGACAAATGAATTGATCATACTCTGTTTGGCAAGCGCCAATTCTGCAAGCGAAACTTGCTCGTCAATCATCTGCTGCATCAATTCTCGCATCAGGGAAACCACTTCAGACGTTGAACCACACTTGGTCTCACTGGCGGCAATGAACATCCCCGGCAGGTGTCGACCAATCTGAAAATAGGAGTAGACAGAGTAAGCCAACCCCCGGTTGGAACGAACTTCGCGCATCATCCGGGAATTAAACCCGCCACCGCCGAGAATATAGTTGGCGACCTGCAAAGGCAACAAATCCGGGTTATCTTTACTGATCCCGGCGTGCCCCATCATGATGCTGGTTTGCGGCACCGCCTTATCGACAATGAACACACGAGCCGGCGGTGCCGACGGCAGTTCAGGAAGCTGCATATCCGGCAGCTGAACGGGCTGCCAATCCGCTAATAATTGCTGCAGCAGGACCATCAACTCTGCCTGCTCGACAGCTCCGGAAACCGCCATCCAGACATTATTCGGATGAAAATACCGCTCATGCAGATCGATGAGATCAACGCGGCTGAAACTGTTGACAGCAGCAACCGCCGGCACGCTCCCGAAAGGATGTTGCGGATAAATGGCTTCAGACAGCAACCGCCGGGCAATCGAACCGGGGGCATCATTTTTACGATGGATCGATTCCAACAGCTGTTTACGAGCCAGTTCCAGGCGCTCAGCCTCAAAACGAGGACGGCGCAGCAGATCACAGAGGATCTCAAATCCACGTCGCAGGTCCTGCCGGTGCAAGGAAAGATGAATTTCGTAAGCATAGTCGGAACTGGTGACTGACAGTTCGGCGGCCCTGCCCTCAAGCTCTGCTTCCAGTTCGGCGGCAGTGAGTTCACCGGCACCACCCGTTGCCAGGACCTCCGCAAAGAATTCAGACAGACCGGTTTTTTCAAGAGGATCGAGAATACTCCCACCACCGACCATCAATGTCATTTCAACCAACGGCAACTCATGATCCTCTTTCAGATAGAGCTTCATACCGTTATCGAGTTCCTGCGTAACAATCTGTGGAAAGTGAAACTCCAAGGGGGGAAAATCGAGTTGATCAGGTCGCAACTGTTGTGCAACAGGCGGTTGACTGCAACCGAACAGGAGTAAAAATGTCAACAGAACAAAAACAGCACGATACATCAAACACCCCCCCGCCCTAAGGTCGCCACGGTCCGGTTATGCGCCTGCAGATAGCGCTTGGCAACATCCATAACGTCAGCGGCCGTCATTGAATTCAACTCTTTCTCATATTCAACCAGATATTTCCAGCCACCGAGAACCTCATAGGATGAGAGCATCCGCGCCAAGCCGCTGTTCCCCTGCAAACGCCTGAGGATCGTCGTCAAAATCTGGTGACGAGCTTTTTCAATTTCTGCGGCACTGATCGGTTCTGTCTGTAACCTCTCCAACTCGGCATAGAGTGCAGATTCAATATCAACACAGGAGCAAGACCGACGAGGTGTCAGGGCAATGGTCATCAGGTTGTTGTACCTGGAACCTGGCGCACCAAAAACCGAGACACCGGTCACCAACTGTTTTTCGACCACCAGGGATTGGTAAAGACGCGACGTACGACCCTCACCGAGGATCTGCATCAGGATATCAAAGGCATAATCGTCCCGATGCGGCATGGTCGGTTTATGATAGGCGACCAGCAATTGCGGCTCGGCATCAAAAATGACACGGACCCGACGTTCACCATTTTGCAGCGGCTCCTGATCAACTACTTCCGGCACGGGCAACCCCGGTTTCAAGGGGCCGAAATAGCGTTTAACCAAAGCCAGGGCAGCAGCACTTTTGAAATCGCCCACCAGGGTGATCACCATATTGACGGGTGAATAATAGTTGCGCAAAAACGTTTGCGTTTCCTCCAGCGTTAAATTCTCAATATCGCATTCCCAGCCGATGATCGGATAACGATAAGGGTGAACCTTGAAGGCCGTCGCCAGCAAAGTCTCATACAGCATCCCGCTTGGACTACTCTCATAGGAGCGTCTACGTTCTTCACGAACAACCTCACGTTCCGTATAAAATTCGCGGAGCACGGCATTCTGCAACCGGTCTGATTCAATCGCGGCCCAGAGTTCAAGCTTATTGGCCGGAAGATTGATTAAATAAGTTGTCTGATCCTTGCCGGTGAAAGCATTATAGCCAACCCCGCCATTTTCCGCGTAAACCTTGGAAAACTCGTCTTTCACAAGAAGTTGCCGATGCTCTTTCTGTAGCGCCGTCAACTGCATCTGCAGCTGCTGCAGCTCTTGTGGGTCGGTATCGGAGCGCCCCTTAAGGAGATCAATGCGACCGCCAACTCCGGCAATTTTTTTCAGCAGCGGCTCTTCCTGCTGATAATCTTTGGTCCCGAAGATTTTGGTTCCTTTGAAAAGCATATGTTCCAGCAGATGTGCAACACCGCGGTATTGGCTGTTCTCATTGACCGAACCAACCTTAAAGCTGATATAGGCCGCCACCGTCGGAGACGCGTGGCGTTCGACCAACAACAGCGTTAAACCGTTATCCAAATGGTACTCCTGAACTTTTTCCGCCAATGATTGAGCAAACAATAAGGCCGGCAGAACAAACAGGAGGCTGAAACAAAATAAAAATATTTTTCTCGACATATTTTTAACCTCTATTTGAAGTCGAAAACGATTTAATATTTTCGTCGCACCCATCCGAAGTTTCCGAAGGGATGCTAATCATGACTCTTATAGTAACGCAAAAGAGTGTTGGATAACCAGCTCAGGCATTATTTTCTTCAATCGGCAGAGCTGGTTATCCCCGAGATTGCCATGGATTTTAAATCAGGCGGGCAGCAGAATTTTCTCAAGAATCTGATCAATCGAATCGACCAGTTCGACAGAAATTCCACTCAGGTTGGACTCTTCCAGTTCGGTCAGATGTTCCCGGTTACGCGCCGGCAGAAGGACTGTTTTTACCCCGGCACGCCGCGCCGCGAGGACCTTCTCTTTGACCCCGCCAATCGGCAGGATTCGTCCGGACAGGGTCAATTCCCCAGTCATCGCAATATCACGCCTGGCCGGTCGTCCACTCAACAACGAGATCAGCGCTGTCGCGATCGTGACCCCGGCGGAGGGACCATCCTTCGGGATCGCCCCGGAAGGAACATGGATATGCAGATCGTTCTTATCGAAAAAATCTGCTTCTATCCCGAAATCTTCAGCACGCCCACGAACATAAGTCAGTGCCGCCTTGGCCGACTCCTGCATGACCTCGCCAAGGCTGCCGGTCAGGGTTAAATTCTTGCAGCCAGGCATTTTGGCCGCCTCAACAAACAGGATATCACCACCGGATTCCGTCCAGGCCAGACCGGTGACGACCCCGATCCGGTCTTCTTCGCCGGCAACATCGACAAAATAGGTACAGGGACCGAGCAATTCTTCAATATCGGATGCCTTGATTTCCCGGCGAGGGACATCCCCTTGGGTGATCTCTTTGGCTACCTTGCGGCAGACAGCAGCAATCTTCCGTTCCAGACTTCTCACCCCGGCTTCCCGCGTGTAATCCTGGATAATCTTACCGATCGCATCCTCGCTGAACACCAGAGGATAGTCCGCCAAACCGTTTTCGACAATCTCTTTCGGAATCAGATACTTGTAGGCAATTTGTTGTTTGTCCTCATCACTGTAGCCGCTTAATCGGATCACCTCCATGCGATCTTTGAGCGCATGCGGGACCGGATCCAAAACATTAGCAGTCGTTATAAACATGACCTTCGACAAATCAAACGGCACATCCAGATAATGATCCTTGAAACTGTCATTCTGCTCCGCATCCAGAACTTCCAAAAGTGCCGAAGAAGGATCTCCGCGAAAATCCTGGCCTATTTTATCGACCTCGTCGAGCATGAAAACCGGGTTGTTCGATTCGGCCCGGCAGAGTTCCTGAATCACCCGGCCCGGCAAAGCACCGATATAGGTTCGCCGGTGGCCGCGAATTTCCGCTTCGTCCTTCATCCCGCCCAAAGAAAAACGGATAAATTTGCGCCCCATGGCCCGGGCAATGGAGCGCCCCAGTGAGGTTTTGCCGACTCCGGGGGGACCGACAAAGCAGAGAATCGGGCCCTTGGTCGTATCGCGCAATGAACGCACGGCCAGATATTCAAGGATACGCTGTTTGACTTCTTTAAGATCGTAATGATCTTCATCGAGCACCTGCTGCGCCTGGTGAATATCAAGAGTATCTTCCGTCCCCTTCTGCCAGGGCGCAATACAGAGGTAATCCAGATAACTCCTGGAAACGGTATATTCGGGGGAAACCGGGTTGATCTGCTCCAGGCGGCGCAATTCTTTTTCGGCCACCAGCAAGACCTCATCCGGCATCCCGGCCTGACGAATGCGGGTGCGCAACTCGTTGAGTTCTTCCTGACGGGGATCTTGCTCGCCAAGTTCCTGCTGAATCTGTTTCATCTGCTCCCGCAGGATCTGTTCCTTTTGACTTTTTCCAATCCGCTTGGTCACCTCACTCTGGATTTCCCCTTTGATCTGCATTTTCTGCACTTCCGTGGTCAGATGTAAAAAGACCATTTTCAGTCGTTCAATGGGATCGATAATGGATAAAAGCTGCTGTTGCTCAGCGGTGGAGATGCCGATATAGACGGCAACGATGTCGGCTAAACGACCGGCGTGGTCAATGCGGTCGATCATCTTCTTGACATCTTCCGGCAAAGTCTGCCCATAAGCCAAGGCGATTTTCAACAGAGCATTGACACTCTGAATCAGGGCATCGGCAACCACTCCCTGATTTTCCTGCTCTTTGATAACTTTGATCGACGCCTTCAAACAGGGCTCCTCAGTCACCGCAGAATGCATTGCAAATCGACTGATCCCTTCTATGGTCGCCTTGCCGCCGCCGTTGGGAAACTTGATCAGCTGGCTAATTTTACAAACTGTACCGATACGAGGAAGCCCATCAAAAGAACAGATATTTTTATTTTCCGGGCAAAAAACCACGCCGAGCAATTGATCGCTTTGCATCGCCTCTTCAATAATCGGAGTCATCCCATGGGTAAAAAAAAGCGGCAAAACCATGTAAGGAAAAACAACCTGATCCCTTACCGGATAAATTGGCAAAACAGCTGGAATTGGCGGACTCATCAGCATAATCAGGACCCCTCAGTCACATTTCTTACAGAATACCCACAAGAGGTAAAAAGATCTCTTGAAATTCTCAATATTTAAAAAAAGTCCACAGGGAACAGTCCTCGTCAAGAACACAGAATATTCTTTGACAAAATCCTATACGGCTGTTTAACTTCCTGAAGACAATAAGAAAAGCTAGAATTCACTGTTGCCGTTCAACTTATCACATTACCACTATTTGATGGATGGGATTTTCACAAATGAAACGTATTGCTGTTTTGACCAGTGGTGGGGATTGTTCCGGAATGAATGCTGCGGTACGTGCAGTTGTTCGCGCCGGACTGGCCTCAGAAGTCGAAGTCATCGGTATCCAAAAAGGCTTTCAAGGGCTGATCGACCGGCTCTACGAAATCATGTCGACCAAATCAGTGAGTAACATTTTACAGCGCGGAGGAACTTTTCTGCAAAGTGCCCGCTGCGCAGAAATGAAAACGGAAGCCGGGTTGCAATTGGCCAGCGAAAATTTAAAAGGCATGGGAGTTGAGGGACTGATCGTCATCGGCGGCGACGGATCGCTCATCGGCGGCTATGCAATCCACCGTAAAGGGATACCGGTTATCGGCATTCCCGCATCTATCGACAATGATATCCCTTTTACCGATATGTCCCTCGGCGTCGATACCGCACTGAACAATATTGTCAGCGCCGTCGACAACCTGAAAGACACCGCATCCTCCCATGATCGTGCTTTCGTCGTTGAGACCATGGGGCGAAACTGCGGCTACCTGGCCGTGGTAGCCACCATTGCTGCCGGAGCTGAATACAGCCTGATTCCTGAAGAGCCATACGATCTTGAAAAAATCTGTGCCGACCTGCGACGACGTTATCGTGAAGGACGCAGTAATTCAATCATCATGGTTGCTGAAGGGGCTGGGAAAGCCCAGGATATTGCCGACCAGATCAAAGACCGGATCGGCTTTGAAACCCGCGTGATCGTTCTCGGTCACTACCAACGCGGCGGCTCACCGACCGTTTTCGACCGCTTGCTTGCCGCTCGTTTCGGGCAAGCAGCCGTAGAAAATCTGCTGAAGGGGAATTACGGCAAGATGGTCGGCCTGCAGGCGTCGAATATTATCCTGACCGGACTGGAAAAGGTCGTGAGTTCAGATCATCGAGAAATCGACCCGATGCTGGCACTGCTGGCCAAGCAGCTGTCCATCTGACCTTGCTGTTTAACTCTGTGTCGCCGCGATTGCCGCCTGTCCTCAATGCCAGTGTCCCGAATGGCGCTAAAAGGTTCGTAGCGCGCTCCCCGGCAAAACCGGGACTGTCCCCACCGGCCCCTGAGCGAAGGCGAAGGGTGGGGGCTGTCCCAGGCTTTTGCGATGCGAACCATCACAGTTTCATAACCGTAAAGCCGGGACAGCCCCCGATGGTGCTGGGGACAGTCCCGGCTTTACTCGGAATTCATCCCTGCAGATAAAAGAACATGCCCAAAACTCGGGCCGCTTGAACAATAGATAGAGACGACACTTCGTCTCTATCTTTACAGGTTGGGCACTTCTATTCAGACTTAGCAGACGGGATCAGTCGCACGTGGCACTCGCTCGTCGGTAGATAATGTAGTACACAAATCCTACCAACACACTGCCACCAACGAGGTTACCCAGGACCACCGGAACAAGATTGCTGAAGAATCCGGTCCAACTGACGGCATCGGCATTTGTGGCAATATATCCAGAGGTCTTTACCAACATACCCATCGGGATAAAGTACATATTGGCAATGCTATGTTCGAACCCGGCGGCGACAAATGCCGATATCGGAAAAACAATTGCCACCGCTTTATCGAATACGCTTCGCCCGGCAAGTGCCATCCATATTGCAATACAGACAAGAATATTGCACAGCACTCCCCGAGAGAAAGCTGTCCAGAACGGCAAAGAGCATTTGGCAGCAGCAATCTTGAGATATTGATCTGCAATCGCGCCGTCGTTCATTTCAGGATGTCCGGAATAAAACACCAGCAGCGCCAATCCGGCAGCTCCAATAAAATTGGTACTGCAGACAATCACCCAGTTTTTCAGTAGATCAAAAGCCGAAATCTTGCCATCGGCCCACGCCATTACGAGCAGGTTATTGCCGGTGAACAACTCTGCGCCCGCGACAACGACAAGAATCAGCCCCAATGAAAAAGCAAGGCCGCCAAGCACCTGACTGACCGCAAAACCCAGCGAAGCGTCGGATTTAATCAACACAAAGTAGAGTGCACCCAAGCCGATAAAACCCCCGGCAAGCACACCGAGCATCGCCATAGAGAGTAGTGGCAGGCGCGCCTTGGCAACGCCGACTGTTTCTACCCGTTCAGCAATTTCCTTGGGCGAATAGGCATCAAAACCGAAGATTTCAGACATGGAACACCTCCTGATAACAATGCCTGACGAGCCTGTAGAAAAACTCTAAGCAGTACTATGGCCTGAGAAAACCGACCTGAAATTTGCCCTCTGATTGATTTTCTCTGCCTGGCGAATGATTTTGCCATCCTCGAAAATCGATACTTTCATAATTTCTGAAGTTTTTTTACAGCTTCAACGGTGCCCATAAGGTACGAGCGATAGCGAGTCACACTTGATGGGCTTATTAGAAATCTTCCAGTATATCAATATAATGAATTCTCCTACATCCCGGGCAAAAACTATGGCTGAATTGTGCTTCTGAATGTTTTGAGACGTAGTCTTCAACTTCACTCCAATTCCCTTCAGCATCTCTAATTTTTTTACAGAAAGAACATATTGGAACAATGCCACGAAGTATCTTTATTTCCGCAAGGTAACCAGAAATGCTTTTGTTTTTCTCACCCAAGATAGTGTTCATATATATGAGTTCCAACTGGGACTCAATTATTTCACGGAAATTCTTGATAAGATTTTCATAGGTTTCAGAATAGGTATTCTGCTTATTATCAAGGACACAAATGGTTCCAAATGGTTTTCCGTCTGGTAGAAGAATTGGAAAACCAAAATATGATATCATGTTAAGTTTTATATCTGGATTATTTTTCCATTTTTCATCAGTAAGTGCGTTGGGAACCAGAAGCTTGTCTTTAGTATTTAACACAGTTTCGCAATACAATCCTGATCCTAGAAAGTACTCATAATCTCCAGGATGATAAGGATTGCCATCGCTTTGGCTTGAAATAAAAACTTCTATATCAGACTCGACAAGGCGCATAATAAGTGCGGCAGGAACACCAATCAATTCAGCCATTATGTCGACAATATTTTGCCACTTATTTAGAGTGTCTTCAGATATTTCAACTTGTGGACTTTGTTCGTTTTCTTTCATTGTTTTGACTCACAATCGTGGAGTTGAGTAACTTTTTGAAGCAATTTTCTATAGCCTTTATAAATTCTGCCTGCTTCATTTATTTTGTATATTTTTATTTAAAAACCATAATGATAAACACAATGGGTACCCCCTTCCAATTACCATTGGAATTCAACCCGGTTCCGACCATTACCTTTTGCCAGATATAAGGCGTTGTCAGCCCTTAAAATCAAATCTTTGATTTCATCTTCTTGCTGATATGCGGTAATCCCAAAGCTGCTTGTTTTGTTGCCAATCACAGAAAATTTATGGTTTTCAATGTTTTTTCGCAGGGTTTCTGCCAGTTTTATCAATCCTTTTCGGTCTGTTCCCGGACAGATAATAAGAAACTCGTCTCCGCCCCAACGTCCGGCAACATCTGTTTCTCGAGTATGGCGTTTGAGCAGCTCGGCCACATCGATCAACACCTGATCTCCAACTTGATGCCCATAAGTATCATTGACGCTTTTAAAATGATCGATATCTAAAAGCACAATGCCATAAGGATTATTAAATCTTTTAGTACGCTCACTCTCGACGGTGAGAATGTCGTCAAGTTTGCGACGGTTGTAAAGCCCCGTTAAGCGATCTGTTACTGCAAGTCGTTCAAGAATTTCTACCTCTTTTTCCCTCATTTTTTCACGGAGTTGCGAATTAACGAGTGCGTCGGTTCTTGTCTCAAGCTCAATAACCATCGTATTGAAATTTTGGCCCAGATGGTCAATCTCTTCAATGCCCACGGCTTCCAACTTTTTTGTTTTGAGGTTTTCTCCAAGTCCGCGGGTCAAAGTAGAAAGTCTCTCTATCGGCGTAGCTATCTTGGCAGTCAGCTTGCGTGATTTACGAAGCAGAAACAGGAAAAAAATGAGGTAAAAAAGTATCATCACACCAATGGCAATATATCCAATCTTTTTGCTCAGCTCTTTAAGCTTGTTTATCGGAGAAAAAATGAGTGACTCTTCTATCAATGTTATCATTCGCCAACCGGTTTCTGTCACGATCTCCTGGCTCACAAGATAGATTACTCCATCTATGCTCATTTCGCTTATGCGATCTTTTGAGTCAAAAATTCTCTGCATCTGACTTTTGATCGACTCATTCTCACTCATGAGAATATTATATTCTTCAGGTTTCTCAACCGTCTTTTTAATGTTTTCGTTATAGACATGGGTCTTGAGCTCTCTGAGCTTGATAAGCTGCTCGACCTTTTCCTGCATCGCCAGGATCATGCCGTTTTTATCCACCATGAAAGTGCCGGCATTCCATGGAAAGCTCGAATTCAGGATATTTTGTACGAACGAATCGATCGTTACATCAAGACCGCTGACACCTTCCAGAAAATCGTCACGGTATATGGGAAAAATATTAGAAACCATCCAACCCTGTCCGGCAGGATCAAGATAGGCGCCCGTCCAGACCGGCTTACGCTCAGGGTTATGCCTGGCGTCGGCTTCATAATAAAAGTTGAACTCTTCCATCTGGAGTACGGGGCCATATTGTGCGGGCGCATTCGGCATAAACGGATAGATACGATTCATGCCGTCCCAGGTGTTCAGATATGCCTGTGTGATGATGGGGACAGCTTCTACGATAGATACTAAGAGTGGATCTAAAATTTCACTACAGCGTGCTTTAAACTTTTCTGCATCACCCATAACGGTGCTGCCGGAATAATACAGGCTCCCCCCACCATTGTTCTTGAGTTTGTAATAGACGCTATTTTCATGTACGCCGAATTCCGGTTCGCCGTGTGGAAAAAAACAGGCATCAGTATTAGAAAAAAAAGCTTCATGGTCTCGCTGAATCAGCACAGCATAACGAGATATTTCTTTGAGTTGATTATTGATGTTCGTGACCTCGCGTGAAGTAATCTCTTGTAGATTCTGAGTGACTTCTTCCAGCAAGGCCAGCTGGTTTTTTTCTGATATGTAAAGATTAATGATAAAGTAGAGCAGCAGAAGCACCACTTCAATGGTAAAGATCGGGACAAGAGAACTTGTCAGGTAATTTCGATAGATCATTGATTGGATATTGATTGATTTTTTCATAATGATCCTGCGACTACCTGGAGAGAGGTCAAACAATTCGGCATGCCTTCTCTGTTTATTTCGTATTGCTTGCCTGACGGAGTTCTGTATACAGTATACTGCGAATATTTGGAACAGTATATCCAATCATTGATTCTCTCGCTTTTTGGGACATGGCTTCTGCGATCGCAAGACAGAGCCCGGCGTCCACTCCCGACAAAAAGTATTCTTACCCGGCGGACGTCCAGCGTTCATGACGGTGCATCAGTTCGAGATAAGCAAGGACCAACCCCCGGCACAACTCCCTCAACCCTGATACATTTACGCTGCATCCATCTCCCCTTTTGGCTTGCTGCTGCATTGTGTCATTTTCCTGCCGATGCAACTACATCGGACACGGATTAAGGGTTGCAGCGATATTCTACCGTCGCTATAGTGCCGTTTTTAATCAACATCGAAGGAGTTCAACCATGATTACAGCTATCAGCCCGATTGACGGACGCTACAACTCAAAAGTCAGTGAACTGACCGAATGTTTCTCTGAATATGCGCTATTGAAAAACCGGGTCAAAGTCGAAGTCCTCTGGCTGATCACCCTGTGCGGCGAAGAGAAAATTGCCGAATGTCGTACCCTGACGGCTGAGGAAGAACAGACCCTGCGACAAATCATGATCAATTTCACCCCGGCAGAAGCAGAAAAAATCAAGAAGATTGAGTCGGTCACCAATCATGATGTCAAGGCGGTTGAATACTACCTGAAGGAACAGCTTGCCGGAACCTCCCTGCAAAACCTCTCTGAGTTCATCCACTTTGCCTGTACTTCGGAGGACATCAATAATCTCTCTCATGCGCTGATGCTCAAAGACGGACTGGCCGTTTTGACTCCACTTCAGCAGGAAATCATCGATTTTATCAGTAAACTGGCCAAAAAATTCAGGGATGTGCCAATGCTGGCCCGCACTCACGGGCAGACCGCCTCACCGACTACCATCGGCAAAGAACTGGCAGTTTTTGCGGCCCGCCTGCAGAAGCAAAGTGAGAAGATTGCTACCGTCGAACTGCTCGGCAAACTGAACGGTGCGGTTGGTCACTTCAACGCCCATCTTTCAGCTTATCCGGAGGTTAACTGGATTTCCTTAACCAAGTCGGTCATCGAAAAAGAGTTGGGACTTAAACAGAACCTCTTTACGACCCAGATTGAGCCACACGATTACATGGCTGAACTGTTCGATATCATAGCACGCTGGAACACCATCCTCAATGACTTGAACCGTGACATCTGGACCTACATCTCCATGGCCTATTTCGGTCAGAACACCGTCAAGGGGGAAATCGGCTCCTCAACCATGCCGCACAAGGTGAATCCGATCGACTTTGAAAACTCCGAAGGGAACTGCGGACTGGCCAACGCAATTTTTCAGCACCTATCAGCCAAACTGCCGATTTCGCGTCTGCAGCGTGACCTGACCGACTCGACCGTACTGCGCAACATGGGGGTCGGTTTCGGCTACAGCATGATCGCCTATCGTTCGACCCTCAAGGGACTGAGTAAACTGAAACTGAATGAGCAGAACCTGTCTGATGATCTCGATCATGCCTGGGAGGTGATGGCTGAGCCAATCCAGACGGTCATGCGCAAGGCGGGCATCGAAAAGCCCTACGAAAAGCTGAAGGAACTCACCCGCGGGCAGAAGATCGATCGCACAACCATCCGCGACTTTGTCGAAGGATTGGAACTGAAACCGGAAGATAAACAGCGCCTGCTCGACATGAGCCCAGCCAGCTACATCGGCATGGCAGCCAAAATTGTCGACCTGCTCGACTGATTCAGTCCCTCGTTCATGAGTAAAAAAACCGGGCCGAAATTTCGGCCCGGTTTTTTTTATAATCAAGGGGATTATTGAAAAACATTTCTTATCTTTATTTTTACTAAAAAAATGTTTACTATCCGTGTGTGGTAAATTTTTCGATCAATAAAATTTCACAACGAAAATTACAGGGGAACCCACATGAACAAAAACGAAGACAAAGATCGAGGACAACGTATCGCAATCATGGCGATAAAAGAAAATACCCCCAAGGATATCGAGCAGGAAATTTTGAACCTGATTTCTGAAGGAGACACACTTAATGACTTAAAAGATCGAGGGTATTCTACTTACCTCACCTGAACAGATATCCACATAATCCCGAATAGTACAGAGGTCAACGCCTCCCTTTCCAAAGCAGGTAAGCGTCAAGGTCCTCCCGCGCAAAATCGAGAGCGAGCTTTAACAGCAAAACATCGTCGAGATAACCGACCAGCGGGATGAAGTCGGGAATCACGTCAAACGGCACCAGAATATAGACCAGTGCTACTGTGATGGAGATCAAGGCCTTCTTGGGAGTAACCGGATACACCCGGCGGATGAAATCGTACAACAAAAATGCCATTAACTTAAGGTCGTACCAGAATTTCAACAAAATCCGCGCAAGCTGACCAGCCACGCTTTATCTCCTGTGCGATCGTCTCTGTTTCAGGAAACCGTCGGCCGTTCTACAAACCGGCCGCAAATCCGATTATTTTATCAAAAAACAAAAACAGGGGACTTCAGATCAAGCCCCCTGTTAACAAAAGCCCTGAAAAAGCTTACTTATTACGAGAAACAACATAATCGGCAAGAGCATACAAGGCCCGACGAGCATCACAATCGGGGAACAGGTCGAGCTGTCGCTTGGCAAGTTCAATCCTTTCGGCAGCCTTCTGCCGTGTATAATCAATGCCATTTTTACGCTGGATCAATTCACAAACAGAGTCCAGGTCTTCCTTGGACAATTCTTTCGCATCAACAATCCTGCAAACCTCTTCCCGCTCCGCAGCAGACGCCTGGGAAAAAGCACAGATCAGGGGCAGAGTCATCTTTCCTTCGTAAAGATCATGGCCCCGCTCCTTCCCGAACTCGGCTTCATCCGCAATATAATCAAGAGCATCATCCATCAACTGAAAAGCGATTCCGATCTCCAGACCAAACTCACGCAGGGCCAGTTCACGTTGCTCATCCACCCCGGCAAGCACACCACCAACCTGACAGGCAGCAGCAATCAGAATCGCTGTTTTGTTCCGGACCACCTGCAGATAACGCTGTTCATCAACCTCAAGATCACAGGTATTGAGAAGTTGCAGGATTTCTCCTTCAGCCAGTTGAGTCGTTGTATCGGAAAGAATTCTCAGGATTTTGAAACTTTCACTGCCGACCATAACAGAAAAGGACCTGGCAAAAAGAAAGTCACCGACCAGCACCGAAGCCTGGTTACCCCAAACCGAATTCGCCGAACGGCTGCCACGCCGCAGGTCTGCGCTATCGACAACATCATCATGTAACAGGGTCGCGGTATGAATGAACTCAACGACCCCTGCCAATTCAATATGTTTTTCACCCTGATAGCGACAGAGACGAGCAGCCAGCAGCAACAACATCGGCCGGAAACGCTTTCCACCGCTGGAAAGAATATATTCTCCAACCTGGCCGACCAGTTGCACATCCGAAGAGAGATTTTTCTTAATCTGCTCCTCTACGGCCTCCATTTCATCTTTCAACAGGGCAAGAACGGTATCCATAGAAATCTAGTTCCTTAAACATAAAATTTCAACACAAGTCACAAAAACTGATACACATCATCACAACGGCCCGGGTCGTCCGACAGACTCCCGAAATCGTTCATACATAATCAATCAAATCAGCACATTTTAGAAATCGCACCGATTGATGTCAAATCTTTTTAACCGCCTTAAAAACTCGCCGCTGCAGCCGGCGTCTCTTGCCGTTCACGGTGCGGGAGAAACCGGCAAAAACCTGTTTTGCTCGGCCTGCCACTGATAACCACCGGCATCCCAGATTGCCTCAATCAAATCCCATTCAAGATAGATCTGACCGGTTTTTTCCAATAAGTCCGACACCTCCAGAATTTCCAGATCATCGATAATCCGGTCCCCATTCATATCGGCCCAGTGGAGGAATTTGACAATCATTTGTCCATGTGTTGCAAGGGGAATCGACGTACTATAGCCATCTGGATTCGCAATTAACTCTCCATTCAGCTCGACAATCGTTCCAACAACGGCATCTTCGGCAACTTCAAGTATATAGGCCACGGTCGTTTGTAATTGTGGACTGCGGAAAATCCATCGGGCAATCCCGTCTATATTATCCAGACTGGAAGCAGGGGGAACAGATTCGATCAACCTCCAGCCACACGGGTAGTCTTCACGTAGAATCATCCCCTTCAACTGTTTTTCAGACTGCAGATTCACCCGGATCAAAACTCGCTGACCTGGCGCAGCAAAGGGAGGCAGGACCCTCTCAGCACGAATCTCCGGCGGCGGATTATCGGCTGAAAAAACCAGATAGCCCAAGATTACCGACAGCACCGCTCCGACAGCAACCCACAACCAGATTTTTCCAGGTGCGGCTAGTTTCGTCTCGACAGATTCAATTTCAGAAGAATCTTCCTGTCGCAGAATTTCCTCTATTTCAACGTCCAAAGCTTCCGCAAGCTTCAGAGCATTATCACGTCTGATCGTTGGATAGCGATTATTTTCCCAGCGGGAGACAGTATCGGTCGTCACGCCGACAACTTTTGAAACATAAAGTTGAGTCAGGCGTTTTTCTTCCCTGATCCTGCGGATCGCTGCTCCATCTATAGAAACAGCTTGAGGATGACAAGATTCCATGTCCAAGCAAATTATCCCGGTAAAATGTTGAGAAATCTTCGAGGGAGTCTAACAGAGGCTTCATCAGGCTGTAAACAAGTGAATAGAAATAGTATCAAGGCATTTAAAAAATCCGACATTCCATTCCTAACAGACTGAAATTACATGCTTTGAACCCGACATCTTACGATATTCATAGCGATGTCTGATGTAAAGCTCAGAAAACTATGGAAATATTCATTGCAAATGGAGCAACAGAACGTTCAACCCATTATTCACGAGGAGGCTGATGATGAAAAAACTGACAATCCTGTTTATTGCCACAACCCTGGTCGCTCTTGCGAGCATGACAGCAATCGCCGGCAACAATGGACCGGCAGAGATTAAGCTGTCTTCCCGTATGGGAGACGTCGCTCTTAACCATGCTGAACACCAACAATTGGTCCCTGACTGCGCAACCTGTCACCACGAAGGTCTAGAGGTCGCGACCTGTCATAATTGTCATGACACCAAAACCGGATCTTTTAAAGCAAAACAAGTTTTTCACAAACTTTGCAAAGACTGCCACAAAAACGACGCAGGCCCGACAAAATGCAAGGAATGTCACATAAAGTAACCATTTGATTTCCTTGACCTCGCGAAAAATTGCTCATTTCCCATATAAAAACCCCATAGTGTCCATCCAAAGTTTCCGGATGGACACTAACTCAAAGGAGATAGTTTCGCCGCTTTTTAAAACACTACATTCAAACCAGAAAATATTTAAATTTATTTTTTTAAAATTTTCTTATTTTTAGTTGACATTAATTTTTTATCCCCTATAATGTGAATCAAAGCTAACAAACTCTCTCAGAAAAGACTTTTTGCCCCGTGTACTCCCTCCTGACGCGGGGCCATTTTTTTGTTCGGCACTTGCCACAGCTACGGATCAATCCGCTAATGAGCTCACCTAACTTATTTTCAGTCGGAAACGGCCCTTTTTCAACTTAAGGACCTTCTGAAAACTCATGCGCCTTTGAAAACCTTCAACAAATGAGGAACCAGCTGTTTTTTGCGTGACAAAACTCCTTTGAGTAGATACAGGTTCGGCCCTTCCTGCGGGTAACCGATAATATAGGGTAGTTCCTTCGGCCCGACCGCCAGCAAGAGACTGGTTTCCATAATGATATCCGTCACCAACAGGGCGGCCAGTTCATAGCCTTTTTCTTCTCGAACCCTCTGTAACTCCGCCAGCAATTCATCAGCACGCTGATGAAAAGAATAAAAATTCACCACTTCCGCTTGGCCAAGTCCCAATAAATGTTCACCTGCGGTATATTCCTTGAAATCGGTCAGCAGCAGATCCCGCGCCGGGGCACCGCTCGCCATCAAGCTTCCGGCAGCGAACAACTCACTGCCAAAGGTTTGATGATCGAGTCCGGAGAGGGTTTCCAACCAGGGAACCAGTTGGCGGTCGCTCGCTGTTGTGGTTGGCGATTTGAGAACCAGCGTATCGGACAGCAAACCGGCCAGCAGCAATCCGGCAATCTGCGGCTCGGGCTCAATTCCGGCCTGCCGGTAAAGAGCCGCCACCAGCGAACAGGTACTCCCCAACGGTTGGTTGATAAAACGAATCGGTGTGTCGGTATGGAAATTGCCCAAACGATGGTGGTCGATAACCTCAAGTATTTCTACCTTGTCGGCGCCCGGAACCGCCTGTGACAGCTCGTTATGATCAACCAGAATCAACTTGACCGGAGAGCTTTTGATCAAATGGCTCTTGGTTGCAAT
>JAUVEB010000179.1 GCA_030595055.1 Desulfuromonadaceae bacterium
CGGTTTTGCTGAAGATTAATCTGGGCAAAGCCATCAGCTGCGTAAGCCAACTTGATCGGTGGCCGATCAACTTCAATGCGCAGTTCACCGTGGCCACGGACGGGATATAAGGAATTTTTCCGTCCAGTTTTAATCAGCACATCAAGGGAATCATCCGTCAGTTGTCTGAGTAAATCAACCAGAGCACCCCGCTCGACACCGAGATAATGCACCACGGCCCGAGCTGAGCCCTCATCTCCGACAGCTAAATCAATTTGTGGGATTTCCCCGGCAAAAGCTGTCGGAGCCAACAGGGTTCGCAGGGTTGCGAGACATTCATTGAGTTTTGTATCGATTACCGGACAGGATTCCACCGGCACGACAACATGGCTTTTCGGTTTAAAAAAACCGGTTATGAAACCGTTTGTTGTGAGCTGACATTTAATCTGTACACGGCTGCGGTAATGCCACTCGTCAGCTGCCGGGACGATTGGTAACAACTGCCGCGGATCAACAGCACATTGACGGATCAACGTTTCGTGAAACAACCGTTCTTTCCAGATCAGTTGTTCAGCATAGGACAAATGTTGCCACTGGCAACCGCCACATTGTTCAGCAACGGGACAGGGTGGCATCCGACGTCGATCAGACGCCTCAAGAATCTCAACCAGCTGGCCCTCAGCATAACGTTTTTTTTCCTTAACTAGTCGATACTGAACCAGATCGCCCGGCGCCGTTCCCGGGATAAAGATCACCCGTCCGGCATCACGAGCAATCCCTGCCCCGCCGTTGACCAAGCCTTCAATCCGCAATGGACCGAGTAATCGGGAATCAGCTGTCGCCTGTATCACGGGCTATCAGGAACCGCTAGGGACAAAATTGTCTTTTGCAAACTGCAGAGTGGCAAAGTAATCCGCCACATTTTCTTCCCGGCGAATCAATTCGACACTCCCGTCGGCCCGGAGCAAAAGCTCTTTCGGCCGCAACCGGCCGTTGTACTGGAAGCCCATGGCATGTCCATGGGCACCGGTGTCATGCAAAACCACCAGATCACCTTCATCAATCTGCGGCAATTCGCGTTGCACGGCAAATTTATCATTGTTTTCACACAAGGAGCCGACGATATCATAAACGACCCTGTCAACCGCCCCCTCTTTGCCCACCACATCGATATGGTGATAGGCATCGTACAGTGCCGGACGCATTAAAGAGGACATGCAGGCATCAACACCAATATATTTCCGGTAGGTATCTTTATGATTGATTGCCTTGGTCACCAGGCAGCCGTGCGGTCCAGTCATGTAACGACCACTTTCCATGTACATGCGGGGGGCATAACCATGCTTTTCACGGAAGACAGAGAACTGTGCGGTGATCTCCTTCGACATCCGGTCAATGTCGAGCGACGCCTGATCCGGCCGGTAAGGAATGCCGAATCCTCCGCCGATATTGACGAATTCGAAACGGATGTCCAATTCCTTTTCCACGAGTTCAGCAACCTCCAGCACCATTCGCGCCGTCTCGACCATATAGCTGTAATCGAGTTCATTCGATGCCACCATGGTGTGCAAACCAAACCGCTTAGCCCCTTTTGCCTGAGCCTTGCGGTAAGCATCAACAATCTGCTCGTGAGTCACACCGTATTTTGCTTCAACGGGGTTCCCGATAATGACATTACCGGTTCTACGTGGACCGGGATTATACCGAAAGCAAATCAATTCGGGAAATTCCGGCACCTTGTCAATCAAGGAGATGTCATCCAGATTAAGAACACAGCCACCCTCGCCCGCTGCCGCCTGAAATTCAACCGGATCGGTATTGTTCGAGGTAAACATAATATCTTCACCCCGGCCACCAACCTGCCGACTTAGAATCAACTCAGGGATCGAACTGCAATCGAAACCAAAACCCATCTCATGCATCAGTTGCAAAATACGCGGATTCGGCAGTGCCTTTACCGCGTAATATTCTCGAAAACCATCGATTCCAGCAAAAGCCTTTTTAAGACTTTCACCCGTTTCACGAATACCGACTTCATCATAAACATGGAAAGGAGTTCCGTAATGCTCGGACAACTGCTCAACGATGGGAAACAGGCGATCTGTAAAACTTTGTGACATGGGCATAACAATAACTCCAGCAGATAGGTTATCGATATAAATCGATTTTTCGTATTTCTTTGATAGGACTCAAGACAATGTCGCTGCGCGTCGACATATTTAGGAGGCTGTCCGAGAATACAAGAGCCTACTGCGAAACCGTCTGATCGGCTCGTATTCTCGGACAGCCTCCTAGATAGTCGCAAGCACCGTAGCCAGCAGATAACCGCTGTAGCCGACATAAACGCTGAGCAACAAGGCTCCCTCCAGACGATTGATGCGCCCCGGCCCTCGAAAACCGAAACCAACAACAAACAGGGCCAGAGTCAAGCCTCCCATGACAAGACAATCACGGGATAACACCTCCGGCCCAATCGGCATCGGCTGAATGGCACCGGCGATACCGACAACAGCCAGGGTATTGAAAAGGTTTGAACCGAGCACATTCCCCAGCGCCAGATCATGTTCCCCTTTGCGGGTTGCCGCTAACGCGGAGGCCAGCTCCGGCAAAGATGTCCCGATGGAAACAATGGTCAAGCCAATAATCAGATCACTGACACCAAAAGCGCGGGCAATTTCCACCGCCCCCCAAACCAGTATCCGCGAGCTGATCACCAGCAGAACCATGCCGACAAACAACCAGACTAAAGCTTTCTTCAACGGCATCGGGGCAATTTCGAGGGTCACATCCATATCAGCAGCAAGGCTGTCATTCCGATAGCGTAACCCCTGCCAAATCGACCAAGTCAGCAGAACAGCAAAAACGCCCAACAACACCCAGGCGTCCAAACGAGACAACTGACCATCTGCAAGCTGAAAAACCGCCAACGCCGTGACACAAACCAAGACCGGCAATTCCTTACGCAAAATACTCGATTTGACGGCAATCGGGCTGATAATTGCCGTCAAGCCGAGAATCAAGGCAATATTGGCGATATTTGATCCGTAAGCATTCCCCAATGCCAGCCCTGGATTCCCCTGAGCTGCGGAAAAAGCAGAAACCACCATCTCCGGAGCAGAGGTTCCAAAACCGATAACCACCATACCGATCAGCAGCGTCGGCATACCGGCATGTAAAGCTGTTGCCGCGGCACCGTCAACAAAACGGTCGGCACTCCAAACCAATAAAACCAGACCGCCGATCACAGCTACGGTTGCGAGGGTCAAAGACATATAAATCCTGAAGGAGAAAAATCGATGTTCAGCAGAAGATATAGACACGTATGCAGTGAGACTTGTCAAGCAAAAGCAAGAATCAGGGGTTTAATCTCTTGGTTTCCAGCGTGGGATACAGAAAAACCCAACGACTAAAAGGGGAAAGTTGCTGCCGTGTCCAACCAACTCAGCGGACACAGCAGCAAAAAGTCTCGATAAAAATCAATAGGATTTGCGAAATACCGTCTTATGACAAGATGGACAGGGAGGGATTTTCACTGTCGATTTAAAATGCATCTCCTTGCCACAATCTTTACAGGTCAAAGTTCCCGGACTGGTCACTTCACCGGTTTTAAATTCAAGCACCTGCTCCGATTTTCCTGCCAATTCGTTCAGCACATCTGCAGCGGTTGTCAGCAACTTCGCCAACCCGCTCTGAACACCGGCAGCTACCCGGTGAGGTTCTACCGCATTGATGACGGCATCACGAGCCTGTTGAGATTTTTTACCCACTCCTGTCAGATCACGCCGCAGATACGCACTGATCTTCTCCGCCTGTTCACGGGTATATTCACCACCAGCCGTGACCTCCTCACCAGCGTTTTTCAGTGCCTCATCAAGAGTCTTACGCCCGTCGCGAAGAATTTCCGCAGCACGATCTGCCAGTTTTTGATACAGGCTAACATCTTCATGTTCTTCAGGCGTCTGCTTCTCATCAGTCATCATCTCTCTCCTTTTTCTTTAAAGGGTGAACCGACTCATTCATGATTGTATATTATACATTCTAGCAACTTCCCAAAAAGACTCAACAGCATCAGAGTATCTGCAAATTCCACCCGAAATCATCAAAAACAATTTTTTTTATTCGGACAACTGGAAAATATCGATATTTCAGGTATAATGATAGTGAAGAAGACGGACCACGGTTTTTCACCCGAGCAAAGGAGGTTGCCTATCGAAACAACGCTTGATCCATCGTGTTTGAGAACACCCGTCCTGCGGTTGACAAACCGCCGGTATTGCCCGTGATTAGGGAAACGAAGATGAATTATAAATAGAAGGCCCGCGCAGAGATGGCGGGCCTTACATTTTTGCCTGGGAGGCTGTCGGACTATCCATGAGCCAGCTGCAAATCCGGCTGTTTGGCCCATATTTAAGCTCATTTTCAACCCATAGCTATGGCCATGCGCTCTCAAACGAGCCAAAATCTGGCCTCAAACTTCCAAATTTTCGCTTCGGCCCGGATAGCCCGACAGCCTCCCAGGCTAAAATGTAAGGCCCGCCATCTCTGCGCGGGCCTTCTATT
>JAUVEB010000131.1 GCA_030595055.1 Desulfuromonadaceae bacterium
TCCCGCCCGATCTGTTCTTGATGATCAAGGCTCTGAGTACGGTGGAAGGGCTTGGTCGGGTGCTTGATCCGGATTTGGATGTTATCGAACAGGCTGCGCCATTCATGAAACGCATACAGCTAAACCGCGTTCACCCCCACCGAATAGCCAAGGACATGGCAAATTCCGGAACCGAGCTTTTTCAC
Source organism: Desulfuromonadaceae bacterium (assembly GCA_030595055.1). Taxonomy (GTDB): domain Bacteria; phylum Desulfobacterota; class Desulfuromonadia; order Desulfuromonadales; family Geopsychrobacteraceae; genus Malonomonas. The sequence continues at coordinate 186 of JAUVEB010000131.1, forward strand.
CTCTTAAAGGATATTCCCAAAGAAGTTCGGGCGATTCTCAAAATGGCCAGACAGGGCAAGGTAAAGATGGAGTTTGAACATCGTGGGTTGGAGTCGATGCTCGCCACCCATGATCGAATCAGCAACCGCCTTTCCTTTGCCATTGTCCTGGCATCCCTGGTAATCGGTTCGGGTCTTATTGTTCTTTCGGGGATTCCACCCAAGTGGCATGAAATACCGATTATCGGGTTGGTCGGTTTTCTGTTCGCAGGCTTTATGGGGTTCTGGCTGCTGATATCGATTATAAGAAGCGGGAGGATGTAGGAATTGTAAAATCACCTTGAAGTCTGACGACGCGGTAGCGTCAAGGAAAATGATGAACGAATCGTCTTAAACAAGCGTTAAAACCCCAAAATACAGATGGCTAAGAAAAACTCAGTCCGTATCCACCAACGCAGAGGCACTCACGAAATCAATCTGCTGTTTTTTCAACCAGGGCAACTCCTGGCGGAACGCCTCCATGGTCTCCGGGTAAGGATGGCAGATCGCGATCACGGCTCCCCGATTATCTGACATTTTCACCATTTTGCGAATCTGCATACGGATATAGTTAACCTCTGCCTGATTATCGAGAAAAATCTGTCGTTTTGCCGTCGGGACTCCCATCTTGCGTGCTTCATCATAAGCCACCGAATTGGCGATTGTTTTGCTGTCGATAAAAAACTGCCCACCCTGCTGCAATTCGTCCAGCACGACTTTCATTGCGTCACGATCCTGTGTATAACGAGAGCCCATATGGTTATTTCCCCCTGCAGCTCCCGGAACTCGGTCCATATAACGGCGCATCAACCGCCGGATTTCCCTTTCCGTCTGACCCAGCAGCAAGGCATTGGGACCCGGATTCGCCACAGGGTAATTTTGGGGCTGCATCGGGATGTGGATCATGTATTCACGACCGATGTCCTGTAACATCAGAGCCGCCCTGGTCGCTTGCCGAGTCTCCGGCAAAATCGCCGGAGTCACCATGAGACCCAGTTCAAGCAATTCATGAAAGGTGCTCAGAGAGCGTCCCATATCATCCATAATGATGGCAATCCTCGGGCGACTACCGGAGACCGTGATCGGCACCCGGTAACGAAGTTCCAGACGTAGCTCTTTATTCCAGTAAAGACGCACCAAACCTTTTCGCGGCAAAAAATCCAACTGGGCCGGGGCACCGGTCATGGTCACCTGTGCAGAAAGTTTGAGCAGCCGTGTTCTGTGCGGATAATCTCCGAACAGTTTCAGCCGCTGCAGATTCCCTTCAGCAGGCAGTTTCTGCCAACCGAGCGACTTCGGTCCACTGAGCAAATTGGTCTTAACAAGTTCATAGACCTGCTGATAACCATAAATCGGCTGCTTTACAGACAGGGTCTCCGGTAAAGACGACTCGGTAACCCGGCGATATTCCGGCAGGTAACTGGAGCGCAGAAGGACCAACAAGAGCAGACACAGACCAACAAAAGCCAGCAGAAACAAGGAGGCCAGCAACACTCGCAAGCGTTGTCCCGACAAAGCAGGCCTGCTGATTTCAGCTGATTTTTTTTTCGCGGTAGGGCGTTTTCCGGGCGTCATTCGAAATAGCAATTCTTCGTCAGATAATAGCGTTAATCGGTAAAATTACACTGCCGGCTGTTGCCGGCGGTTAATAATCTCAAATCCCTTAAGTAAATCCAGAGCACGCATCAGTTGATAATCGGTTTCATCCTCCTCCGATAAGCGGCTTTTCTGTTCTTGTTCCCCTTCAACAGGCGGGGATTTTTGCACAGGCTGAAAATGGCGGGTGAGATCCTTCTCCCGCATCTGCGGTCCAGCCTCCTGACCACTGATATCACGTTGCGGAACAACAATATCGGGAATGATACCCCGGGCCTGAATTGAAATTCCCGACGGGGTAAAATAGCGGGCGGTGGTTAAACGCAAGCCGGAATCATCACCCAGAGAAATCAGCGACTGTACCGAGCCCTTGCCGAAACTCGGTTCACCGAGCAACAGGGCCCGGGCATGATCATGCAGGGCTCCGGCAACAATTTCCGAAGCACTGGCGCTGCCGCCATTGATCAATACGATCAGCGGATAGTCCGGCTCGGTTCCTTGACTCTGGGCGCTGAATTTCAGCTGACTGCCGACCTCACGCCCCTCAGTATAAACGATCAGTCCTTTGGCAAGAAAGCGGTCAGCAACAGCCACAGCCTGATCAAGCAACCCGCCTGGATTGTTGCGCAAATCCAGAATCAGTCCTTTGAGCTCAGCGGCATTTTCCTTTTTCAACTGTTGCAGATGGTTCTGCAAATCACTTCCGGTCCGGATCTGAAACTGCGAAAGGCGGACATAGCCATAGCCATCGTCAAGCAGACGGCTTTTCACACTTTGCAACTGAATAATGTCGCGGACAATCGTGAAATCCTTCGGAGCATGAAAACCTTCGCGGAGAATACTGAGAGTCACGGCCTCGCCTTTCGGACCACGCAACAGTCGTACCGCTTCCATCATCTCCAGATCCTTCGTGAAGCGCCCCTCAATTTTGACAATCTGGTCCCCGGCCATGATCCCCGCTTTGTCGGCCGGAGTGTCTTCAATCGGTGAGACAATAACCAGCATCCCATCCTTTATGGTGATTTCTATTCCCAGACCGCCGAACTCACCATGGGTATCATCTTGCATATGCCGGTACATTTCCGGGGTCAAAAAGCCGCTGTGCGGATCAAGAGTCGCCAACATACCGCGGACTGCACCATAAACCAGCTCCGTCAGATCAACCTCTTCAACATAACTTTTACGGATGATCGACAAAACATCAGTGAACAACTCCAGAGACTGATAATTCTCTTTATCATCGGCTGTCGCAACACCGCTGAAAACTCCGCAACCGACCACAAAACACGCTATGATGAAAAAATAACGAAAACGACATCTGAAACCTGACATGCAGAATCTCCCTGATATTAACGACGTTGCAACCAGCGCAACGGATTGACCGGTGATCCGTTATGCCGGATTTCAAAATACATTGCGTCGCGACCGTCTAAACCACTCCGGCCAAGGACATTTCCGGCAACTAACTGTTCACCGACCGTCCGGTCAAGCCGAGCAGCCTGGGCATAGAGCGTATGAAAGCCACCTTGATGGCTCATGATCAAAAGATTTCCATACCCCTTGAACCAATCAGCGAACACAACCCGACCATCAGCAACAGCATGGATGGGGCTTCCCAAAGCAACGTTGATTTCAATACCGTTGCTTTCATAGTAAGTACCAAGTGTAGAATCTTGCTGCGTTCCGAAACCGATCAAAACCTCACCATTGACCGGCCAGGCCAATTTCCCCTTACCGGCACTGAAACTTCCGGACCCGGTCGCTGGGACTGGAGCTGGTGCTGGTGCAGGCTGCTTATGCAACTTGGTCACCAGCGATTGTAAGCGTTTCGCTTTTTCCCGTAAACTCGCCAACTCCCGTTTCAGATGCTTTTTCTCGGAACGAACTTTTTTTAACAGTTGCGCTTGCAGACGGCGGCCGTCGGCAGCAACCTTTCGTTCTTTTTGCTCTTTTCCCAGTAACAGCAACTTCTGTTGCTGTAGTTGCTTGAGATCGGTAAGGCGCTGTTGTTGATCCACCAATATTTGCCGGTATTCGCCCAACAGGTCACGGTCATATTGGAGAACCCGAGTCAGGTAATGATACTGCTGCACCAGTTCAGTCGGCGAGTCGGCGGAAAAAAGGATTTTCAGGGGGCCGATATCCCCCTCTTTATATAAAGCAACCAGACGCTTCTCTAACCGCTTACCTGTTCTTCGCAACTCCTGTCGGCCATCCGCAATCGTTTTTTGCTGCAGATCAATCTGTGATTGCAGGAGCTGTTGATCCTTCTTGAAAACCGAAATTCGTTTATCAAGCTGTTGCAGCGTTCTTTTCAGCAGGGCGAGTTCACGACTGAACTCCAACTCAGAGCGTTTCTTTTGCGTCAGACCGGCCTGGGCATTCTCGATCCTTTGCTGAATCTCCTGCAACTGTAAGCGATTTTTGGATAAATCTGCTCGCACAGCTACAGAGAACAGCAGCAATAATATCAATAAAAAACTGTATCTTCCCACAAACATCAGATACGCACGAAGCGACGCAACGAAGCAAGACTGCCGAAAACGCCTAAAAGAATTCCGGCTCCCACCAGGGAGATCTGCTGACCGGCAGACAGGAAAAGAAGATCAAAATCGGTGGGCGTCAACCAGAACGAGGCAAGACTTTTTTCTATCAACAACTTGAAAATCAATGCCAAAAAACCGAGGGAAAGAATACCGCCCAACAATCCTTGCAAAGCACCTTCCAGCAAAAAAGGGATCTTGATAAAGCGCATGGTCGCACCGACCAGAACCATGATCTCTAATTCATCCCGACGAGCATAGAGGGTCAGCTTGATCGTATTTGAGACAATAAAAAGGGCAGCAAAAATCAAAAAACCACCCAGAATCATGCCGATAAAGCGTAACATTTCAACAAAAGAATTAAATCTTTCCAGCCACTTTTGCCCATAGCGCAAATCTTCAACGTCAAGCACACCGTCCAAACGTTCAATGACCTTGTTGATCCCCTGTTGATTTCGGCATTCGGCAACTAACCCCAACTCAAATGAGGCCGGCAGCAGGTTGCGATTCACACCATCAAGCAAACTGGCGTCATCGGCGAGACGTTTTTTAAAACGCTTCATGGCCTCTACGGGGGACACATAGCGAACAGATTCGATTTCCGGAAAGCTCTGCAGTTTTTTCCGCAAACCCGGCAATTCATGTTGCCCGGGAGCTTTCTCCAGATAGGCAATCACTTGGACTTCACGCGTCCAACCGGCAGCCAGCTGCTCAACGTTGGCAACAACGAGAAAAAATGTCGCCATCGTCGCCAGAGCGACGGCCATCGTTAAAATAGCCGCTGAACAGAGCAGCGGCCATTGCCGCATATTGCGGATGGCTCTCAGAATAAAATAGCGGATTTTCTCCAGCACTGCCGGACCCTCCAATTCTCACTTGTTTTCATCCGGGAACACCCCTTTTTCACAATCTCTGCGTCAATCTGCACGGTTCCCAGATAAAAACGTAACTATTCAGCAAGACGTGCTGGTGATGCCCATGGAAAGGATGGCTGTCGCCCGGATGGCGACAGCCAAGCCCCGGGGATGGCCATGTATTCATTCAATCGGCGGCCCTTGGAATGGGCGGCACCGGCACATCAACACTCGTTCTTAATAGTTACATAAAAACTTCATCGCGCCGACCCGAAGTTTCCGGATGGGTACTTACTAAACGCTGTTAATTAACAACCATACGGCTGCTGATCAGCAATCAGTTTCCCTTTATCCAAGGTTATCACCCGTCGTGGAAATCGCTGATGCAGACCGTGATCGTGAGTCGCCAACAAAACGGTCGTCCCACGAGCGTTGGCTTTTTTAAACAGCTCCATGATATCCAGAGTCACCTCCTGATCAAGGTTACCACTGGGTTCATCAGCCAGCAGGATCAGCGGATCAACCACCAAGGCCCGGGCCACAGCTATTCGTTGTTGCTCACCACCGGAAAGTTCCAAAGGTTTGCTCTGCAGACGATGTTCCAAGCCAACCTCTTTTAAAGACTGGTAAACCTTCTTACTGACCTCGTAGCGCTTTTTTCCCTGTGCCTCCAGGGCAAAGGCGACATTCTCATATACCGTACGGCTGTTAAGCAACTTAAAGTCTTGAAAAACCACCCCGATTTTACGTCGCAAAAATGGAATCTGCGAGCTGCGTATTCTGGTGATATTTTGTTGATCGATCAAAATTTGTCCGCGAGTCGGCTTTTCTGCCACATAAAGCATCCGCAATAAAGTTGTTTTTCCGGCACCTGAAGCTCCGGTGATATAAACAAAATCCCCCTTGGGGATGTGCAAGCTCAGATCTTTGATTGCGACAGAATCACTGCCATAACTTTTGGTCACATTAAACAGCTGAATCATGGGAACGACCAATCACGATAATAACAATACGGGAAGAGGCATTTTTAACCACTCCCCGTATTGTTTGTTGAGCCATGTCAATATATCGAAACGATGGGCTTTGTGTCAGCCTTGATGGTCTCGCAAAAAA
>JAUVEB010000112.1 GCA_030595055.1 Desulfuromonadaceae bacterium
AAGCTGCATGTACCGTATCCGTTTTCACGGCCGGGGCGGCCAGGGGATGAAGACCGCGAGCCGCATCCTGGGAACGGCCTTTTTCCTGGAAGGCTTCGAGGTGCAGGATGCTCCCCGTTACGGTGCCGAGCGCCGTGGTGCTCCCATCTTTGCCTACGTGCGGGCATCGCGCACCGCAATCTTCGAGCGCGGCATTATACGCCGGCCTGATCTGGTTGTCGTGGCGGACGATACCCTGGTCGGAATCCCGTCCGCCGGGGTGCTGCAGGGTGTTGCCGAATCTGCCGTTGTTCTGATTTGCAGCAACGAAAAACCCGGTTTCTGGAAGAGCCGTTATCCACTTCCCGAAAAAGTTGTGACTTTGCCGGTTTCGGGGGAAGGCCGACGCGAACACCGCTTTATCAGCGCCTCCTGTGCGGGGGCTGCAGCGTGCCTGTCCGGCGTTGTTTCCAAAGACTGCCTGAAGAAGGCCATTCATCAGGAACTTTCCGATCATGGAGAGGATGTGGTCAAGGAAAATCTATCCAGAGCCCTCAATGCATACGAACTGATGATGCCTTATGGAGACTTGGTTGTGGCAGGCTCCGGCGAGGGTGAATCTCCCTTTACAAAACCCGACTGGATCGAATTGCCCTTTGAGGAAGCACGGATTTCGGCCCCATCGATTCACGCGGCTCTTACCAGCGAAAAGGTGAAAACCGGCTTGTGGCGTACCATGCGGCCCGTTATTGATTACGACCGCTGCCGGCGGTGCGGGCTTTGCAGCCGGCTTTGTCCCGAGGGCGCCATCAGCCTGAATGCGGAGGGTTATCCGGTGATCGACTACGAGCATTGCAAGGGATGCCTTATCTGCGTGGCGCAGTGCCCGACCCATGCTGTTGGGACCGTTCCGGAAGAACATGGCGGGGAAAAGGGAAACAATGCGGGAGGTGAAAAATGAGTCGCATGCTCCTTACAGGAAACGGCGCCGCAGCCTGGGGGATGCGTCTGGCCGAGGTGGATTATCTTCCCGCCTTTCCCATTACCCCCCAGACAGAGATCATTGAGACCGTCGCAAAATGGATTGATAAAGATGAGATTGACTGCCGCATGGTGACCCTCGAATCCGAGCATTCCATGATTACCGCCGCCGGTGCAGCCGCGGCAACGGGCGTGCGGGTTTTCACTGCGACATCCAGTCAGGGCCTGCTTTACGGCATGGAGATGCTCTATACCGTGGCCGGCTGGCGTGCCCCCTTCGTTCTGGTAAACGTCTCTCGCGGCCTGTCTTCCCCGATTACTCTGGAGCCCGACCACAACGATATTCTTGCGGCGCGCGACAGCGGTTTTTTGCAGATTCACTGCGCAACCTGCCAGGAGGTGCTCGACAGCATCCTTCTTGCCTATCGCCTGGCGGAAGATGAGCGGGTACGGTTGCCGGTCATCGTCAATCTGGATGGCTTCTATCTATCCTTCACCAGGGAACCGGTGGATATTCCCGAGCTCGCGGCAGTTTCCCGCTTTTTGCCTCCCTTTGACCCCGAAAATATCCGCTTCAAGGCGAGCGAGCCTGTCAGCCAGGCCGTGGCTGTGCTCGGCGGAGGACCTTACTCCTACTTTCGCTACCAGAGTCATCTGGCCGCGCTGAATGCTGCTTCCATTTTCGATGATATCGGCTCGGAGTTCGGGCGGATTTTTGGCAGAACCTATGAGGCTGTGGAGGCCTACCGCGCCGCCGATGCTGAGCTGGTTTTCGTAATGATGGGCTCTTTTGCCACCAAGGCCAAGGATGCCGTCGATCGCTTGCGCGAAGCCGGGCAGGCAGTCGGGCTGGTGCGGCCGCGTCTGCTGAGGCCTTTTCCGGCCGCTGCTTTCCGGCAGGTACTGGCGGGGAAGAAGGGGGCAGCGGTTATCGATCAGAACCTGTCTGCAGGAGCTGGCGGCATACTCCATGGGGAGCTGACGGCAGCGCTTTACGGCCGGCCGAATGCTCCAAACATCCTGGCCGGCTTTATCGGCGGCCTGGGGGGACGCGACATAGGACCGGAGGAGTTTTTCGAGATGGCCGCAGTGACCCGCAAGGCCGTTGACGAAGGCCGAACGCCTCCGCCCCGACTCCTTTATACCGAGGGGGAATTGCGGGAAGTCAGAACGCTGCAGAAGATTGCGGGGATTACATGAGCGAAACGAAATTCCAAAGCCTCAAGGATCTTCCAACCTCACACCTGCTGGGTGCAGGCACTGCGATGTGTGCCGGCTGCGGCGGATTGGAGGCGCTCCATGGCATTTATGACATTCTGGGAGAAAAAACCGTATTCATAAACGCGGCAGGCTGCATGTCACTGTTGTCGGTCTATCCCTTCACCCCTTTTCGGGGCTCCTGGCTCTATACCGCCATGGCCTCTGCGCCTGCTGGAGCCCAGGGTGTGCGGGATGCCCTGGATATCCTTCTTGAAAAGGAAAGAATCGGTCCTGAAGATGATCTGCAGACCGTTGTTCTTACGGGGGACGGTTCCGCTTACGGCATGGGGCTTTCGGCGACCTCGGCCGCCATCGAGCGTGGCCTCGATTTTATCTATATCTGCTACGATAACGAGGGGTACGGCAATACCGGACATCAGTACTCCGGGGCGACGCCCCATGGTGCCAGAACCGCAACCAGCAAAGGCCCGCGCGGCTTTGGCGGGCACAAGAAAGACCTGTTTGCCATCTGGGCGGCCCATCGTCCCTCCTACGTGGCTACAGTGGTAGGAAGCGAACCGCTTGATCTGGCACGCAAGATCGAAAAGGCCGGAGAACTGAAAGGTCCGCGGCTTATTATTGTCCTTGCCCCATGTCCTACCGGCTGGGATTACGATCCCATGGAAACCGTGGAGATCGGCAAGCTTGCGGTCAAGACCGGGGTGTGGCCGTTGAAGGAATACGTCGACGGGAAGGTCGCGCATACCAGGGTGCCGCGCAAGCGGTTGCCGGTCGAGGATTATCTGAAGAAGCAGGGGCGCTTCGCCCACCTGTTTGACCCGCATTTTCAGGAGGAGGTTGTTAAAGAAATTCAGGGTCGGGTTGATGCCTATTGGGAAGAATTTGACGGTTGAAAGAAAATCCTAAAACAGGAGTTGCGTTCCCTGATGATGACTACAATGACTAAAAGCTATTTTCACCGCGGAGGGGCTGTTCCCCTTTCCGGCCTGACGATCCCGGAGCATTTCGCAGGTATTGTGGAGCGTTTTCCCGATCATGAGGCTGTGGTGTCCCTTCACCAGGGGCGGCGCCTGACCTATGCCGAACTGGCCGAAAATATCGATGAGCTCGCCTGCGGACTGCTGGGTATGGGCTTCGGCAAAGGGGATCGTATCGGCATCTGGTCGACCAACAATATTGAATGGCTGCTGGTGCAGATGGCGGCGGCGCGAATAGGCGCCGTGCTTGTGTGCATCAATCCCGCCTACCGCACCATGGAACTGGCCCATGCCCTGAATCGTTCAGAGCTGCATGCTCTTTTTGCTGTTCCCTCCTTTCGCTCCAGCGATTATGTTGCCATGCTCACAGAACTGGTGCCGGAGCTGAAAGAGGGCGAAAAAAAATTGAAATGCAAAGAATTTCCGTTTCTGCGCCGGGTGGTTCTTTTTGATCCGACCGATCCCGCAGGAACCTGTCGCCCACACCCCGGGTTCACCGTCTGGCCAGAGGTTCTGGAGGGGGCATCGGGTGTCCCCCGGGAGAAACTCGATGCGATTGCCGCAGCGCTGGACCGCGACGATCCTGTCGGCCTTTTATACACCTCGGGCACCTTCGGCTTTCCAAAAACAGCGGTCCTCTCTCATCACAACCTGCTCAACAACGCCCGCTTCGCCGCCATGACCATGTATTTTACCGAGAAGGACCGCCTCTGCGTCCCGGTCCCCTTTTATCACTGTTTCGGGATAGTTCTGGCCGGCCTGCTCTGTCTTTCCGTGGGGGCCTGCATGGTCCTTCCCGGCGAGTATTTCGATGCCCTGAAGGTGCTTCAGGCTGTCCAGGAGGAAAAGTGCACCGCCATCCACGGTGTCCCCACCATGTTCATCGCTGAGCTCGAGCATCCCCGCTTCAAGGAATTTGATCTTTCGGCTTTGCGCACGGGCATTATGGCCGGAGCTCCCTGCCCGCCACCGCTGGTCAAGCGCGTAATCGAGGAGATGCCCTGCCCCGAAATTCTCATCGGCTACGGTATGACGGAGGCCTCCCCCCTCACCCACCTGACATCGCGCGAAGACCCCATGGATGTGCGCCTTGAAACGGTTGGAAGGAACCTGCCCCACCAGGAGGTGAAGATTGTCGATCCCCAAAGCAAAAAGACCGTGCCGTTGGGACAGGTCGGTGAGGTCTGCTTCCGGGGCTACCACATCGCGAAAGGTTATTACGGCGACCCGGAGGCGACCAGAGAGGCGATTGACGAAAACGGCTGGCTTCATTCGGGGGACCTGGGCTCCATGGACGAAAACGGTTATGTACGGATCGCAGGGCGGCAAAAGGAAATCATCATCCGCGGCGGTGAAAATATCTCCCCCTGGCAGATCGAGCAATTCCTCCTTACCCACCCGAAGGTGGCAGAGGTAGCGGTATTCGGCGTGCCGCACGAGTACTTTGGCGAGGAAATCATGGCCTGGGTCAGGCTTAATGCCGGGCAGACCGCCACCGAGCAGGAGATAAGGGATTTTTGCCAGGGGCAGATCGCCCACTTCAAGATCCCGAAATACATCTGGTTCGTAAAAGAGTTTCCCATGACCGTCAGCGGCAAGCTGCAGAAGTACCGCATGCGGGAGATAGCGATGAAGATGATGGGGGAAGGCAAAGGTTGATATGTCCAGCCCTTTTGTGACGCAGATTAAAGACGACGGCATAGCCGGTGAGTAGTCTGCGCATGAAACGGGCCAGCGGCTGCTCGGTCGGTGTCAACAGCAGGTGAACGTGGTTGTCGAGCAGGGCCCAGGCAGAGCAGGTGGTTTTGGTTTCAGCAAGCAGACGGTTCAGCCGTTGGACAAAATCTTCCCGATCCTCATCATCAAGAAAGATGTCGGTTCGGGCGACCCCTCTGACAATGACATGTTGCAGAAGGCCTGGGATATCGATACGAGCTTGGCGTAGCATGGGGGAAGTATAATAGGGGATGTGGATTTATCAACAACGTCCCATTGGGCTTCTCCCATTGGGCTTCCAGGCTAGGCCTTCATCGGCACGCCTTGACAGCAATCAAAATATCTCAGAATTACGCGTCACGATTAACCGCACGGGCCACTAGACTGCGGGACAGAGCAATTTCCAGCCATAGACCAGGGTCAACACCAGCGCGTAAACGGTGATGGCATAATACCAGCGTCCGGCAAATTTAGGGGTCCTGATCGGGGCGACGTTGAGGGCGGACAGAGCCATCATGAGAGCGTAGAGAACAGCGCCGAAAACCGCAGGACTGACCAAGCCCTCAAAGAGGAACAGAACGGTCAGGATAATAATGTTGTTATCGAGCGCCAAACCCCAGTAGGTTGATTTATCCACTAAGCCGAAGACATTAAAATAGCTTAGCCGAATCACGCCGGTTGCGACAATGACAAAGGCGCCGGGGATGTACCAGGGACTGAAATTGCCATAGCTCAACAGGATGACCGCGGGACAGATGCCGAAACTGACAATATCGATCAGCGAGTCGAGCTGGCCGCCAAACTCCCCCTGTTCTCTGGTTCGACCTTTCATCCGGCGGGCGATAATGCCATCGCTCCAGTCAAAAAAGACCGCCCAGAGCAAACCGATCATTGCGGCGGAGAAATTACCCAGAAAAGCGAAATAGATGCCGAGGATTGCCGAAAGGAGTCCGGCCAACGAACAGATGTTCGGCAGATCATTCGCGTAGCAAAGTATGGCCCTGGGAGTCGTCGGGTTGGTTGGTGATGCACTCATGATATTTTCTTCGCACCGACAATTGCACCCAGAGCCTCAGTCACAATACTGTTTTCGGCCTGGGTGCGGCTGGCAATGCGGATGTAACGGTCAGATTCAGGCATGGTCTTGCCCTGACAGTGTTTGATGTAGATATTGTGCTCGACAAACAGCCTGCGGGCCACCTCGGGGCCGGAAGGGGCACGGTCGGGAAGACGGCAGAAAAGATAGTTGGCATCCGGTCGATAGACCGTCAGGCCGCTGATGGCACAGAGATCCTGATAGAATTGATCTCGATCCGCCCGGACCCGATCGCAACTGGCGAGAAACTCCTGTTGGTATTCAGGGGCATGAACCAGAAAAGTTTCGGCAAAGCCGTTGAGGTTCCAGATATGCAGCCCCTGACGAACCTGATCGGCAAACAGTGCGTTGGCCGTCAGCATATAGCCGATGCGTAGACCGCAGATACCGTAAGCCTTACTCATACTCTTGAAGATCGCAAGATTCGGATACCTGGCGATATCCCCTTGCAGGGTTTCCCGGTCACGATCCCCGGCAAAATCGATGAAAGATTCATCGACGATGAGCATGCAGTCGTGCGCGGCCAGTTTGTCCAGCAGGCGAACCAGATCGGCTTTAGGCACCAGCAGTGACGTCGGATTGTTCGGCGACACCACCACCGCAACGTCGGCCTGGCAGCGGATAGCTTCTGCCGCAAATCTATCCACGTCCAGTTGGAAGGAAGGAGCATCGAGCACAAACTCAATGACGTTTTCTGTCGGTGCGGCATTGGCGTATTCGTTGAACGACGGAACCGGAACAATAAGCTTCTTGGCGAGATGCCCGGAGACAATCTTGATCAGCTCTGCCGCCCCGTTGCCCACCACAATCCGTTCCGGAGGTTGATTGATCAGAGTGCCCACCAACCCGGCCAGGACATCCTGAGCCACGGGATAGTTCAGCACTAATTCATGGATTTGGCTGGTCAACTGTTTAAAAAAACGCTCTGGCGGGAAATAGAGATTATAAAGGTAGGCGTGATCGATAAAATCATGACGCCAATAGCCGCCATGCTGGCATTCAATTGCTTCGAATTGCTGCTCTTTGGCAGCATAATCCTGATCTGTCATATAATTTGATGCTTTCGCAAAAAGTCTTGAGATGGCTATGGGCCGAAAAGGAGCTGAAATCTTGGCCAAACAACCGAATTTGCAGTCGGTTCATGGATGGTCATACGGTCTCCCGGGCTCAATTCTATTCCCGGAGCGGGCTGATCAATCGGAGGCAACCAGGGGCGAGGGGCGCATAGGGTTCACCCCGATGACTGTATTTTTCTTATAGAGCGCATTCTGGAAGCCGATGCTGACAGCCTTCCGAAGCGGTGGCAGACTCTCACCCATGTCAACCGGGACCGGGGCTGGGAACATTTTCTCAGCCGCGCTCAGGTCCTTAAGGGTGTCAATCTCATACCAGCGGTCGACATCAAAGAAGACCGGCGCAAATGTGAGATTCCCCTCAGCGACCAGCTC
>JAUVEB010000037.1 GCA_030595055.1 Desulfuromonadaceae bacterium
CGCAGATCTTCAATCCGGCCGTTGGTACAGGTGCCGATGTAGATCTGATCAACCGGGGTACCGCTCATTTCACTGACCGGCTTGACACAATCCGGTTTGTAATCGAAGGTCACCTGCGGTTCGATATTCGACACATCGATATCGAGAACCTTATCGTAGCAGGCATCTGCGTCCGAAACCCATTGACGGTAATCTTCCAGGGCCGCTTCCTTGCCGGCAAACTCATCCTGAATGAATGGCCAGAGATACTCCACGGTGGTCATGTCGGGCATGCAGACCCCGGAGGTCCCACCCGCTTCAATCGCCATATTACAGAGCGTCATCCGTGCCTCCATGCTCATCTCATCGACAATCGGACCACGGAATTCGATGACCCGATCCGTGGCTCCGTTCACCCCGAGCCGGCTGATGACATAGAGAATAACATCCTTGGCAAAGACCCCCCTTGACAAACTACCATTGAGGTTGATCCGGATGGACGCCGGTTCGCGAAAAGCACAAACTCCTTTGAGGATGCCGACCTCCAGATCGGTGGTCCCGACCCCGGCGGCAAAAGCCCCGAAAGCACCATGGGTGCAGGTATGACTGTCACCCATGATGACGGTAAATCCGGGACGGATATAGCCCTTTTCCGGGAAAATCGCATGGCAGACACCATTTTGTCCGACATCGAAGAAATCAGGAATTTCATGGCGACGTGCCCAGTCGCGGAGAATTTTCGCCTGGGTTGCCGTTTTGCTGTCCTTGGACGGGGTGACATGATCGATGACCACTTTGAGTTTGTCCCGATCGAACACCCGGTCTTTATTTCGCCAAACCAGATCGGCAATCGCCACCGGGGTGGTAATTTCGTGGCAAAGCACTCGATCGAGACCGAGCACCTTGGTTCCCGGGAATGGCTCATCCTTGAGATGAGCATCAAATATTTTTTCCGCTAGCGTCTTACCCATGAAGTTCTCCTGTCAATTTAGCTACTTACAGCCTTAATCAAATATCGCCCTGCATCCGCTTGGCGATGCTGACAATTTTATTGAGTGCGTTAATGTAAGCCTTGGCACTGGCAACGATAATATCGGGATGCGCACCCTGTCCGAGCACCTCGCGCCCTTCGGCAGACCTCAGGCGTACGGTACACTCGCCTTGGGCATCAGTTCCGCCGGTAATGGCGCCGACCGAAAAGTTAAGCAAGGGAGCTTCGCTGCCGGTGAGTTCTTTGATCGCCTTAAAGGTCGCATCGACCGGCCCATCCCCCATCATCGCAGTTTTTTTCACCTCACCGTTCACTTCCATCTCGACCGTAGCCGTCGGCGCGGTAAAGGAACCGGAGCTGACGCTCATCTGCAACAACTTGTAGGTTTCGGTGACCCGTAAAACCTCATCGGCAACGATGGCATCGAGATCCTCGTCGAAAATCTCTTTCTTCATGTCCGCCAGCGACTTAAAACGAACAAAGGCCTTTTGGATTTCTTCCTTGTTCAGATCATAACCGAGCTCTTTGAGGCGATCGATAAAGGCGTGACGACCGGAGTGCTTGCCGAGGACCAGTTTGTTGGCATTAAGACCGACCGACTCCGGAGTCATGATCTCGTAAGTCTCCGCGTTCATCAACATGCCATGCTGATGGATGCCGGCCTCGTGAGCAAAGGCGTTGGCACCGACGATTGCTTTATTCTGCTGCACCTGAATACCGGTAATGGTCGTGAGCAGTTTGCTCGACGGGATAATCTGCTCCGTCGCCACGTTGGTGGTAAATGGGAGTATGTCATACCGGGTACGCAGGGCCATGACAACTTCTTCAAGCGAGCAGTTGCCGGCCCGCTCACCGATGCCGTTGATGGTACATTCCACCTGCCGGGCTCCGGCCTGCACCGCAGCCAACGAGTTCGCCACCGAGAGGCCAAGGTCGTTGTGACAGTGCACCGAGATGATCGCCTTATCGATGTTACTGACATGCTCCTTCAGGTAGCTGATGATGTTGAAATACTCCGAAGGTATGGTGTAGCCGACGGTATCCGGAATATTGACCGTGGTGGCACCAGCCTCAATCACCGCCTCAATAATCTGGGCCAAAAACGGCAGCCGGGTCCGGGCGGCGTCCTCGGCCGAGAACTCGACGTTAGGCGTATAACCGACTGCCCGCTTGACCGCAGCGATAGCGGTTTCAAGCACCTGCTGTTCGCTCATCTTCAGCTTGTGCTGCATATGGATGTCGCTGGTCGCGATGAAGGTATGAATCCGGCCCCGCTCACCGGCGTACTGCAATGCCTCCCAAGCGCGGTCTATGTCCATGTTGTTAGCTCGCGAAAGTCCGGCGATCTGTAAACCCTTAATCGTCTGGGCAATCTTCTTGACCGCTTCAAAATCGCCATCAGAGGCGATCGGGAAACCGGCTTCCATGACATCGACATTAAGCCGCTCCAACTGGTGGGCGATCCGTACCTTTTCCTCGATGTTCATGCTCGCGCCTGGAGATTGCTCACCATCACGCAAAGTGGTATCAAAAATAATGATCTGTTCTTTTTGACTCATAACTATTACCTCGCCTGTTCTGAAGCCCGACGGTCAATACCGGGGCAGTTCTTGTTTGAGTTAATCTCGAATAATTCCGTTTTACGTTGCAGGTCACTTAGGTCAGATTCCACACAGAACCACCCCCTTTCGTCATTCTTTCAGAAATATGAGGAGCAAAACAGAAAAAGCCCCCGCCCTGTAACAGGGGCGAGAGCTTTCAGCTTCGCGGTACCACCCTGGTTCGGTCTCGCTTAGAACGAAACCCTTAATTATCCCTTCACGCAGGCTCACGGCAGAGAATAACCGGTGCGGCTTCATCCCTGCAGCTCCAAGGCGAGTTCAGCGTGTTTCCGTACCGGCTCACAGCAACCGCCGGCTCTCTGAAACGGAAGTGAGTGCCTACTACTCCTCTTCAACGCTTTTCTTATGCACGTGATTCAACCGAAAAAGTCCGGCCAAGTCAAGCTCTTTTCTCCCCAGCTAATTAGCATTGCGGTTTCTTACTCGACACAATCGAAAACCCAGCCAGGAAAAATCAGCTATCACCCTCAATCTGTTCGTCACCCCTACCTGCCCTGCGCCTCTCAAGGAAATGGGCGACCGGACCGGAGATCAGATAAACCATACCGATGATAAACAACATAATTTCCGGATTGGCGACGATGACAATCAACATGATAATCGCCAAAACAAGAATCTTGAACGGCTGACGTTTAAACAGGTCCGGGTCTTTTAACGAAAGATATTTGATGTTGCTGACCATCAGGTAGGCCAGCAGAAACACCAGCATCACCACGGATATTTTTTTAATCGTTCCGGTGCCGCCCAACTCATAGAACAACAGGACACAGGTTGCTACGATACAGGCGGCTGCCGGAATCGGCAGACCGATAAAACGTCGTGACTCCACGGTCGACACCTGCACATTGAAGCGTGCCAGACGCAAGGCTCCGCAGACAACATAGAGAAAGGCCGCCAACCAGCCAAGATGACCGAAAGGTTTCAAAGCCCAAGTGTACATCAATACTCCGGGAGCCACCCCGAAGGCAATAACATCGGCCAGCGAATCAAGTTCGACGCCGAACTTACTGGTCGTTCCGGTCAACCGGGCGACCTTACCATCGAGACCATCCAGAATTGCCGACAACAGGATAAACCATGCTGCCCGTACAAAATTGCCGTCAGTTGAGGCAATGATGACATAAAACCCGGCAAACATACTCCCTGAGGTGATCAGGTTGGGCAGGAGATAAACCCCTTTACGGATATTCTCCCGTTTCTCGCTGCGTAAATAATCGTCTGTCAAGGCAATGTCCCCAACACGGTTTCTCCAGCAACCGTCTTCTCACCGAGAGTCACCGTAACATCGCTTCCTTGCGGAAAGTAGATATCGACCCGCGAACCGAAGCGGATCAGTCCATAGCGCTTACCACGCTGCAGGAGATCACCAATCACCGGGTAGGTGACAATCCGCCTGGCAACCAAACCGGCAATCTGCACAAAGAAGATCCGCCGGCTTTTGTCAACTTCGAGCAATATCCCGGATTGCTCATTACAGTCGGCAGCCTTATCGAGGGAAGCGTTCAGAAACGCCCCTTTCTGATAATACATCTCAAGGACTTTGCCATCACAAGGAGCCCGGTTGACATGCACATTGAAGACGTTCATGAAAATGCTGACCTTGGTCACCCGATGCTGAAAATAACGCGGTTCTTCAACGTCACCGACAAAGATGATTTTACCGTCAGCAGGCGCGACAACCAGATCATCACCATCGGGAATAACCCGTTCCGGGTTACGAAAAAAATAAACAGTGAACAGGGTCAGAATCAGCGGCGGCAAGGTCAGAAAGACCCCGCCAAGCAATGCAAAGAGCAGAGTCAAAAACGCAAACAAGGCAATAAAGGGATAACCTTCGCTGACCACGGGCTGATTTTGATTGCGCATATCGGTTGACCTTTAAAAAAAGCAGATGAGAGCGACTGCCCCCATCTGCACGTTTTTGAAAATTAATTTTTGGATTTATCGACCAGCTTGTTCTTGCCGATCCAACTCATCATGCCACGCAGCCGATCGCCAACTTCTTCGATCGGATGTTCCGCACCGATACGCCGCAGAGCATTCAGCACCGGCTTATTCGCTTTCGTCTCGAGGATCCATTCACGGGCAAATTCACCATTCTGGATCTCGGACAAAATCTGGCGCATCTCGTCTTTGGTCTCTTCAGTGATGATCCTGGGACCGCGGGTGAAGTCACCGAACTCCGCAGTGTTGGAAATCGAGTAGCGCATGTTGGCAATTCCGCCCTCATAAAGCAGGTCAACGATCAGCTTCAATTCATGCAAACATTCAAAATAGGCCATCTCCGGGGCGTAGCCCGCCTCGACAAGCACCTCGAAACCAGCCTGAACCAGGGCCGTCGTACCACCGCAGAGGACAGCCTGCTCTCCAAACAGATCAGTTTCCGTCTCCTCCTGGAAACTCGTTTCGATAATACCGGAGCGACCGCCACCCACGCCACAGGCATAAGCCATGGCAACATCCTTGGTATCACCGGACGGATCTTTCTCAACGGCGATCAAACAAGGCACTCCACCACCCTGAAGATATTCGTTACGAACCGTGTGGCCGGGACCCTTTGGGGCGACCATAAAAACATTGATATTTTCAGCGGCAACAATCTGATTATAATGAATATTGAAGCCGTGCGCGAAGCCGAGATAGCTGCCCGGCTTGATATTCGGTGCAATCTGCTCGCGGTAGATATCAGCCTGCATTTCATCAGGGAGCAGAGTCATAATGATATCGGCAGCCTGTACGGCATCAGCGGTCATCATCACCGTATGACCGGCATTCTCTGCCTTGCTCCAGTTTTCGCCACCCTGAGGATACTCGGCGACGATAACTTCAAATCCGCTTTCCTTGAGGTTATTCGCATGGGCATGGCCTTGGCTGCCATAACCGATGATTGCGATTTTCTTGCCCTTGATGACATCAAGGTTGGCGTCTTTGTCGTAATAGATCTTCATATTTTTTCTCCCTATAGGTTTGAATCGATTAAAATGACGAACATTTATAACATAACGGCCCGACCCGGCCAACTTTTTTATCAGCCGGCAGTACCTTTTGCTCCGCGCCCCATAACCACCGGTCCGGAACGAACAATTTCTTTGATCCCCATGGGCCGCAGCAATTCTATCAAACCATCGATCTTTGCCGAAGCGCCGGTGATTTCAATGGTGTACGACTTGGGTGTGACATCAACCACCTTGGCGCGAAAGATATCAACTATCCGCAAAGCTTCTGCTCGCGATTCCGCTTCAGCGGAAACCTTGATCAGGGCCAGTTCGCGCTCAACATATTCCTCTCCGGTAAAATCGATCACCTTGATGGTCGAAATCAACTTATTCAACTGCTTGTTGATCTGCTCGAGAATCCGATCATCACCGCGAGTGACCAAGGTTATCCGCGAGAGATCCGGCTCCAGAGTCGGAGCAACCGACAAACTCTCAATATTGAAACCACGTCCGGAAAACAGTCCGGAGACCCTCGCAAGCACACCGAATTCATTTTCCACCAACACAGAAATAGTATGTTTCATATTCCTCATTCCTCCTGGCCGACAATCGGCCCTATCTAAAACCTGACAGCACCTGATTTTCAGGACGCCAGAACCATTTCATGGATGCCCTTGCCGGCCGGAACCATCGGCAACACATTCTCCTCACGGGAAATCTTGAACTCCATCAAAACCGGACCCGGAGTTTCCAGGGCTTGCTTGATAATTTTCTCAACATCGGCAACCTTACTTGTCTGCAGTCCGGTCGCCCCATAGGCCTCTGCCAGCTTAACAAAGTCGATCGGCAACTCCATAACGGTTTGACTGTAACGCCGATCGAAAAACATCTGTTGCCATTGGCGCACCATACCGAGATAATTATTATTGAGGATGACAATCTTTACCGGCAATTTATATTGCACCAGCGTCGCCAGCTCCTGTGAATTCATCTGGAAAGAACCGTCACCGGAGATATCGATAACTTGTCGATCGGGAAAGGCGACCTGAGCACCCAGAGCTGCCGGCAGGCCGAAGCCCATGGTTCCTAAACCGCCGGACGTCAGAAACGTCCTCGGTTGGCTGAACTGAAAGAACTGTGCAGTCCACATCTGGTGCTGCCCGACCTCGGTAGAAATAATCGCATTATCATCGGTCAATTCACGAACTTTTTCGATAACAAACTGCGGCTTGATGATCGTGTCGGAGCTTTCGTAACCCATTGGATGGGCCTGTTTCCACTCCTCAATGGTCTCCCGCCATTTTGCCGTATTTTTAACCAGTTTTTGCAGCGATTCTGCCTGTTCCGAAAGCTTGTCACAAAGTTTGCCTAGAACATCTTTCAGATCACCGACGATCGGCAGATCAACGGCAACATTTTTCTTGATCGTCGTCGGATCGATATCAATATGGATGACCTTGGCTTTTTGCGCAAAACTGTCGATCCGCCCGGTGACCCGGTCGTCAAAACGAGCACCGATAGCGATCAACAGATCGCAGTCGGTCACCGACATGTTGGCGTAGAAGGTTCCGTGCATACCGAGCATGCCGAGACACAAGGGATGATCTTGTGGAAATCCGGACATGGCCATCAGCGTCGTCGTGACCGGGGACTGAGTTATCTCAGCCAGCTTGAGCAACTCAGCGTTGGACGCCGACAAGTTGATGCCGCCACCGACATAAAGGACCGGCCGACGCGCCCGAAGAAGCATCTTTGCCGCCTTGTCAATCTGCCGGCTGTTGCCGCTGTAAGTCGGCTTGTAGCCACGCAGGCTGACCGTTTCCGGATACTTGAACTTACATTTCGTAACCTGTACGTCTTTCGGCAGATCGATCAACACCGGGCCGGGTCGTCCAGTACGGGCAATATAGAATGCCTCCTTGATCGTTCTGGCCAGATCACGGACATCCTTGACCAAAAAGTTATGTTTGGTGCAGGGACGGGTAATCCCACACATATCTGCTTCCTGAAAAGCGTCATTACCAATCAGTGGCGTCGGCACCTGACCGGTAATAATAACCATCGGGATCGAGTCCATATAGGCAGTTGCAATCCCTGTCACGGTATTGGTCGCACCGGGACCACTGGTCGCAATAATCACCCCGACCTTACCGGTACACCGGGCATAACCGTCGGCAGCATGAACCGCTCCCTGTTCATGCCGAGTTAAAATATGTTCGATTGACGAGTCATACAGGTCATCATAAATATTGATGACCGCGCCGCCGGGGTAACCGAAAACCGTATCAACCCCTTCTTTTTGCAGACTTTCCAGTAAAATTTGTGATCCGGTCAGTTCCACCTGATCCTCCTCTGCACAGCCGATCAAAGCTGTCGTCTCTCTGAAATTAAAAAATAAATACCGGCAACGGAAAAACCCGACAATCCTTCACCGACGGCAAACTATGGAGTTTAACGTCCTATAAATAATGGAATCAATTATAAAATATCTGGACTGACTGATTTTAGTCAGCCTTGCAGACCGCCCCGGTTCCGGCATGAGTCACCACTTTTGCATAGCGGGCCAACCAACCGGTTTTGATTTTCGGCTCCGGCGCCTGCCAGTTTTTACGCCGTTCGGCCAGGGCATCGTCCGCCAAATCGAGTTGCAAGGTTCGATTCGGGATATCCAGCACAATCGAATCGCCGTCTTCGATCAGGGCGATCGGTCCACCCTGAGCTGCTTCGGGAGAGATATGCCCGATACAGGGACCGCGGGTTCCTCCCGAGAAACGCCCGTCAGTGATCAAGGCCACGCTATCGCCAAGCCCCAAGCCCATCAGAGTTGCGGTCGGGGCAAGCATTTCGCGCATTCCCGGACCACCTTTCGGGCCTTCATAACGAATCACCACCACATCACCTGCCACCACATGACCACCCATCAGGGCATCCATTGCCGCTTCTTCCGAATCGTAACAGCGCGCCTTGCCGGAAAACTTCATCATCTTTTCGGAAACGCCCGACTGCTTGACAACCGCACCTTCCGGGGCAATATTGCCTTTGAGGATGGCGATACCACCTTCGGGACGGATTGGAGCAGAGATCGGGCGAATTACCTCTTCATCAACGCCGGCAACCGAATCGATGATCTGCTTGATACTCAACCCGAACAGGGTGGGGTTATCCTTGATCCGATCGCGCAACTGGTAGAGCACCGCAGGCACGCCGCCCGCCACATCCAAATCTTCCACAAAATGAATACCACTCGGATTCATCGAAGCCAATTGAGGAGTCGTGCGGCCCAGTTCGTCAAAAGCATCCAGGGACAGATCAACTCCCGCCTCATAGGCAATCGACAGCAGATGCAGGACCGTATTGCTTGACCCCCCCAGAGCCAGATCGACGCGGATGGCGTTTTCGAAAGCTTCCCGGGTCAAAATTTGTCGTGGAGTAATATTCTTACGCACAAGCTCCACGATCTTTTCCCCGGAAGCAAAGGAAATGCGGCGTTTCAAAGAGGAAACGCAGGAAGCCGTTCCGCAGCGCGGCAAACTCATCCCCATGGTTTCCGTGAGAATCGCCATGGTGTTGGCCGTGAACAAGCCCTGGCAGGATCCAGCTGTCGGACAGGCATTATCCTCACACACCATCAGCTGCTTTTCGTCGATCACTCCCGCCTGATACTGAGCCATGGCCTCAAAGGTGTCGGTGACAAAGGAGTAGCGCTTCCCTTCGCGACCGACGCCGGTCAGCGACGGACCGGCAGTGACAACGATACAGGGAATATCAAGCCGTGCGGCTGCCATCAGCATCCCCGGGGTAATCTTGTCGCAGTTGGTCAGCAGGACCAGTCCATCAAGTCGGTGAGCCTCGGCAATAGATTCAACCATGTCGGCAATCAACTCACGAGTCGGCAGAGAATAGTGCATCCCCTTGTGGCCCATGGCGATACCGTCACAGACTCCGGGAATACCGAAAATGAAGGAATAACCACCACCGGAGTGCACCCCTTTTTCGATAAAACGTTCCAGATCACGCATTCCGGTATGCCCTGGAATCAAATCGGTAAAGGAAGAAGCAATCCCGATAAAAGGCTTTTCCATCTGTTCATCCGGCACACCGGTACATTTCAGCAAGGCCCGATGGGGGGTCCGTTCAAATCCTTTGGTGATCGCATCGCTACGCTTATTGATCATATTGATTTTCCTGTTCTTCAGTCAAGCTGACGCTAAAAATTGGTCCGACAAAACTTCCGTATAGCCGGACTTAAACCAGGCATTTTAAATACAGCAAAGGGTTTAAGCAGTTGCTTAAACCCTTTGCTGTATAAAACTCATCCCGTTGTGACTAAACGGGGTCAGGCATGTACAGTATGGAGGATTCTTTCCATCGCGTCCTTACCTGCCAGTTTCATTTTTTTCACCTTATTTTTTTCCAGCTCTTCCTGGGGGGATAAAAAACCTTTCTTTTCGTACTCGGATAACTGTTTCTCAAAGAAGGTGTGTTCTTCGTAAAGCATGCGGAAACGGGGGTTGCAATCGAGAAGATTTTGCAACAGATTCTGATCAATGTCCATCGGTACCTCCGCGCCTGAGGGTCAGAGCCAAATTACTTGCCCTATAGATAACCAAACCGGCAAAAAAATGTCAACCGTCGAACAACGTTTGAGACGCTTTACTTGACCACTTGATGCAACTCGGCATCCGCAGGGCGAATGTAGGTCGGCAACAATTCTGCCGCAGTCATCAGCGCTCCCTTTGCGTATGCCTGACCCGCCAACCAACCAGCCTGCGCAGCACGCGGCTGATGGGTTGATAACACCGGCAAATGGGCACGCTCCCCAAGAATCCGTGTGATCAAGTGCCGATAAAGCGGAACCCCATCGCCGACCAGAGCGACCTCCCCCTCAAGCTGATTCAACAGTTCTTCCGGAGGCAAAACCCGGGCGTCAGCTGTCGGCACCGGCCCTGCGGCACTCCACTCAAAAAGCTGGCTGTAGACCTCCTTTTTACGCGCATCAAGAAAAGTACAGATCGGTCGTTGCACAAGCGGCAGGTTCATCGCCAACATCTGTAACGAGGAGATCCCGACAACCGGCTTGGCAAGAACCTCTGCCAGTCCTTTGATCGTCGCAATGCCGATCCTCAAACCAGTGAAGGATCCTGGACCGATGACCGCTGCCAACAGGTCAAGGTCCGACAAAGTCCAGTCGGCTTCAGCCAATAACAGATCAATCTGTTTCAACAACGTATCACTGTGAGTCCGCTGTGCATTCAACAGAGATTCGGCAAGCAAGGTTTCCCCTTGACAGAGAGCGACACTCCCGGCCAGAGAAGAACTGTCAATTGTCAAGATTTTGGGTTGTTCAACTAACGCTATCAACCCCAGAGCCTCATAATGTCATTGTAAAAAGCCAGCACCATGAGCAGCAGCAGCATTGCCATGCCGACCTGTTGGGCCACCTCACGGGCCCGCATCGACAATGGTCGGCGAAGGACCAGCTCAATCAGATAAAAAAGGATGTGGCCACCGTCCAGAATCGGAATCGGCAACAGATTGAGGATCCCCAGCTGAATCGAGATGAACGCCAGCACCGACAGGATTGCCGACAGGTTGGTTTGAACCGCCTGTCCGGCGATCTGCACAACAGTAATCGGGCCACCGATATTTTTTGCCGAGACACTGCCGCTGAACAACTTCTGGACGAAAACAACTGTCAGATCGATCAGTTCCCAGGTACGCTCTGCCCCTTCCCTGATCGCCCCAAACAGACCAAAACGTTTTGTTTCCGATACCTGCAACGGGGCAATGCCAATCAGGTAATCTCCTTCATCATTGTGCCGCTGCGGAATCAATTCAACGGTTAGAAGCTCACCCGCACGCTCAACAAGAACCTTCATCGGTTCCCCGCCGATCGACTGGATAATCGACCGGAGATCGTACCAGGAGACAACCTGTTGCCCTCCTATCTCAAGGATCAGGTCCCCCTCCGTAAGACCGGCTTTTTGAGCCGGCATGTTGTCAGCCAGGCCGCCGATTTGCGCCTTTTGCAACGGCAGCAGTCCAAGGGATTGCATCCCCCCCAAGCTGTTATTTTCTGAGGGGATTTCCAATCGGAGCTGTTCCCCGTCACGCGCAACGATGAAAACCAGCGGGTCGCCCGCGGCATTGACAAACGACTTGTTGGTGTCGTTCCAACTGTTAACGGGCCGTTGATTCACCGAAATAATACAATCACCGACAACAAAACCACCGCCGGCAGCATTCGATTCAGGGACGACATAACCGATACAGGGTTGTTGGTCGATATAGGCCGGCATCTGCACTCCGACCATAAATGTAATCGGCAGGATTATCAGCGGCAACAGCAGGTTCATGATCGGACCGGCAGAAACAATAGCCAGCCTTCGGGAGACCGGCTTGTCGGCAAAAGACCGCTGTTTTTCCTCGGCGGTCAGTTCCGCGTCTTCTCCCTGTTCACCGCCGCCCTCCCCCAACATCTGGACATAACCGCCAAGAGGAATCGCGCAAATCAAGTATTCAGTTTCCCCCCACTGCCGAGAAATCAGTTTTGGGCCGAAACCGAGGGAGAATTTCAGAACCTTCACCCCGCAGAGCTTAGCAATCCAGAAATGTCCCAGTTCGTGGACAAAAACCAATATCCCGAGCATCAGGATACCGGCAATAACGGTAGTCATTTCAGACCTCCATGCATCAGTTCTCTGGCCTCTTGACGACCCCACAAATCAGCGTGCAGCACCTTATCGATACTTTGCAGTTCTTCTCTCGTATGGCGGCTCATGACTTTTTCAATCAGCTGTGCAATACCGAGAAAATCGAGTTTGTTCTGCAAAAAAGCCTCAACGGCGACTTCATTGGCCGCATTCATAACAGCGGGTAAACTCCCGCCGACGGCGAGCGCTTCATAGGCTAAACGTAAACAGGGGAAGCGATCCGGATCGGGCTCGGAAAAGGTCAACTTCCCAGCCTGAGCAAGATCCAACGGGGCCTGTTGCAATGGCAATCGCTCCGGCCAGGAGAGCGCATAGGCAATCGGGGTCTTCATATCAGGAATCCCCAGTTGTGCCATAACAGCCCCGTCCCGATATTCGACTAATGAATGGACAATGCTCTCGGGATGAATATGCACGGCGATCTGTTCAGCCGACACCTGAAATAACCAGAAAGCTTCTATAACCTCAAGCCCCTTATTCATCATGGTCGCAGAATCGATGGAAATTTTCTGCCCCATATTCCAATTCGGATGGGCCAGCGCATCCGCCGGGGTAACCGATTCGAGCTGTTTCAGTGTGTGGTTCCGAAAAGGACCACCGGAAGCCGTCAGGATAAGACGCCGGATATCTTCTCTGCGCTGCCCGGCCAGAGACTGAAAAATGGCCGAGTGCTCACTGTCAACAGGAATCATGCGGATTCCCTGCCGTGAAACTTCCTCCATCACCAAGGCCCCGGCGGTCACCAGGGTCTCTTTATTGGCCAGGGCGATATCTTTGCCTGCCTTGATGGCCGCCATGGTCGGGACCAAGCCCGCAGCGCCGACGATTGCGGCCACCACCATGTCGCTTTCTGCGTAGGTCGCACAGCGTATGATCCCCTCGATACCACTCAGGATCTCAACATCAGGATCATCGAGCAAACGGCTCAGTTGTTCTGCTTTCTGCTCGGTCGCGACCGCAACAATGCGCGGACGAAAAATCTCGACTTGTTTGCATAACAATTCGACATTATTTCCCGCGGCCAGCGCAACAACCTGATAAGAATCCGGGAAGGCTTCAACAATCTGCAAGGTGCTGACACCGATTGAACCGGTGCAGCCTAAAATTGTCAGCTTTTTCATCTTTTCACTCATCCGCCGTAACCGTAACGGGCGAGATAATAGACAATCGGAAAAGCAAACAACAGGCTATCAAGCCGGTCAAGCATACCACCATGTCCTGGAATCATCGTCCCGGAATCCTTGACGCCGCAGGCCCGCTTCAACAAAGACTCGAAAAGGTCGCCCAATTGTCCCGCAACCCCGAGCAACAAACCAATCAAAACACCATCAACAATTCCGATTTGCGGCAGAAACGTTTTACCGGCAATGAAAACTGCCAGCACTGAGCCCAGTAAACCACCGATTCCCCCTTCGATACTTTTTTTCGGGCTGACCGCAGGGTAAAGCTTGTGTCTACCGAAACGACTGCCGATAAAATAAGCGAAGGTATCACACCCCATGATCACCAGCAGCGTCAGAAAAATCCATTCCCGACCGTCCGGCAACTGGCGCAAAAGGGCCAGATGACCAAACAACAACGGTAAGTAAATCAATCCCAGACAAAGCCAGCCCAGGCGATGATGAACTTCGGAAATAATCGGCAGCCTGAACAAAAAAAGCAGTGCCAGTATCAGTATCGAGCCCGCGGAAAGAGGAACGATCAACGCCGTTTGCCCAAAATAGAGTAAGGGCACCACGGCAGCTCCGGCGAGAGCGGCGAACCACTGTTCATAAGCATGCTCAATCGCCAGGCCCATGCGGTTAAATTCAAGCAAAGCCAGCAACAAGACCAATGTCAGAAACAGGCAAAAGACAAAAGGGCCGGCAAAAGCAATCAAGAGAATTAACAGAGGCAAAGCAATGGCTGCCGTCAGGAGGCGCTGTTTAATGGCCCATCTCCTTCATAATTGAGGATCAATATCTGAATCGAGCTGGTCATCAGTCAACCCGAAACGACGCTTTCTTTGCTGATAATCAGCTAATGCTTTATGGAGTTCAGCAGCATCAAAATCAGGCCAGAAAACCTCACTGAAATAGAATTCCGCATAGGCTGTCTGCCAAAGCAGGAAGTTGCTGATCCTTCTCTCCCCACTAGTTCTAATTAACAGGTCAGGTTCAGGAATTTCAGCGGTATCCAGATAAGTCGAGAATTTTTTATTATCTATTTCTTGCAGATCGATCTCCCCACGGATCGCCTGTCCGGCCAGTTGTTTGGCGGCCCGCAGGATTTCATCCCGCCCACCGTAAGACAAAGCCAAGATCATTGTCAGGGTCTCACCCGTGGCGGTCTCAGCTTCGGCCACAGCAATGGCAGCGCAAACAGATTCGCTCAAACGGCTGCGGTCACCGATAACCCGCAGACGGATACCTCCATCCAGCATTCTTTGCCGCTGCGAAGATAAAAACTGCAGCAACAGTTCCATCAGGGCGTCGACCTCTTTCTGAGGTCGTCCCCAATTTTCAGAACTGAAGGCGAACAGACTCAGATAACGGATCCCGACCTTGATACACTCATCGACAGTCTGGACAACTGCTTGCACACCTTGCTGATGCCCGGAGATTCGGGGCAAGCTTCGCTTTTTCGCCCAGCGGCCATTGCCATCCATGATAATCGCCAGGTGTTGCAATGGGGCTTTTCTCTCGCTTTTGTGCTGATTTTCCATCTACCGACAACCCAACCCTCTCCAGAAAAACATAAGTTGTAGATTTAGCATGATTAATATCGGAACAGCAAGAATCTCATGACTTTTTGCGAATCCATCAAGAAAGGAAAAACCGTTCCGTCAAATGTGCTGCAAAGAAATAGGGCGCCCCAAAAAGCGCCCTATTAACGTTTAACTATAAAATCAATCAGTCGACAATTGCATTCACCGGACAACTGTCGACACAAGCACGGCACTCGGTACACTCATCGGTAATGATGTAAGTCTCACCCGACTCGACAATCGCTCCCAGCGGGCAAGCATCAACGCAAGTGCCGCAAGCGATACATTCATCAGTGATTTTCAGAGCCATCAGTATCTCCTTTACCTTAAATCTTAGCGGCGCAGGACCGTCTAGAAAGGATCAAACCTCCATCACTTCTACTTCCTTGGCTTGCACAACCGCGTCAATGGTCGCAACAAACTCGTCGGTGACCTGTTGAACCTCTTTTTCACTCCGTTTCAGGTCATCCTCAGTAATTTCCTTTTCTTTTTCCAGCATCTTCAGGGTATCGTTAGCATCACGGCGTGCGCTACGCACCGAAATCCTGGCATCCTCACTCATCCGTTTAATAATTTTCACCATTTCCCGACGCCGTTCCTCGGTCAAAGCAGGAATCGGGAGTCGAATCAACTGGCCGTCGGAAGAAGGGGTCATTCCCAGATCAGCCTTAAACAAAGCCTTCTCGATATCCGAGATCAGGTTTTTTTCCCAAGGCTGAACCGTGAGCAGACGCGGTTCCGGTACCGAAAGTGTAGCGACCTGGCTCAACGGGGTCGGAACCCCGTAATAATCAACCCGGACATCATCCAGCAACGATGTCGACGCACGACCGGTCCGCACCTTGGACATCTCTTTTTTCAAGGCTTTAACGGCCTTATCCATTGCTGACCTGACCTCACTCAGAACCTCATCAATCATCCTAGTCACCTCTCTTGACAATCGTTCCGATCTGTTCACCAAGCACAACCTTCTTGATATTTCCCCGCTGAGTCAAATCGAAAATAATCATCGGCAAATCATTATCCATACAAAGGGAGGTTGCCGTGGCATCCATCACTTGCAGCCCCTTCTGCAATACCTCCAGATAGGTCAACACTGGTAACTTTACTGCATTACTGTCTTTTTTCGGATCCGCAGTATACACTCCATCTACCTTGGTCGCCTTAAGAATGACCTCGGCGTTAATCTCCATCGCCCGCAAACTGGCAGCCGTATCCGTCGTGAAATATGGATTACCCGTCCCGGCACTGAAGATGACCACCCGCCCCTTTTCCAGATGGCGAACCGCGCGACGCCGGATATAGGGTTCAGCAATCTGCTGCATCTCTATTGCCGATTGCACCCGCGTCACCACGCCCTGTTTTTCCAAAGCATCCTGCATCGCCAAGCTGTTCATGACCGTCGCCAACATACCCATGTAATCGGCACTCGCCCGATCCATCCCCTTGGAAGACGCTGCCAGACCACGGAAGATATTTCCCCCACCGATGACTAACGCAACCTGCACCCCGAGAGCAACCACTTCCTTGATCTCAGCGGCAATACCGGTGATAACTTCAGGATCTATCCCGTAACCCTGCTCGCCTGCCAGGGCCTCACCGCTCAGTTTCAAAAGAACTCGTTGATACTTAGATGCCACGTCAGCTCCTGCAGGTTGAGGTGATTAGTCAGTTTCCGTCCGGAAACTAGTTACTCAGGGCAGCGACTTCAGCAGCGAAGTCGTCCCCTTTCTTTTCAACCCCTTCACCAAGTTGGAAGCGGGTATAACTGTTCAGTTTAATTTCGCCGCCAAGCTCCTTGGCCAGAGCCTCGACAACCTTACCGACTTTCTGATCGGGGTCAATAACGAAAGCTTGATCCAGCAAACAGACTTCGCCAAAATATTTATTGATCTGACCAACGATAATTTTCTCGACAATATTTTCCGGCTTGCCGCTTTCGATCGCCTTGACGCGCATGATCTCTTTTTCTTTGTCAACCACCGCAGAAGGAACATCGTTACGGCTCAAATACTGGGGCGCGGCGGCGGCAACATGCATGGCAATTTGCTTGCCCAAAGCAGCAACACGCTCGTCGGTCGACGCGGTCTGCAATTCGACCAGAACGCCAATTTTTCCTTCACCGTGAACGTACGAGGCAACCGTACCCTGGCCGGCATCACTCCGCTTAAGACGGCGAATATCCATATTCTCACCAATGGTTGCAATCTGATGGGTCAATTCTTCAGCGACCGTCCGACCGGTTTCGGGATAAGGCAGGGTTTTCAGAGCGTCAACATCGGCAACCTCATTCGCCAGAGCGACAGCACCGATACCGGCCACAAAGGCCTTGAAATCGTCGTTTTTAGCCACAAAATCGGTTTCTGCATTAACTTCGACCAGGGCTCCGACAGCCCCCTCAACAGCAGCAACCACCATCCCTTCAGCAGCCACGCGGTCCGACTTCTTGGCCGCCGCGGAGAGGCCTTTTTTTCGCAGGAAATCGACCCCTTCCTCAATGTTGCCACCCGTTTCAATCAAAGCCTTTTTGCAATCCATCATACCGGCACCGGTCTTTTTACGCAGTTCCGATACCATCGCAGCTGTAATACTCACGTTCTTGCCTCCATAGTTTGGTAGCAGGCGCTCTCAACCCGCTATGTTCATTTAATTCAATTTTATTAAACCAACGGCCGGACCGAAGCCCGGCCGCCGGCCCTTGCATTATAGCTGATGAAATAACCGGAAAGTTACCCTGCGGTCGGAGCAGCTTCCGCTTCAACCGGAGCAGCTTCCGCTTCAACCGGAGCAGCTTCCGCTTCAACCGGAGCAGCTTCCGCTTCAACCGGAGCAGCTTCCGCTTCAACCGGAGCAGCTTCCGCTTCAACCGGAGC
>JAUVEB010000257.1 GCA_030595055.1 Desulfuromonadaceae bacterium
CCTGAGTCAATGTGGGGAATCTGCCGCGACATCACCGCACGTAAAGAGGCTCAGGAACAATTGCACCACATGGCTCATCACGACATGCTTACCGACCTGCCGAACCGCTTTACCTTTACCGACCGCCTGATTCAAGCCAAGGCGCTGGCCAAGCGGGAGAAAAGATTATTGGCCTTGCTGTTTCTCGATCTCGACCGTTTCAAGATGGTCAATGACACCCTGGGCCATGCGGTCGGCGACATGATGCTGCAGGAAGTCACCAACAGACTACAGAGTTGCGTCCGCGAAATCGATACCGTCTCCCGATTCGGCGGCGATGAGTTTGTCATCCTGCTGGTCAACCCCGAGACCATTGCCGATATCGAACGGCTCGCCCAGCAGATCCTGAAGAAACTCGGACAACCGATGGTGATTGACGGCAACGAGCTGTTTATCACCACCAGTATCGGTATTTCCATCTTTCCGAATGATGACACAAACACCGATGATTTGATCAAAAAAGCAGATATCGCCATGTACCAGGCAAAGGCAAACGGCCGCAACAATTGCCAATTTTACTGTCCGGACATGGACATGCATGCACAACGCCGCCTAACCTTGGAGACCAGTCTGCGTAAAGCTCTCGATAACGAGGAGTTCTACATCCTCTATCAACCGAAAGTCGACCTGCAGGACAATCATGTGACGGCCCTCGAAGCATTATTGCGCTGGCAACACCCGACACTGGGCTTGATCCCGCCGAACGATTTCATTTCCTTGGCGGAAGAGTCGGGAATAATCGTCCCGCTCGGCGAATGGGTGCTGCGCGAAGCCTGTACCCAGGCCCTGGGATGGCAAAGAGAGGGGCTTCCGGCAGTCAGGGTCGCTGTGAACGTCTCCGGCTTTCAACTGAAGCGGAAGGATTTTGTCGAACGGGTCAAGGGCATTCTGGAAGAAACCGGCTTTGCCGGAAAGTACCTGGAGTTTGAAATCACCGAAACAGTTATCATGCAGAATCCGGAATTCGCGGTGAACATCCTCAACCAGTTACGCGATATGGGAATCCATATTTCGATCGACGACTTCGGCACCGGCTACTCGTCTCTGGCCCATCTGAAACGATTCTCGGTCAATACGCTGAAGATCGATAAATCTTTCGTCAACGATGTCGATTTGAACGGTACCGACGCGGCCATCACCACAGCAATCATCGCCATGGGCAAAATTCTCAATTTATCAGTGATTGCCGAAGGAGTGGAAACAGAAGGACAGCTCGATTTTCTTAAAAAAGAGAATTGCGATGAGATACAGGGCTATTTATTCAGTGAGCCGTTACCGGCCGATAAAATTTTGGAGCTGCTGTTAAGCAATAAACAGCTATAAAACGGTCATTCCCTGCCAAAGCCAACCTGATGCATAACAACGGAAGGTCGCTGTTGCTTTATTATCTTAAAGGGCTGCAACTATTCAGAACAGGTGCTGAACAGTTACAGCAAAGACATCCCCCTGACCAATTGAATGATCAGGGGGGTTTCTTTTGCCTGGAATTATCGACAAAGATTCAGGGTTCTATTTTCAGCAGTTCATCAACCGGCAGATAATCCATACCGAACGCCTCGGCAACACCTTGGTAACAAACTATCCCGTCAACGACATTGAAACCTTCCCTGATTCCAACATCATTCCGCGCCAGATACTTCCAGCCATGGTTGGCGATCTGCACGGCATAGGGCAAGGTGGCATTGGTCAGAGCCATGGTCGAGGTCAGCGGCACGGCACCCGGCATATTAGCGACACAATAATGCACAACCCCATCAACTTCGTAAGTCGGCTCACGGTGTGTGGTTGCCCGCGAGGTTTCAAAGCAGCCCCCCTGATCGATGGCGACATCGACCAGCACGGCACCTTTCTTCATAGTCTTCAGCATCTCCCGGGTCACCAGCTTGGGAGCCTTGGCCCCATGCAGCAGCACCGCGCCGATCACCACGTCAGCCTGCTGCACCAGTTCCCGCACGGTGGCCGGAGAAGACATCATCGGAAAACAGTTTTTCGGCATGATTTCCGACAGATAGCGTAAGCGATTGAGGTTCATGTCGAGCAGGTAAACCTCGGCGCCAAGCCCGCAAGCCATCTGCGCTGCGTGGGTTCCGACCACCCCGCCACCGAGGACCACGACGGTCGCCGGGGCCACCCCCGGCACGCCACCCATAAGGATACCGCGACCGCCCTGCGCACGCTCCAGGTACTTGGCCGCTTCCTGGGCCGCCATACGGCCGGCGACTTCACTCATCGGTGTCAGCAAGGGCAGACTGCCATCCGGATTGACGATGGTTTCATAAGCGATACAGACTGCTTTACGTTCGATCATCGCCCGAGTCAACTCTTCCGAGGCGGCAAAGTGGAAATAGGTAAACAGGATCTGTCCTTCACGGATCAGCGCATACTCGCTCGGCTGCGGCTCCTTGACGTGCATGACCATCTCAGCCTGAGCATAAACCTCTTCCGGTCCGGCGGTCATCTCTGCCCCGGCGCGGATATAATCCTCATCACTGAAACCGCTGCCGACGCCGGCAAGGATTTCCACCAAGACCTGGTGGCCGTTGGCTTTCATCACCTCAACCCCGGCCGGGGTCATACAGACACGGTTCTCTTCGGTTTTAATCTCTTTGAGAATTCCGACAATCATGGCAGCTCCCCTGTTAACAG
>JAUVEB010000229.1 GCA_030595055.1 Desulfuromonadaceae bacterium
TTTGAGATGACCCGCTTGCAGTCGCTCTGGGCGCAATTGTCCGGGGCGATCCCACGGCAGGTTGACGATCTGCTGCCCGGGCCACTGGATGAGAAAACAACGATTCTCAAGGCCATGGATGAAGCCGGTAAACGGACCGTAGAATTGCAGCTGGTCGATTCTTTTTTTGGCAATATCTCCTGCAATGACCGGAACAGTATTTTTATTTCCCAGACCGGCGCCAGTCTGGATGAACTTCCGGGGTGCATCGATCTGGTGCCGAACGACAATTCAAGTACGGCCGGGATCACCGCTTCAAGCGAATTGATTGTCCACCGGGCCATTTACCAACGGACGAAAGCGCGGACAATCTTACACGGGCATCCCAAATTTTCTGTCATTCTCAGTCTTTTCTGTCAGGAGACCGATTGTAACATTACGGACTGTTGGAAAAATTGTGATAAAGTCAGACATTTAGGTTCTGTCCCGGTGGTCGCCGGAGAAGTTGGCGCCGGTGGGATTGCCCGCAAGGTTCCTCCGGTCATCGGTTCCGGAATTGCCGTTGTCTATGGCCACGGGGTCTTTGCAACCGGTGATGTGGACTTTCGTCAACCGCTTGCGGCAATGATTGAATTGGAAAACTGGTGCCGTCAGGAGTATTATCAAACACTTTTACAGCGCTGCCAAAATGAAAATCAGGAGTTTCAGTGATAAATTCTGCGGATAGCGCCACCGGAAGCCGTGAAGAGAAACGACCGCTTTCAGTCATAGATATCTCCAAAAAGGCTCGTCAGAAATTTCGGAACCGCCGCTATGCTGAAGCCTGCGAGTTGTTTCGCATGGGGCTGGATCGTGAGCCGGATAACCCCTACCTGCTCTCGGGGATGGGGGATGCCTGCCGTGAAACCGGCGATTTTGTCGAAGCGGAGCGTTGCTATCGTTATCTGTTGGAAGGCGACGGTAATAACCTGTTCGCTTTACGTGGTCTTGGGGATGTTTGCAAAAAATTGCATCGCCATCAGGAGGCGATTCGGTACTGGAAAAAGTACTTGTCACTACGGCCGCGGGACAAGCATGTCATGACGCGGATCGCTGACAGCTGTAAATCTCTGTTGCAATATGACGAGGCTGAAGAGGTTTACCGGCAGATTCTGAAATTTGCCCCTCGTGACCGTTTTGCATTGACCGGTATGGCCGATTTGCAGCATCGGCTCGGTGATGATGAACTGGCCATTCGATATTATGAAACAGTTCTCGAATTCGACCGGGACGAACTGCATATCCTGACAATCATCGGCAAGCTCTGCTGGCGGATCAACGATTTTGACAAGGCGGAAAGATATTTCCGTCGGGCGCTGCAAGTTGATCCGCAGAATCCATACGCCCTTTACGGTCTGGGTAACTGCTTCCGCTGGCATCATCAATATGCTCAGGCGATTGAAATTTGGCAGGAAATTCTCAAGTTCTCCGAAGGAACCCAGGCTCTGCATACCCGGATGGGGGATGCCCATACCCATCTTGGACAGGATAAGAGGGCAGAGGCCGCTTATCTCAAGTCTGTTCAGATGGGGGGCGACCCTTATGCGCTGACCGGTTTGGTTCGCCTGTATTGCGAACGGCGGGACTGGGAAAACGCAATGACTTTCTTCTGGAAGCTTATGGGGAATGAAAAGGATGTCCCCCTGCAACTTGAAGAGCTGAACAAGCGGTTTGTCCGTGCCGGGCAACGGGATATTCTGCTTGATTTCTTCCGTCATTTGTTGGCTGTTGCAAACACCGAACATGCTGTTGTCGAGCAAATTACGGCACTTCTTAAGAAATTGGATGCTGAAAACAGCAATCAAGCCTGAATAATTTTTGCTTAGTCTTCCCGTTCTTTTTTTGCGAGTGCACCATTGAATTATCTGGCCCATCTTTATTTTTCCGCACCGACACCCCTGGCATGGGCCGGTTCATTGATGGGAGATTTTGTCAAAGGGCCGGTCCCTGAAGATTTGCCGGACGAACTTCGCCGGCATCTGCACTTACATCGATGGCTTGATACCTACACCCGGCAGAGTCCGGCTTTTCAACACAGCCGTAGCAGGCTTGATCCCGTCTATCGCCATGCACGTGGTGTTTTGGTCGATGTTTTCTATGATCATTTCCTGGCCCGTTATTGGGAAAATTACTCTGTTCAGTCGCTGGGTGCTTTTGCCCAGGACGTTTATCGGGGTCTGCAGTTGTGCTACGATCAGCTTTCACCCGCATTACAACAGCAGTTGCCTCACATGATTGAACATGACTGGCTGACCTCCTATCAACGTCCAGACGTTGTTCGGCGGGTTTTGCTGCGGCTGGAAGAGCGTGTTGAGAGCAGATTTCCCTTGGCCGCCGGTTTTGTTGAACTGGAGCGCCATGGTTTGCTTCTTGAAAAAGACTTTTATCAGTTCATGCAAGAGGTGTCGCCACTGATCCGGGTCTGGAAGCGGGAGCTTGGGATTGCCTGCTGAATAGATTAGCGCCTGTCAATCAGGTTGGGCTGTTTCTGGAGGGAGCAATGGGTAAAGAAGGCTGGGTTAGAATTCTTCCGTTTGCTGTTTTTATGGCGTTCATCGGCCTGCAACAAGGATTGCAATGGCTGGTCGAGCGGGGGAGTTTAGGGCTGACCGATCAACAGTTGCTCTATCTTTATCCCGTTAAGGCGCTGCTGGTTGCGGGACTGTTGCTTTATTTCCGGCGTGAATATTCGGAACTGCGGTTTGCCGATTTTAAAAACTTCATCCACACGGTGGGCAGTCTCCTGCTCGGTCTGCTGGTTTTTGTCCTCTGGGTCAATATGGACTGGGATTTTGCCACCCTTGGTGACGCTAAGGGTTTTGACCCGTTTCTGGTGGACAATGACAATATCCGTAATACTCTGATTTTCTTCCGGATTTTCGGTGCCGCTCTGGTTGTGCCGATCATGGAAGAACTGTTCTGGCGTTCCTTCTTGTTGCGCTACATCATCAATCCCGATTTCATAAGCATCCGTATCGGCACCTACACCT
The DNA here is from genome assembly GCA_030595055.1 of Desulfuromonadaceae bacterium. GTDB lineage: Bacteria > Desulfobacterota > Desulfuromonadia > Desulfuromonadales > Geopsychrobacteraceae > Malonomonas. Next base: position 3,009 of record JAUVEB010000229.1, read on the forward strand.
TAACCTCTTTTCTGATCGGCGCCGGATTATTCGGTTTGGAGCATAATTTGGTGCTGGCCGGAATTATGGCCGGAATCGCTTACAGTCTGCTGCTCTACTGGACGAAAAGCATCTATCAGTGCATCCTTGCTCATAGCGTAACCAATCTGGTACTGGGGATTTACGTGCTGCAGACGAGTTATTG
>JAUVEB010000121.1 GCA_030595055.1 Desulfuromonadaceae bacterium
GCTGTTCTTGTCCATCCTGCCCTTCTCCTGAAAAACTGCTGCAAGAATAGACCAAAACCGGCTCACTGCCTATGCGAAAACCTTCCATCCGGCCCGACCGATCTGCTATAGTTGACGGCGTCGCAAAAAATCCGCCCTACCGCGTCACAGCATTTTTTCAGGATCTCGACATACCATTGTATGCCTTCACCCCTGAAAAACCACTAGGAGGCTGTCCGAGAATACGAGCCGTAGCGAGAAATCGGCTGTTCGAGGGCAGATTTTCGTAGGTTTGAGAGCGAATAGCACCGCTATTTGTCGAAAACTTACGGAAATATGAACCGATCAGACGGTTTCGCAGTAGGCTCTTGTATTCTCGGACAGCCTCCTAGGCCTTGTCGGGCGAAATTTTCACTTAGCCATCTCATGATTTTTGCGAGTGCATCATCGTTCGCGCAATTTTTTCGACAATCGGGACAGTATGGTAAAGCAACAGGAACCGGCACCGACAATTCTCCCCCGCGCCCAGCACAGCATTTCGCGCAAACAGATCGACGAAGACACCCTTAAAGTTCTTTACCGCCTCCACCGTCATGGACAACTGGCCTATCTGGTCGGTGGCAGCGTCCGCGATTTACTGCTGGGACGGAAGCCCAAAGACTTTGATATCGGCACCGATGCCACCCCGGCCCGGGTACGTCGCCTGTTCCGCAACTGCTTTCTGGTCGGTAAACGCTTTCGGCTGGCACACATCCGCTTTGCCGGCAACAAACTGATCGAGGTCGCCACCTTCCGCCGCCATCCCAGCGAGGACGAACTGCCGGAGGATCCGGACGAGCATTTTCACTTTGTGCAGAACGTCTTCGGTAGCCCGCGCGAAGATGCCTTCCGCCGCGATTTCACCATTAACGCCCTGTTCTACAACATCGCTGACTTTTCCATCATCGACCATGTCGGCGGCCTGCAGGATCTGCACGACAGGAGGATTCGGGCCATCGGCGATCCACTGGTGCGCTTCGAAGAAGACCCGGTACGAATGTTACGGGCACTGGAATTTGCCGCCCGGCTCGATTTCCAACTGGATCAGGCAATTATTGAAGGCATCGCCGAAAAAAAAGAATGGATTGCCACTGCGGCTCCGGCACGCATCCGCGAGGAGATCCTGGAACTGTTTCGCCACCGGGTAGCCGGACCGGTCCTTAAACAGTGCCGAGAATTGGACCTCCTGCCGCACCTGCTGGCAGGCTACCGGGGAACCGATGAAAGTATTGAATTGCTGGCAAAGATCGACAACCGCACGGCATCCGGAATCGCCGTTGACGAGAGCTTTGCCATCGCCGCCATGTTCTTACGGCGCTATATGGACAACTGCCCGCCATCCCCGGATGTTCCCATCAGCGAAGCCCTGCACCAGGCAAACGAAATCATCATCCCCCACTGCCGCTATTTCAGTATTGCCCAGGGAATCCGTCACCAGGCTCGCGAACTGTTGGTCGGTTGTTTTCGCCTGGCACGCGGCCGCGGCATCCGCGGTGAGCGGCGCTTTCTCCAGCATCCGCTGACTCCCAAATCGTTCGAGCTGTTCAACCTCTGGGCCGAAGTCCGCCCGGATTTGGCACCACTGACCAAAGAATGGCAAAAAGCGATCCAATCACCCACCCCACAAAAAGAAACGACTCATCGCCGCCCACGCAGAAAACGGCGCAAAAAAACAACCCGACAACAGGCTAAACCAGCACCTCGCAAGTAAATATTCCAAGATACTGATGTTTATTTTTCTTCAATAAATTAACACCCCTACTGATTTATGCGAAAACTATGATTTAATTATTCTAGGGCTTGACTTGTCGCACCTTAGCCGATAAGTTTGCTGAATATTAGTTTTTTTAAATAATGCTCAATACAGCAAACCATGGAGACGGCAAATGTTCAACAATCTGAAAATCGGCACCAAGATGATCCTACTCTCCGGAACCATCCTTGTCCTATTATTAGCCACCTTGCTCTGGGGCATTTTCGGGCTCTCAAAGACCGTTGAAAACGGCATCCAGGCTTCCGGAGCCAATAAAATACGTAGCGATCTCTTACAACTGGAAATCAAACATGACATTTGGAATGACAAGGTGAGAGATTATTTGACCAACTGGGGAGACAAAGAACTGAAAGTCAAACTGGAGCACAAAACCTGCAGTCTCGGTAAATGGTACTATGGGGAAGCTCGCGTTAAAGCAGAAAACCTGATTCCTGAACTGAAAGGCGAACTGATCGCTCTCGAAGAACCACATCGAATAATGCACGCTTCGGGAAAAAAAATCAAAGACAGCCACAATCAACAACAAGCCCTTGATATATATGAGAAAGAAACCCGACCAAGCCTATATAAACTGAAAGAACATCTGCAGAATCTGGCTCAAATTTCTCAAGCTAATGCCATTTCAGATAGCGAAATGATTGCCATGGCGGTAAGCACCCGTACCGGTATCAGTATCCTCGGTGCCTTCGCTCTGCTGGCGGGCGCTGCTTTCGCTTTGTTCATCACCCGCTCAATGACTGTACCGATGCACAAGACGGTCAGCATGATCGAAGATCTGGAAAACGGTCACCTTGACACACGCCTGTACATGGACCGCAAGGACGAAATCGGCCAACTGGCGCAAACAATGGATCGTCTTGCCGACACCCTGCAACATGAAATCGTTGCTTCCCTGCAGAAATTAGCCAACGGTGACCTGACGTTCGAAATCACGCCAAGAGATGAGCAAGATGTCGTTCGCGGCAGCCTGAAGACGTTGGGTGGAGATTTGAACAGACTGATGGGGCAGATTCAGGTCGCCAGTAATCAAATTGCTTCCGGCAGTACTCAGGTCAGTGATTCGGCCCAATCCCTTTCACAAGGAGCCACCGAATCGGCCGCCTCCCTCGAAGAGATCAGCAGTTCAATGAGCGAAATCGGCGCCCAAACCAACACCAGTGCTGAAAACGCCCAGCAGGCCAATCTATTGGCGACGAGTGCCAGTACTTCGGCGAATGCCGGTAATGAACGGATGACAGAGATGATCGGCGCCATGGACGAGATCAACGAAGCGTCACAAAATATCAGCAAGATCATCAAGGTCATCGATGAAATCGCCTTCCAGACCAATCTGCTGGCCTTGAATGCCGCCGTCGAAGCAGCACGGGCCGGACAGCACGGCAAAGGCTTTGCCGTAGTCGCGGAAGAGGTACGTAACCTGGCGGCCCGCAGTGCCAAGGCAGCGAGTGAAACTTCCGAACTCATTGAAGGATCGGTAGAGAAGGTCACCAACGGCACCCAGATTGCCGAACGCACCGCCGCAGCCCTGGAAGAGATTGTCGGTTCGATCAGCAAGGTCACCGATCTGGTCGCGGAAATTGCTGCTGCCAGCAACGAACAGGCCAACGGGGTGTCCCAGGTCAATATCGGATTACAACAGATCGATCAGGTCATCCAGCAGAGCACTGCCAACGCCGAAGAGAGCGCCGCCACCAGCGAAGAGCTTTCAGCACAAGCGGCTGACCTGAAAAATCAGCTCAGCCACTTCAAACTACGCAATAATCCAGACCTTCAGCAGCCGCAACCACAGCTCCGCAGGTGAGGAGCAAAGGGTAATTCACAAAAATAGTTTTCTCATTTAAAAAGGTGTCCCGGCAAAAACCGGGACACCTTTTTATATCCATAAAACACTCAAGTTTTTCCGGCATGAGAATAATCCAATCCAATGATATAGGTTTCGCTATTATTGTGAGTAAATCGTCACTTTCAGCCAGCTTTCATCCGCAGTTTCCGGAGGGGCACCAACAGTGGCGTCACTGACCTGGTCACCACCGGAGAATCCACTTGAGGCTTGCCGAATCGGCCATTACAACCGGCGGTCGATCCAAGCCGAAAAGACCGGGATATCCAGGAAAAGATCCGCCCGGCCATTTGACAAAAGCAGACATCATTTTAAACTTTCTAATCAACCAAGTGTGATGGTCTCGCAAAAAAGAACCTGATGGCGTCGCATTCATGAAGATAACAGCTTAATCAGTGCGCTAAAATCTGGACGTTTCACTCTTTTTTTCTTTGAATATTTTTATTTGCCATATATAATTAAATTTTCCTTCCAGAAATCTAATATTTCCTCTGGTGACGGAACAATTCGGCAGCTGGCAAACAGGCATTTGAGGATCAACGATGACTATGGAAATTGACAACGATCAAATTGAAATTATCCAAGAGTTCGTCACCGAAAGCCAGGACATGATCGAACAATTGGAACCGGCGATTATCGAACTTGGCCAGAGCAGCGACAGCGAAACAATGAACGCCATTTTCCGCCTCTTCCACTCCATGAAGGGGAGCGCCGGGTTCCTGGAGTTTGACCATATCACCCGCGTGGCCCATGCCGCGGAAAGCCTGCTCGACTTGATCCGTAACGAGGAGATTGAACTGGTTCCGGACCACGTCAACCTGCTCTGTTTATCCTGTGACTTCGCCAAAGAGGCGTTGGAACTTGTCGATAGTGACTATACCGACAAGGCCATGGGCCCCGCCGCGGACGAAATGGCGGAAAAACTGCACCAGGCGATTGAAACCGCCAAAGGTGGCGGAACGGCTGCGTCAGAAGAACCTCCCGCTGAAACACCCTCGGTCGCGGAGCCCGCTACAGAAACCGCAGCAGCGGAAGCCCCCCAGTTTGACGATAGCGGTTTCCCGCAACTGGAAATCACGGATGAGATGCGCCTCAGTTTCGTTCAGGAGGGGAATGAACTGCTGCAAAATGCCGAGCAAGGGCTGCTTTCCTGGGGCGAAAACCCTGCAGACAGTGAATCGATCGGAGACATTTTCCGCCAGGTTCACAGTTTTAAAGGAAACTGCGGTTTCTTCGGTTTCTCGGAACTGGAAAAACTCAGCCACCAGATGGAAAATATCCTTGACCGGGTCAAGTCCGGCTCGAAACTGGCGGTTGACAACCCGGCCGACCAACTGCTGGCGGCACTCGATATCCTCCAGCAGGGGATCAATAACATTGCCGATGGTAACGAAGGGAAACTTGAGAATCTGGAGCAGAGTCTGGAGCAACTGAAACTGCTGGTTCCACCATTGCTCGGTGAGTTCCTGGTTGAAGAAGGGGTTACAAAACAAGCGGTTTATCAAGCGGTTGAAACACAGAAAAAACCGGTCGGTGAAATCCTAAAAGAGCAGGGCGGGGCCTCAGCCAACCAGGTGGATAAAGCCCTGAAAAAACAGCAGGAAACTCTCGATAAAGCCAAGGCACAGGCAAAACCGGCCGTCCGCACTAAAACGCCTGCCAAACGTCAGGATATCCGTGTCGAGCTGGGAAAACTCGACAGCCTGATCAACCTGATCGGTGAGTTGGTCATTGCCGAGAACATGCTGATCCATAATCCCGACCTGAAAGGGTTGGAACTGGAGAACTTCAACAAGGCCGGCCAACACATGTCGAAACTGGTTCGTGAACTTCAGGAAATGGCCATGACCATCCGCATGATTCCGGTCTCCGGGTTATTCCGCCGGATGATCCGTCTGGTTCACGACATCTCGGTGAAAGCCGGGAAAAAGGTCGAACTGGAGCTGATCGGCGAAGAGACTGAAATTGACAAGACGGTCATTGAAACCATTACCGACCCACTGGTTCACCTGCTGCGCAACTCTCTCGACCATGGCCTTGAACCGCCGGAGGAGCGACTGGCCGCCGGCAAAGGCGAAAAAGGCACGGTTCGCCTGTCCGCCCGCCACGAAGAAGGGGAAGTCTGGGTCACCGTCGAAGATGACGGTCGCGGTCTGAATCGCGAGAAAATTCTCGAAAAAGCCATCAGCAAAGGCCTGATTGAAGGAGACGGCTCCGACCTGAGCGACAAAGTCATCGACAATATGATCTTTATGCCCGGCTTCTCGACCGCCGATCAGGTCACCGACATCTCAGGCCGTGGTGTCGGGATGGACGTTGTTAAACGCAATCTGGAAAAGATCAAAGGAAAGATTGACGTCACCAGTACCCCCGGGCAGGGCAGCAAAATTATCCTGCGGATTCCACTGACCTTGGCCATTATCGACGGTATGCTGGTGCGCGTCGGAACCACCACCTGTATCTTGCCGACCCTGTCGATCCTCGAAGCGTTTCGCCCCGATATGGAGCAGATCACCCTCACCCCGAACGGCGAAGAACTGGCCCGGGTTCGTGAGAACTTCTTCCCGATCATCCGCTTGCACGAGATCCTCGCAAAAGAACCGGATTCACGGAAGTTGCCGGACGGTATCCTGATCGTCCTCGAATACCAGAACAGTCGTTTCTGTCTGTTCGTTGACGAAATTGTCGGGCAACAGCAGACCGTTATTAAAGGCTTATCAGACTTTATCGGCAGTGTCACCGGAGTCTCCGGCTGCACCATCCTCGGCGATGGCGGTGTCAGCCTGATCCTGGATGTCGGCGGTCTGGTCGAATCGGCAGAAAATAAAAAAATCGCCTCAGAAGAAGAATAAATCCCGCGGTGAAGGAGAAAAGCATGGCTGAAGATAGCAGCATTATCAGTGTCGATAACGAGGACACACAAAAAGACAAGTACCTGACCTTTCATCTCGCCGGCGAAGATTACGGCATTGAAATCTGTTATGTCATCGAAATTATCGGCATCCAGAACATTACCGATGTTCCCGACATGCCGGCCTTTATCCGCGGGGTCATCAACCTGCGCAGCAAAGTCATTCCGGTGATGGATGTCCGTGCCCGTTTCAGTCTGCCCGATCGTGACTACGATGACCGCACCTGTATCATTGTTGTCAATATCGACGGAACCGAGGTCGGCCTGGTCGTTGACGAGGTCAGTGAAGTAGCCGATATCCCCGAAGCCAGCGTTGAACCGCCGCCCCGCACCGGGAAAGGTACGGGCGGTCAGTAC
>JAUVEB010000147.1 GCA_030595055.1 Desulfuromonadaceae bacterium
ACAGAGAATCCCGCTGCCGTTTCAACTGCGGAAGTTGAGGGTGCCGCCTTTGAGCTGCCGTTTGCTGTCGAGATTCGCAGCCTGCAGTTGCAGCAAACCAGGGTTGATGCCTATGGCCGGAAGATTGTTCTGGCTGACCTGCAGCTGGCTGCCAGGTTGGACGAGGATGGCTTGCAGATCGCCCCGCTGAAACTTGGGGATCTCCAGGTGACAATCGCGACAACTCCATCGGGACCGGCGTCTGCCGGGGCAAATGCAGCCGCTGGACATGCGCCTCCGGTCTTGCCCGAAATCAATCTGCCCTTGCCCATCCGGCTGGATGGCCTGGATTTGGAAAATGCACACATCCGCCAGGCTGAGACCGAATACCTGATTCACAATTTACAGCTGTCGGCCCGCGCCGGAGGATCGGAGGTCGAGGTTTCGAGATTGGAGATATCCACTCCGGAAGTCTCGCTGCAGGCTCAGGCGCAGATCAGCTTGGTCGCTGATTACCCCTTATCTCTGCATGCCCGGGGCAAGCTGCTTGAACTTCCGCCCCTGAGCGGGCTTGAGGCTCAACTGACCGCAACCGGCAGTGTTGCCGACATGGTGGTCGAACTTAGCGCAACCGGCCCGGTCTCGGGCCGGTTGCAGGCGCAGGCAAAGCTGCTTGATCCGCTTCTGCCGTTTGCCGCTCAACTGTCTTGGCAGGATTTCAACTGGCCCATCCAACAGCCGACCTTGCACTCTGATGAGGGGCAGGTTGCGATCAGCGGGTCGCTTGAAGACTATGCCTTGCAACTTTCCGGGGATGCCAGTGGTGAGCAGTTCCCGGATCTGGTATTAACGGCCCAAGGCCAAGGGGATGCACAGCAGCTGAGGCTGGACTCTTTGACCCTGGAGGCGCTCGAGGGGGCCGCCGAGCTCAACGGCTCATTGCGCTGGGGAGAAGAACTTGCCTGGCAGGGACCGCTGGTTCTTCAGCAGATCAATCCGGCAGGGTTGGTCGCTGAGCTGCCGGGGCAACTTTCAGGCCGGTTGAACACTGAGTTTCTGTTGCGCGACGGCAACTGGGATCTACGCTTGCAGCAGATTGAGATTGACGGCGAACTGGTGGGGCAGCCTTTGCGCCTGCACGGGGGAGTGCAGGTCAATCAGACCGGTGACTGGCAGCTTTCGCAACTGCAGTTGCACAGTGGTGATAACCGGTTGCTGGTCAATGGTCGAATCGGAGAGGAGAGCAGCCTCGTGGGTGAGCTTGAGATTATCGATCTGCAGGCCTCGATTCCTCAGGCAACCGGTACTGCAAGAGGAGAATTCAACCTCTCCGGCAGGCGGGAAGCATTACAGTTGCAATTTTCGCTCGCTGCGGAAAAGTTGGTTTATGCCGAGCAAGGAATCGAGTCGCTTGATGCCGGCGGTCAACTGACTTTTGCGGCAATGCCGCAGGGTTCGATGCGTATCCAGGCTGCAGGGATTACTTATCGGAACCTCTCTTTTGATCATCTGGACGCTGCTTTTGCCGGCGACAGCGACGCTCACAGCCTGTCGCTTGACTTGCAGGGAGAGAAGTTTTCTGCGCACAGCAGTCTTAAGGGGCGGCTGGTTGAGCAACTCTGGTCCGGGCAGTTGCAGGACAGCCGGCTGGAAACGCCGCTCGGTCGCTGGAGTTTGGATGACCCTCTCGATCTGAACTATGATCTTGAGCAGCAGCGTGCGGCCATCGCCAGGCATTGCTGGCGCTCCGGGGATGCCGGCCTCTGCCTGAATGAAGAGGCCCGGGTCGGCGAGATAGGGCGACTGAGCATCAGTCTGCAAAATTTTTCCAGTTCACAACTGGCCGAACTGCTGCCTGAGGGATTCTCCTGGCAGGGAAGTCTTGCAGCCAACGCTGTTGCGCATTGGGCGCCGGATCAGAAGCCCCGGATCAAGGTCGAGCTGTCAGCAGGCAGTGGTCGTTTCGAAATTGAACAGGTTGGACAAAAACTGCAGGCGGATTATCAGCAACTGGAGGTGAGCGCGGCGCTCGATGAAACGTCCGCCCGGGCAACACTGGTATTGCGCTCGGAGCAGCTCGGGCAGGGCGATATCAGCCTGCAACTGGCCCCTTATCAGGAGGAAAAAACCCTCCAGGGCGAGTTTCACCTTTCCGGTCTGCAACTGGTCATCCTGCAACCGCTGATTGATCCTCTTGAAGAAATCTCCGGAACCGTTAACGCCGCTGGAAAGGTCTCTGGTTTCTTGAAAAAACCGCAGCTGTCCGGGACGGTTTCTTTGCATGATGGCCGCCTCGGTGGTAAGACCCTGCCGTCCGATATCGAGCAGATCAACCTTCAGCTTGATCTGGATGGTTACCAGGCCAGACTGGACGGCGACCTGATGCTCGGGGAGGGGCGTGCGGAACTGGCTGGTGCTGTTACCTGGCAACAGACCCCGGTCACCGGTTGGCTGACCCTGCAAGGGGATCGTCACAAGTTTAGCCTTGAACCCGAACTGAGTCTGTTGATCAGTCCTGACCTGCGTCTCGAACTGCAGTCGGAGCAGCTGGCTCTGACTGGGGGAATCCTGGTCCCCTCCGGCCGGATCAAGGTCAAAACCCTGCCCCGGGAGTCGGTGCGTCTTTCGGACGATGTGGTGGTCCTGGATGACCCGAACGCCTCCCGGGTCAAACGGGCGTTACCTTTATCTCTGGCCTTAGAGGTGACACTGCTGGACGATGTTAAAATTGAAGCCTTTGGCCTGAAGGCCGCTCTGGAAGGGACCCTGGCGATCAAGCAGTCGGTCAACCAGCCGCTGAGCGGCCATGGCAGTATCGACCTGCGCGAAGGGACTTACCGGGCTTTCGGCCAGAATCTCTTGATCAACAAGGGGGTACTGCTGTTTTCCGGACCCCTGTCAAAGCCTTTTATCGATGTCGATGCCATTCGCAGTCCGGAATCGACCAGCGACAACGTGACCGCCGGCATTCGCCTGCGGGGGGAGGCCCGACAGCCGAAAGTTACCATCTACTCGGAACCGGCGATGTCGCAGCAGGAAGCGATCTCCTATCTGCTGCGTGGCCGTTCCCTCGGCTCCAGTTCCGATTCGTCGCAGGATACTATGCTGGCAGCCATGCTGGTTGGCGCTGGAATCGGCCGCAGCGAAGGCACCATCAGTGAGGTGGGCAAAGCGTTCGGTGTTCAGAATCTGGCTGTCGATACCCGTGGCGAGGGGAGCGATACCAAGGTTCAAGTCAGCGGTTACCTGTTGCCGGGGGTTCAGGTCGGCTATGGGGTCGGCATCTTTTCGCCGCTTACCGAAATCACCCTGCGCTATGAAGTTCTGCCGAAACTGGTCCTTGAAGCGGTCAGCGGCCTGCAATCGGCGATCGATATCCTTTACGAGTTTGAATTCTGATCAGAACTCCCCATGCCGTCGCGGTATTTTGAGTAACTTTTTCCCCGTTCCGGACCCATCCGCTTTTCCTTGACCCTCGTGTTGAGCCGTGATAGTTACTTTATAGTAACTAGTTTCTGCCTGAAAACGGCCCTTTTTCGCAATCTCTGCGTCAATCTGCAGGCTTGCTTGTGCGACGTACTGATGTACGTCTCCTCGCAATCCCTTGATTTCCTTGACCTTGCAAAAAATTGCTCGTTTCCAAATCAGAAACGACGTTGGTGTCCATCCGGGCTTCCGGATGGACACCAACGACTTTGCGGAGATGACCGTGTCTGCACCGACCACCCGACAACAGCAGGTTTACGATTTTATCGTCCGGTATCTGGAGCAGCAGGGCTATGCTCCAACCCTGCAGGAAATCGCTGCCCACCTGAAGGTGCGCGGGAACCTGGGGGTGATCCGCCATCTGCGGGCCCTGGAGAAGAAAGGCTTTCTCCGGCGGGCCACGGGCAGTTCACGGGGCATTGTTCTGCTTGGCCGTTCGGCCGGGAGCCTGACCCTGCCGCTGGTCGGTAGTGTACAGGCCGGACCTTTGAGCGAAGCGCTGGAGGATATTGAGGGCTATTTGTCGGTCGATCCCTCGCTGGTCCGGGGGGAGGACTCTTTTGCTCTGCGGGTCCGAGGGGATTCGATGATCGAGGCGCAGATCGCTCCCGGCGATCTGGCAATTGTCCGCCCGCAGAATACCGCGGATGATGGCGATATCGTGGTGGCGATGCTTGATGGCGAAGCGACTCTCAAGCGTTTTTTCCGGGAGCAGGATGCTATCCGACTGCAGCCGGAAAACAGTTGTTTGCAACCGATCATCTTGCGTCCAGAAGATGGTGAGATCGTCATCCTCGGCAAGGTGACCGGCATCATCCGCTCGCTGGTTTAGTTATGCAGGAGAGGATTGAGGGGATCAGGGTCGGGGCGATTCACGGGCCGGGAGGGAAGATCCGACCGGTCTGGTTCGACCTGAATCACCGACAGCACCGGGTGCATCAGGTGACCAACAGCTGGCGGGAGCGGCGCGGAGAGACAACCCTGATCCATTTTCATGTCACCGATGAAGGGGCGCTGTACGAGCTGGTTTATGATCTGACCGAAGGAGGGTGGCAGCTGGAATGGATCGAAGCGCTCTGATGGCCGGAATCATCATGCATATCGACATGAACGCCTTTTTTGCTGCGGTTGAGCAGCAGTCGAATCCGGCGTTGCGTGGGGTGCCGGTGGCGGTGGTCGGCAGTCAGCAGCGGACCATCATTCTGACCTGCTCCTACGAAGCACGTGCCTACGGGGTCAAGACCGGGATGACCCTCTACGAGGCACGCCGGCAGTGTCCGCAGTTGCAGCTGGTCGCTGCGAACAATCGGCTTTACGCCCATGTTTCCGCACAGATCATCAAGATTTTTCAGGATTACACGCCGCTGGTCGAGGTTTTTTCCGTCGATGAGGCCTTTCTCGATGTCTCCGGTTCCCTGGGGCTTTTCGGCAGTGTCCGACGGATCGCTTATCTGATTAAATCACGCATCAAAATCCACCTCGGTCTGACCTGTTCCGTCGGTATCGCTGCCAATAAACTGCTCGCCAAGTTGGCCTCCGAGATGCATAAACCGGATGGCTTGACCCTGATCCCGCCGGAATCTGTTGCCGACCTGCTCGAAGAGTTGCCGGTCGGCGAAATCTGCGGCATCGGGCGTAAAACCGTGGGCAAATTGAACCGCCTGGGGATCTTTACCTGTGGTCAGCTGGGGCGTTATCCGGTGGCGAAGCTGAAAGCGCAGTTCGGCATTGTCGGTGAGCGGCTGGCACTGATGGGACGGGGAATCGATCACTCACCGGTGCTGTCTCCGGAACAGGAGGCCGAGGTGAAGACGGTCGGTCACAGCATGACCCTGAAACGGGATATTTCCGCACGGGATGAGATTGCTCGCTTTCTACTGCAATTGTCCGAGATGGTCGGCCGCCGCGCGCGTCGTTACGGGGTGAGCGGGCGGACGGTGACCCTGACGGTGCGTTACGCCGATTTTTCTACTTTCAGCCGACAACAGATCCAGGCCGAGCCGATCTTCCGCAGTGAAGAGCTTTACCAGGCGGCGTTGCGGATTCTCGATCGTCTGTTGTTGACCCAACCGGTTCGCCTGCTTGGAGTACGCTTGTCAAACCTGCAGCAGCGAGATCAACAATTGCTGTTGCTGCCGGAAGAGCGTCGCCGCCGGCAGTTGACCGAGGCCCTTGACCAGGTCAACGATCGCCACGGTGAGTTCAGTGTCATGTCGGGCAGCCTGCTTGAGGTGAAAGGGAAGGGGA
>JAUVEB010000206.1 GCA_030595055.1 Desulfuromonadaceae bacterium
TAGCTGATCTCGGAGATCGGCAACAACCCTTCAATCCCACCGATATCGACAAAGGCCCCGAAGTCACAAATATTGGTCACGGTGCCCTTAACAATCATTCCCTCTTTCAGGGTGTCGCGCAGGCCGGCTCGCTGCTGCTCCCGTTCTTCGTCCAGAATGACCCGGTGGGAAACAACAATATTACGGCCCCGTTCAGAAAATTGCGTAATTTTGAACGACAGGCTCTGACCGATCATATCTGCCGGTTCAACCTGACGCAGCCCGGTCTGCGAGTAGGGGCAGAAGGCCCGCACATTGCCTGCCAACATGACTTCAAAACCGCCTTTGATCTCCTTCTCAATCCGGCCATCAACCGGGATAGCGCCCTGGTAAGCGTCCTCCAACTGTTCGGCCCCGGAGCCACTCCCGCCGATTTTGGTGGTAAAACGCAGCTCTCCGTTGGCCCTGGAGAGGAAATAAACAGAAATCTTATCCTCGACAGCGTATTGCGGCTCCCCGTCAGCATTCAGCAATTCCGCCGTTGCCAGAACCCCTTCCCCTTTTTGCCCGACATCGAGAAAACTCCACTCACTGCCAATCTGCAAGACAGTCGCCTCAATCTTCTTGCCCCTCTCCAGCGACTGCCCGACATTCGTCAGGCTCGCCTCGAACATTGCGGCAAAATTCTCATCATCTTCGTGCAACTCGTCATCATCCAAAAATTCGTCGCTCATGGCAGCCGTCCTTTAGTTTAATTTTAATCGGAAAGATTAGAGATTAGCTGGTTTTTCGCTGCGAGTAAACCGGCCAGTTGTCATTGTGATTTTTAAAGAGACTGCTATCTTTAAAGGGAACGATCCATCATCACTTGAAGGTGCAAAATGAAACCGAAAAGCTGGCTGGAAAGTCTCAACTGCGCCATCGAAGGGATTCTTTGGGCGGTAAAAAGTGAACGCCACCTGCGTTATCACTTTTCTGCCGCCTTGGCAGTTTTGCTGCTGGCGCTGTTTTTCAAGGTAACTGCGCTGGAATTTTTCCTGTTGGTACTGGCCGCAGTGCTGGTGATTTTTGCCGAACTGATGAATACTGCCATCGAAACACTGGTCGACCTGGTAACCGAGGAGTATCACGAACTGGCTAAACGAGCCAAGGATATCGCCGCCGGAGCCGTGCTGGTGACCAGTGTCGGGGCAGTGACACTCGGCTACCTGGTTTTATCGGGACACATTTTTTCGCTCCTTGACAGTGAACCGACACTGATCCGCGAACCGCAAGGAACACTACCGGTCGGCGCCTTGCTGCTGGTAGTGATCCTGGTGGTGCTGCTCAAAGCACGTTACAATAAGGGCACACCATTGCATGGCGGCACGCCGAGCGGTCACGCAGCGGTCGCCTTTTCCATCGCGGTCTCAACGGTGTTCTCCGGCAGTGGTTTTTTGATAATCCTGTTGGTGATGCTGTTGGCCACATTGGTCAGCCAAAGCCGTTTGCTGATGAAAATTCACACTCCGCGGGAGGTTCTTCTCGGCGCCACTCTCGGGACGGTGGTGACCCTGCTGGTCTTTCTTTTCTTTCACTGATGCCAGCGTATTCTTTTTTGCGAGACCATCTTAACGGATCAACTTACAAAGGCGGGGTCGACAGATCCTGTGCTGTTCCGGTCAACATGGTCGGCTCCTCCACTGTGGGAGCGATATCTGCAAGTTTCAATTCACCAAGGGGGAGTTCCTGTTGCAATCCGGCCAGGCTGAAGCGACTGGCGGCGTTCCAGAGCATCCAGCCATGACTCCCGGAGGCATCACTGGCATTGATCTGGGCATGCACCTCATCCGCCGTAAAACTCCGCCGATCAAACGCATAATCCCTAAATGACTGCAACCAGGGACGGAAACGAATGGCCGCCAAGCCGCTGAGCTGCCGGGCTCTCTGTAAGGAATGGGCGATCACTTCGTAAGGGTGGCTCACAGGATCACTGTACGCGGGGATGCCGTTGGGAAATCCGGAGGGATAAAGCATCGGCGAAAGGTAATCGACCCGGTCTCCCAGATCCACCAGCCGCTGCCCGATCTTGCCGTCGCGATGCTTCCAACAGATATAACCGAAAATGTTGGCGGAGGTAAAAACCGGGTAGGAAGCCAGCCGTTCCTTGGCTTTGCCGAGAAAACTGTTAATTGCGGCAACGCGGCTCTCATCGTTGGATTCCTGAGAAAAGCGCAAATCAGAGTTTGCCGGGAAACGGATATAGTCGAACTGGACTTCATCAAAACCAAGTTGCGCCGCCTCTTCAGCCACGGCCAGATTATATTCCTGCACCTGCGGATTGAAGGGATCGCTCCAACTGAGCTTTTCCCGATCCTCCCAGATTTCTCCATCCTCAGTGTGGACAGCATACTCCGGTCGGTTTTTTGCGAGCAGATCGTCTTTAAAGACCACCATCCGGGCAATCGTATAGATCCCCTGGGCCTTTAACTCGGTCAGAAACTCCGGCAGATCTTTCAACGGGCGCACCCGTTGGGCACCGATCCGGCCGGCCAGCGGAATCTTACTGCGGTAAGCAATATGGCCGCGAGAAGATTTAATATCGATGACCAGCGCGTTCATTTGCGTCATCGCCAGCAGATCACGAAGCTGTTGCCGCTTGCGGCGGCTGTCGGCACCCCAGAATGAAAGATAAAGCGCCTTGGGGACAAATGGCTCCAGGGTCAGACACAGTGGGACTGCCGTAGAAACCTTCAGGGAACGATAGCCGGGGACACGAACGATGAGCTGCTCGGCGTCGGTCTGCAACTGAAAATTTCCCTCCTGATCACTGAAGACTCGGCTATCGAGCGTACAAACTTCCACATTGACGAGCGGATCACCGGTCACCGCGTCACGTACCGACCCGCTAAGTTCAATTGCCGCAGCCGGCACAACGGTAGCAATCAACAACAGCGCAACCAGCAATTTCAGGTAGCGTCCAATTTCCATAGGCTTCTCCAGGAAAAAACCAGAGACATCGGCCCAGCCCTGACACCGGACATTGAATAAACAGAACAGTGCTTCAGCTTGGGATCAAAAAAAAGTCAACCACCTCTGCCTATCGACAAAATAGAAATTTTTTATTAATATTATTTCATTTTAAGCAAAAAAGCCAGCCTGTTTGGAGAAAATTTTCAGAACAACAAGTTCCTGTTCGGCACCGGGGCCGTCTGTGCATCAATCTGGGTTTTCAGCCTCAGCCTCGGGGCTGGATTTCTCGCCCCGCTGTTCCACAAACCAGCCGCCTGGCGTATCCTCGATGTTTTTGTCACTCTGAACATGTGGAGGATCGCTCGGGCGATCCCCCGGCCCGAGTTTCAACATTTGTAGCTATTCAGCATTATCAGATCAGGAGAAAAAACGCCTGTCATCCCTTAAGTGCTGCTATCGGGGATCCAGTCTTTCGGTCTTCTAAACTCTGGATTCCGGCTAAAATCCTGCCGGAATGACTGTCTTTTGTACTGTGCTGAATTGTTACCAATATTTTTTTGAAGAGCGGCCTGATTTTGACAGCAAATCCACCCCTTACTTTTGCGGCAGTTATGTTAGAATCGATGGCGTTGCAAAAAGTCCGACCTATTGCGTTGCAG
>JAUVEB010000066.1 GCA_030595055.1 Desulfuromonadaceae bacterium
AGCGGCTCCGTTCCGGAGTAGCGGACCAGCACCCGACCTTTTCCGGCCAGCTCCACCTCAACCTCATCAATCACTTTTTTGATCGGCGCAATATCGGCGAGAGCGGCTTTTTTCCGCACGCGAACGTTCACCAACACCTGGGGCAGCGAAGTCATCACCTTGGCCAGCTCCGAGAGAGGTTGGCCCGTGCGTTGAATGATCGCCAGCACCTGCAATGCCGAAAGAATACCGTCTCCGGTACTGCTATGATCAAGGAAGATCATATGTCCGGACTGCTCACCACCGAGAGTGTAACCCTCTTTGCGCATCTCCTCGACAACATAACGATCACCGACAGCAGTCCTGACCACCTTGCCACCAACCTGCCGCATGGCGATATCGAGCCCCATATTGCTCATCACCGTTGCAACCACCGTGTTTTTTGCCAGTTGCCCGGATTTAATCATCTCGCTTCCGCAGATCGCCAAGATGTGATCACCATCGACCTCATCCCCCTTTTCGTCGACAAAAATCACCCGGTCAGCATCACCGTCGAGGGCGATACCGAGATCGGCCCGGTATTCACATACCTTCTCCGCCATAACTTCGGGATGCATTGAACCGCAACCATCATTGATATTCATACCGTTCGGTTCGACCCCGAGCGGAATAACCTCAGCCCCCAATTCTGTCAAAACCGCCGGGGCCACCTTGTAACCTGCTCCATGGGCACAATCGAGGACGATCCGCAGTCCCTGGAGGTCGAGATCTCGCGGAAAACTGTTTTTCAGATAAACCACATAACGGCCGACAGCATCATCGATCCGATAGGCCTTACCGACATCGTCCGCGATCGGCCGCAGCTCATTGAGCCGGTTGTTGAGAATCAGATCCTCAATTCTCAACTCCAAATCATCCGGAAGCTTGAACCCGTCGCTGGAAAAGAATTTGATGCCGTTGTCTTGATAGGGGTTGTGCGAGGCACTGATCACCACTCCGGCATCCGCACGCATCGACGTGGTAATAAAAGCAATACCAGGGGTTGGCAAGGGCCCAACCAGGAGGACATCGACCCCCATGGAACAGATCCCGGCAACCAGGGCATTTTCAATCATATACCCGGACAGGCGCGTATCCTTGCCGATCACCACCCGATAGCGACGGCTGGCATTTTTTTTAAAAACATAAGCCACGGCACGCCCCAGGTGCATCGCCATTTCAATCGTCATCGGTTCAATATTGGCGACACCACGCACCCCATCGGTGCCGAACAGTTTCTTCTCCATCAGTTTTTATCCCCTTCCGTCCTATTCACCCCTCGGTTGATCCTCAGACCCATCAACCGGACCGGGAACAGCTTCTACGGCTTGAATTTCCACCTGCACCTCGGTAGTTTTTTCTGTTTTAAAATAGATATAAGTCCCCGAATGTTCCAGAGGAACAATCAACGAGAACCCCTCATTAACACCGCTCAAATCAATCGGTTCCGTCGTCACCTCACGAACGCTTTTCAATTCTGATTCAGCACCCTCTATCAAGACCCGTTCCGGCACTGCCTGCACACTGCCGATCCGGTAACCTTCCAGCGGTTCGCCGACCAGGGCAATCTTTACCGGCACCCGTTTCTGCCTGATCCGTTCCAGCTTGAGATCGATAAACGATGGAGAAAGCCGCGTCACCCGCAGACCGCCGGGCAGATTCAAACGCTCTTCCAAGCGCTTGAAGGTGGTCAACCCCGGTTGCAGGTCGGCCAGATCAACCATGATGCTGATGTCATTCGGACTGATCTTCATCAACAGTGTCCGCGGACCGCTGACCCGCACATCGACAAGGCTCGGCACCTCGTTGGCAACCATCAACCCCACCGGGATATTCTGCAATTCTAGCGGCACTCGATAACCAACCTCCTGTCGTCGCTCACCCATAATGAACATCCACAGGACCAGCGCAAAAACCAGCGAGAGCAGCTTCAGTGTCCAGTTTTCTGTCAACAACCTGAACATATCAGCTCCCTTTCTTCTTTTTCCGGTCGGCAATCTTGCCTTTGCGCGGTTCCAGCAAACGGCCGAGAACCTTCTTCAGACTGGTGGTATCCAGGTTCCGGGTCATGCCGCCGTTGACCGCCACTGAGATCTTACCGGTCTCCTCGGAAACAATGATCACAACAGCATCCACCAGTTCGGTCAAGCCGATCGCCGCCCGATGACGTGTCCCCAAAGCCTTACTGACATCTCTGCTCTGAGTCAGGGGAAGAAAACACCCCACCCGAGTCAAGCGACCCTGTTGAACGACCAGGGCTCCGTCATGAATCGGTGACGCCGGCATAAAAATCGCCCGGATCAATTCACTGGACACCCGCGCATCAATCCGTGTTCCCGATTCAAGAATATCCTTGATTCCGGTTTCCCGTTCGATGGCAATCAGGGCGCCGATTTTACGATTACCCAATGCCACACAGGCTTTCACCAGTTCGTCGATAACTTCCGATTCTTCCCGGTAAGTCATACCGCCAAAAAAAGGATTGCGGCCGACATGCATCAGGGCGCGACGAATATCATGCTGGAAGATGACCACGATGACCAAGATGATCGAGGAGAGGAAGTTGCTCAAAAACCAATGGAGCGTGTGCAGGTCACCAACCCGTGAGGCGACATAGACGACAAGAATAACCGCCAGACCGAGCAGCATTTGCACCGCCCGCGTTCCCTTGATCAGAATGATGATCCGATAGATGATAAATGCAACAAGGCTGATATCGAGCAGATCAAGAAGACGTATATTGACAAAAACGTCAAACATTGCAGCGCCTAGCGATTAAACAAAAGGGACGAGACAAACAGGAGATTAACAGCAAACCCTGCAATAAAACAGGGGAAAAAGAGAATCAGGTCAGTTTTTTCTCACGAATAGCCCAAGCGACCATTGCGACGTCACGAGCGGGTCGCACATCGTGAACCCGAAACAGTTGCACGCCCTGTTGAACGCCTAAGGCAACCGTAGCCAAGGTTCCGTACAAACGCTCCAGCGGGTCGTCCTGCGGTAGTATCCGGCCGAGAAAACTCTTCCGGGAAGTTCCGAGCAGCACCGGGCATCCGAAACAATGCAATTCATCGAGGTGGTGTAACAGTTCGAGATTCCCCAGGGCACTTTTGCCAAAACCGATACCCGGGTCAACGGCCAGTCGCTTTTTCTCAACTCCGGCCGCTAAGGCATCCTCAATACTTCGTTGCAGACTGGTAGAAACTTCATCACGCAGACTGATATATTCGGTATTTTGCTGCATCACCTCGGGACAGCCCCGGGTGTGCATGAGAAAAAGACCGGCAGAGCTCTCTGCAGCAACCGTCGCCATTTCCGGATCAAATGTCAAACCACTGATATCGTTAATGAAGTTCGCACCGGCAGCAATCGCTTCCCGGGCGACAAGCGCTTTGCCGGTATCGATTGAGATCGGCAGATCGGTTGCGCGGCGCAATGCTTCAATCACCGGCAGCACCCGTGCCAGCTCTTCATCCGCCGAAACGGCAAGAGCACCCGGCCGGGTGCTCTCACCACCAACATCCAAAAGCCCGGCGCCCTCCTGAAGCATTGCCAAACCTTGCTTCAGTGCAGCCTGAGGGGCGACAAAGCGGCCGCCATCGGAGAATGAATCCGGCGTAACATTGAGTACCCCCATGATACAGGGGCGCGATAAATCGAGCAGGCAATCCCGCCCATGCAGCTGCTGAACCGGCGACCGGATCACGCTTCGGGTTTTTCCTCAGATTTCTCCTCGGGTTCACCGGCGACCACCGGTGCGGCTGCTTGAGGCACCTCATCTTCGGCCTCTTCATCTGTCTCAAACTTGAACGGTTCCTCTTCTGCTTTCGGTTTCAGGTAGTCGGGCTCACCGTCCGGAAAGACAATTTCACGAACTTCAACTCCTTCGAGGGTTTCTTTTTCCAGTAATGCTTCCGAAAGATCAATCAGTTGCTGCTGATGGCCCTCAATTGCCTTGCGCGCAATATCATAGTTTTCGTAGACAATCCGGCGAATCTCATTATCCAGGTCAATCGCGGTCGCCTCACTGTAGTTTTTCACATGCCCCATGTCGCGACCGAGGAACACCTCCCCTTCTTTCTCACCGAAGGCCAGAGGGCCGATCTTTTCGCTCATCCCCCACTCACAGACCATTTTCCGGGCGATAGCGGTCACCCGCTCAAGGTCATTACTGGCGCCGGTGGTCACCGACTCGAAAGTCAGCTCCTCGGCAATCCGGCCACCGAGCAGGGAACGAATACGGATATGCAGGCCCTTGGCTGTTTCGTTGTATTTCTCCTCGGCCGGCAGGTACATGGTAACGCCCATGGCCCGCCCGCGCGGCACGATTGATACCTTGTGCACGACATCGGAACCGGGAGTCAACAGGGAGATCAGGGCGTGACCGGCCTCGTGGTAAGCAGTGACCTTTTTCTCTTCTGCGGTAATCACCATTGAACGCCGCTCGGCCCCCATCAGAACCTTGTCCTTGGCTGCTTCCAAATCGTCCATACCGACCTGGGTCTTATTTGAGCGTGCCGCCAGCAGTGCGCCTTCGTTGATCAGATTGGCCAGGTCGGCACCCGTGAAGCCCGGAGTTCCTTTTGCGACAACTCCGAGATCGACATTTTCCTCCAGAGGAACCTTGCGGGAATGAACCTGCAGAATTTTCAAGCGGCCCCTGACATCGGGGTGCGGAACCATCACCTGACGGTCAAAACGACCCGGGCGCAGGAGAGCCGGATCGAGAACATCGGGACGGTTGGTTGCGGCCACCAAAATGACGCCTTCATTCGACTCGAAACCATCCATCTCAACCAGCAACTGGTTAAGGGTCTGCTCACGTTCATCGTGGCCACCACCGAGACCGGCACCGCGATGACGACCGACCGCATCAATTTCATCGATAAAGATGATACAGGGAGCGTTCTTTTTCCCCTGCACAAAAAGATCACGAACCCGGCTGGCCCCGACGCCGACAAACATTTCGACAAAATCGGAACCGGAAATGGTAAAGAAAGGAACCCCGGCCTCACCCGCAACCGAGCGGGCCAGCAGGGTTTTTCCGGTTCCCGGAGCACCGACCAGCAGCACACCTTTGGGAATTTTGCCACCCAGTTTGGTAAACTTCTTCGGATCCCTGAGAAACTCGACAACCTCTTCCAGCTCCTGCTTGGCCTCGTCAACACCGGCCACATCTTTAAAGGTCACCAGCCCCTGAGTATCCGTCAGCAGCTTGGCCTTGCTTTTACCGAAGCTCATCGCCTTACCGCCACCGGACTGCATCTGGCGCATGAAGAAAATCCAGACGGCAATCAATAACAGAATCGGCCCCCAGGAAATCAGCAGGGTAAACCAAAAACCCTGATCATCCACCGGCTTGGCCTCAATGATGATGCCTTTTTCCTTCAATTCAGGAATCAGCTGCATATCCGGCGGAGCATTAGTCTGAAACTTGCCACCATCCTCGTAAACACCATTAATCTGCGATCCTTGAATAACAATACTGACGACTTGACCGGAATCAACAGCCGTCAAAAATTCAGTATAATTGATCGGCGTCTGCTCGTTCTCACGCTGTGCCATCATATTGAAAAGCATGATCATCAACAGCGAAATGACCAGCCATAGTGCTAAATTTTTTTGAAATTGGCTCACAGGACCCCCTATGAAGTCTTATATAGATTTTGATTCACATCCGGACATCAACATAATTGAACATAATTGCGTGGAATCAGCAGAAAGAACTACCATAAAAGAACGTGGTATCACAAGTTTATTGTCCGTTTTTTCGCCCCCGTCAAAGCAGTTCCAAACGCAGGATTTTCCCCGAGTCATGTCCGGCAACGGCATGTCGCGAACGCCGCCTTCCAACAACCCACAAAATTGTCTTTTCACTGACCAGCAGAGGGACCTTTAAACGCTCTTCAAGTTCAACCCGATGGTCAGAAAAAAAGCGCTTTAATCGTTTGTGCCCGGACATCCCCTGTGGCTCAAACCGGTCACCGGCCCGCCAACTGCGCAGCTGCAACGGTTGCGATAGATCTGCAAAAGCAAATTCGACAACATTCAGCGACTCCCCTTCTGGCTCATCCTGCAAAGAAGCACAGAGCACGCGTCCATCGGGGAGTTCAAGCTCACCCGGGATTGATAGAGGCAGGTCAAAAGGCTCCGGCAATTCCGGAGCAACCGCCCTCAGCCACAGAATCTCGTAGCGACGTGCGACCCAGCACCCCGGCAGATCAAGTTGAGCCTGACTCCGCCGACCCGTCAGCTGGTTCTCAATCGCCTGAAGGTGGGTCGATCCAATTTTCTGTAAATCCCCACGAACCTGACGCAATGCCTCACGAAACAAACGGAATCGCAGTGCCGGGTGCAGAGACAGAAGGGCCGTTCTGTCGAGGCGCAAACCATCGTCGCGCGACACCAGCAGGGTGGCAAAATTCTCTCCGATCTGCTCCTGCCAATAATCTTCTTCACGCTGAAATTGTCCGCTTAAGGCGGCAATCCGAGCATCAAATTGGGGATTGATTTCAAACAGTTGCGGTATCACCTGCGCGCGCAGTCGATTACGTAAAAAAGCCGGGTCATTATTGCTTTTATCCTCAACCCAACTGAGCTTATATTGCCGTGCATAATCAAGAATCTGTCGACGACTGCAAGCCAATAATGGCCGCCACCAGATGCCCTGATGAACACGCATGGCAACCAGACCACTCTGGCCGCTGCCGCGCAGCAATCTCAACATAAAAGTTTCAACCTGATCATCCCGGTGGTGAGCAAGAGCAACCAGGTTCACATCGATCTTTTCCGCCAGCCGTTGCAAAAACTCCCGGCGTGCCTGCCGTCCGGCCATTTCGAGACTTAACTTGTTTTGCTCTGCCAACGCCGGAACGTTACAGGATTCAAGATGACAGGGGATATCCCATTGAGCACAGAGAGCTGCCACAAAAGAAGCATCGGCAGCACTTTCAGGGCGAATCTGATGATCCAGGTGTGCAACCTGAAGGGCAAGATTCAGGGATTCCGCGAGCGACCGCAAGGCATGTAATAATACAACCGAATCAACTCCGCCGGAAACTGCGACCAACAGTCGACTTGTTTCAGGTGAAACGGTATTGATGATCGACTGTTCTAACTGGGATAATTTCATCGACACTCTCAGACCCCGCCTTATTTGCGGATACCGAACGACCGGAGCCACCTCTCATCAAGCAGGGCGAAGTAACCTTATCAGGTTCACCTCATCCATCTCAACAGATAACCAGGAGGCTATCCGTTCTTCTGCCCGTTGACGGTGGGGAGAAGCGCCCCTTCCAAATAGCACTTTTGAATGCGTTGTACGCGACGCCTGTTTCTTGTCACCGACCGAACTTGCCCGCCCCGTCGGGCAAACCAATAAAAAAAGGCCGCGTCAGCAGCCCTTTTACATTCGTTCCGTCTTATTTATGGCAGCTTTATAAAGCCTAACTGCCGCCCGGTTTCCCCTTTGTCACGCCGATAAGAAAAGAACAGTTCCGGGTGACAGCAGGTACACTCGGCCACCACCTCAACCCCCTGTGGTTTTAACCCGGCCTGCTCAAGCTGCAAACGACAACTCAAAGCAAGATCCAACTGCCAGTGGCCAAGACTGACCTCAGTGGCTATTTCGTTCCAAAAACCGCTTCCTTGCCGGAAGGCATCCCGAACCGGTCGATCAACCTCATATTTGTGTGCGCCGATCCCCGGACCGACAGCCGCTTGCAGCTTATCGATCGGGCAGCCGAAATGCTCGACCATCGTTTCCACAACCTGGGCAAGAATCCCGCTTGCCGCCCCGCGCCAGCCGACATGCACCGCGGCAGCAACCCGAGCTTGCTGATCCCAGAGCAAAACCGGGAAACAATCGGCCACCAGAATTCCCAACATGAAACCGGGTTGATTCGTGACGATGGCATCAACCTCAAGAGACAGAAAATGGCTCAGATCGAGATTGGGCTCATCGATCAGCAGCAGGTCCTTGCCATGTACCTGCTTAACCGTCAGCAGCTGGTGAGGTTGCAGATCGAAACTGCGGGTGAAGGTCGAGCGGTTCCCCTCAACATTCGCCGGCTGATCTTCGGTATGTAAACCGAGATTCAGCGAATTGTAAGGGGCTCTACTCGTCCCGCCGTTGCGGGTACTGAATCCGGCCACCAGCCCGGTGCCGACTGTCGTCGGTTTCAGGTAAGAAATCTTTCCCTGTCGTACAAGTTTCATAGCAATCCCCATTTAATCTGACCGCCCGGCAGGTTGCGGGTCGGCATACTTCTGCTCCAAATACACCACGATCGCATTGAAAACATCCGGAAGTTCACTGGAAAACTCCAGATATTCTCCCGTCACCGGATGCACAAAACCGAGCGCTCCGGCATGCAGAGCTTGACCGGAAAGCTTGGCGGCCAACGCCCGAAGAACTGGATCCGAGAGGCTTTTTATCCGGCTGCGACCACCATAGAGCGGATCCCCCAGCAAAGGCAGATTCATTTCGGAAAAATGTACCCGAATCTGGTGGGTTCGGCCGGTTTCCAGCGTACACTCAACCAGTGTCAAATGATCTTCCGGATACCGTCTCAACACTTTCCAACGAGTCACCGCCCTTTTCCCACGGCGGGTGTGGCTGCTCATTTTTTTGCGCTGCAGATTGTGCCGCCCGATCGGCTGATCGACGGTTCCGGTCAGCCTTTTGACCTCACCACAGACCAAGGCGACATAGTGTCGCCTGACGGTATGTTGCTTAAACTGCTCTGCCAGATGCTGATGGCTCCGGTCAGTCTTGGTGACGACCAGAACCCCGGAGGTATCTTTATCAATCCGGTGAACGATCCCCGGTCTCAGTTCACCCCCGATCCCGGCAAGGTCCTGACAATGGTGCAACAGAGCGTTAACCAAGGTTCCACGATAATGTCCGGCAGCGGGGTGTACCACCATCCCGGCCGCTTTGTCAATTACGATCAAATGCGCATCTTCGTAGAGAACTTTGAGGGGAAGATCTTCCGGAATTGCTTTGATCGGTTCAGGCTCAGGGCGGGAAATAACAATCAGTTCGCCGCCTTTGAGTTTAACACTCGCCTTAGCCGGGGCACCATCCAGCAGAATCTGCCGGGCACTGATCATCTTTTTGATTTGCGAGCGACTCAGTTCAGGAAGACTTTCGGCAAGAAAGCTGTCGAGCCGTTCAGCGGAGCGATCTTCGGGAAAGGTCAGTTGTTGCACCGGCTCCATTTACCAGATAGAACTCTCGATTTTGCCGGCCTGCTTGATCATCACATCGACAATGGCTCGCTCGTAGAGATGCTCACGATTTTCCATGTCTGGTGAAACACGGGAAAAGAAGTGCTCACGCCCTTCCTCCAGCTCGTCCTCCAGCAACTCAAAAATACTGTCGTCCTTGATCCCGGCAGCGACCTTATCCTGATTGTAGAGAGCAACATCCGAAACAATCGCCCGGGCCAATCGAAATGCGAGATCGGGATTTTCCACCAGTCTTGCCATAATCTGAACCTCCAGCCTCTCGGCAGAAAGCTTAAAAGACAAACGTACAAACTTTAAGCGAGTTTATTAATATTTTTTCAAAATTTCAAGCAATATTCTCAATTTTCCTGTAAAAACAACTTGATATCTATTTTGACAATCGATTCAAAGCAAGGTTTGCTGGAGAAAACATTGCAGAGCCTGATGATCTCCGCGATTGTCACAAGGCCATTCGGCCTCTTCCCGTTCGACAATCCAGGTATCAACCAGATAGGTTTTCATTCCCACGGCGGCAGCCGAAAGATCGTGGCTGGTATCATTGCCGACCATCAGACAGTTTTCCGGGGCGACTCCCAATTGTTCGGCAACTTCACTGAAATAACCTGCGTGCGGCTTACAGTAACAGCTGTTTTCATAACTGGTCAGATGCTGAAAACCGACATCCGCCAACCCCCCCCAACGTAACCGGGCCCGAATCATAAACTCCGGGAAAACCGGATTGGTTGCCAAAACCAGCGGGATATTTTTCGCCAGGCATTCTTCAATAATTTTTCTGGCCAACGGAATCGGTTTTACCAGCCCCCGCAAACTCTCCAGACCATTCTGCTCATAGCTGCTGAACGCTTCACGCAAAGCCTCCTCCGGGACTGCCAACTGCTGATGCAAGGTGGCAAAAACCCGCTGTTCGTTGGTCGTCATCCCATCACCATCACACTGGATCAACTCGCGGATGGCCTTAAGCATTCCCTTGGCAAACTTCCGTGGTTTCACCCAATCACGACAATAAGCGGCCAAACCTTCGATATATTGCGGGATGAACTCCGTCATCTGCACCCTGAGGAGAGTCCCGTCCAGATCAAACAGGATCGCGTCAATTGAATCATTCTTCGTCTCTATCGCCATCAAGCAGACTCCGTTTCCACTTCACTACCGCTACAGGGCGATTGTAGCATAATCCGTTCTTTCCATGTCCAACACAGTGTCGACAGGGGTTCCAACCCTTACAGATATTTCTAAAACTTGATGGTTTCGCAAAAAAGAATACGGTGAGTAGAGAATAGAATGGCCCTCACACAGCTTTGCGTCCAACGCTCGGGGTGGTCAATTTTAGGTTGTCATTACTACATGCTTCGTCATCAGGAAAACCGGGAAACAGGGGAGTGTCCTTAGTTTCCTCCGTGTGTTATTGATAGTGACTTATGGGAAACAGGTATTCTGTCCCCGGAATTTCCCTGTCCCCGGAATTTCCCACTGAGGTCAAAACACCAGCAACAAACGTAGCGCAGGTACACTTACATAGAAAAAAGCTCTTGTAGGCATTGAATTATGTTGAACTGAGTGCGCTTAGGTAACACACCAAGCTTTTGAATGAGCCTGCATTTATCGACTGCACGCATTTGGTCGAGAAGAATCAACCCCGTTTTTCCTTTGAATACGCAAGGGATTCTCGTCGGAAAGTCAAAACCTTTTGAAGTCATTGGGGCAACAATCGCTGTTTTCAACGAGATCATTTCGTCAGGGGAGAGTATTAAGCAGGGTCTGGTTTTCTTTATTTCAACTCCTTGAGTCGGATCTAGTTGAACGAGCCAAACCTCAAATCGATGTACCGTCGGCACTACCATTCCCACTCCTCATCATCAGCGAGCGGAGCATCTAACCACTCTTGATCAACATTCTCAGCATTTTTGCACTGCAATACCTGATCAAATTTTTCTTTCCAGCCGTCTCTTGCTTTCGTCACCGGGGTAATGAGCAAGCCCTCATCCACAATTTTTAAAATCAGTTCTTTGTTAGTGAGTTGGGCTTGTTCAATAATTGCCTTGGGAATTCGCACCCCTTGTGAATTTCCGATTCGAACTAATGTCGTCATGACAACCTCCTTTTTCAGCTTCAGCAGTAATCACATTGTAGCTACTGACATTGTTCTCGTCAAGGAAGGTTTACAGGGATATTTAAGGAATCAATAGATAAATAGATAACAGCGTCCCTCAAGACATTACAAAACTTCTTATGGTTATATGCGAACCATTTTGATAGACATTTGATCAACAACGGAGCTACTGAAAAGAAGCCAGCGTCGGTCAAATTTGCTAAGGCATGGAATCTCGTCCAGTCTCAGATGATTATTTT
>JAUVEB010000001.1 GCA_030595055.1 Desulfuromonadaceae bacterium
AATCACCCTTGTCGAAGGCGGACTTGCCGGTTTGAAAATGCAGCGGCTCAGCCATCGTCAGGGAGCTGAACAGCAGGCAAAAAGCGATCAGCAGCGAAATGCGCAGATATTGTCGAAAAAATGTGGAAATAATCCGCATGCGTCCTCCGGAAAACACAAAACAAACCACCAGATCAAGCGCTCTTGACAGCATTACGGCTGCTGCGTTTCACTTCGTACATCGCCCCATCAGACAGTTTAATCAGTTCCTGCAAACAACAGGCATTGGTCGGATAGGTGGCAACACCGATACTGGCAGTGACCCGTAGCGACTGCCCGCAATCGGAGATAAATTCGGTCGCGCGTAATTGCTCCAGCAGGTTGTTCGCCAGCGTCAGCGCGCCCTGTTTGCCGGTGGACGGCAAAAGGATGACAAATTCATCGCCCCCGTAACGGGCAGCATGGTCAACATTACGGACAATCTTCTGAAAAAGATGTCCGACCTCCTTGAGCAGTCGACTGCCGGTCAGGTGGCCATAGGTGTCGTTGACCTGTTTGAAATGATCGAGATCAAGGAAGACCATCGACAACTCATTGCCGTAGCGACTGGCGCGTTCCATCTCGTAGTCACACAAGGTCTGAAAATGGCGGGAATTGTGCAGCCCGGTCAAATCGTCGCTGATGGTCAGATCACGCACCCGTTGATGCAGGCGGGAATTCTCAATGGCAATGGCGGTAAAATCGGCAATGGTCGAAAGGATGCGCTGATCCTGCTCAGTAAACTCACCCTGTCCCACACCGTTGAGCAGTTGGATAACGCCGATAATACGATTATTGGAGATCAGCGGCACACAGACAATCGACCGGGTGACGAAACCGATCTTTTTGTCGACCCCGCTGGAAAAACGGGGTTCCTTACCGACATCCGGGACCAACATCGGGACACCATGCTCGGCGACCCAGCCGGCCACCCCCTCGCCGGGTTGCAAGCGACTGCCGGTCAGACTGTCCGCAACGGGCGAAACAACGATTTCAAAGCAGAGTTCCCTGGTTTCCTCATCGACAATCAACAGTGACCAGGCCTTCGGACGCAGCAGTTTACCGACCTTTTCCATCACCACCTTGTAGACATCCTCAAGGGTCAGGTGGGAGGTCAGAGCCTTGCCGATACCGATCAGGGTCTCAAGCTCATCCTGTAAACGACGGACTTCAACAGACTGGGGTTGTCCAACACTCATAGGCATTTCCCGATCAAAATTCACACATTTAATTGTGCTAATTTAAACACTGAGGACCGATAAGTCAATCGTCTCAAGGATAATTACTTGATTCATTAAAGTTTTTCGGCAAAGCTGTCGATACGGGAGAAGTAAGAACCTTATCCCACGACGGGACGAGGGAAAGATTCCACGGAGGGAGTCATGCTCGAAGAAGTTATCAGAACCAAGCCGTTAAAACCCCGTGAGATTTTACCGCAAGTAGGACCGGTCAGTCCCTACCCGCGTATAGACCCCCAGCAACCGAAGCAGGAAGGCTACACTCGCTCGCAAGCGGAGACAAAAACGGAGCAGGAATCCCCGGTCCGCCGTCGTTTCACAGCCATGCGCAAACTGATCGACCAGCTGAAAGAATTGGCCCCGGTTTTTCGTGTCGA
This sequence comes from Desulfuromonadaceae bacterium, assembly GCA_030595055.1. Lineage (GTDB taxonomy): Bacteria > Desulfobacterota > Desulfuromonadia > Desulfuromonadales > Geopsychrobacteraceae > Malonomonas. The sequence goes on from JAUVEB010000001.1 coordinate 1,634, forward strand.
CTACACAACAGCAGATAAAGAGATGCAGGACCAGGGGCTGGCAATTACTGAAGAGATTCTGATCGACCAATTATTAAAGCTGAAAATCTCTCTGACCAGTATCGAAGAATTATTGCAGCAACTCCGTCAGCACAGTTCCGGGATCACTCTCGGCCCGGGCCGACAACTCTCCTCCGAAAGGACAAACCTTTTTCCGGTGCATTCTGCAGGACTGTCCGAATATCTTCTGCGTTTTGCCGATTTACAAATCAAGATCGGTCCCGACAGTCGCGCTATTGTCGAAGAAATCAACAACGAGGGGCGGTTTGTCTTCGAACAGGACAGACTACGCTTGAACTTCAGGCGTTTCAATTCACTCACAGAACAGACTGATGATGCCCTGCGCCTCAACATCAGTGTCCTCGTCGGTGCGATAGAAACTGACGAGACCGGCCGCCGGGCCATTCTCTATCCACGCCCGAAGCAGGATTTCGGTCTTTACGCGGACAAGCAGATCGATCTGTCAATATGATTCGCTGTTTAACTCCTGCCCATTAAACAGCAGCTGTCCTCGTTCAAAAGTAAAATCCAGCCGATAAACACCAGCGGTCGTACGAGTAAGAATTCCCTTCTGCATCAGGGCTCCTGCCAGCTGTTCAGCTTGTTCATTCAAGACTGCTGCATTAACCACTGAGCGACCCTTCCGCTGCAGTTTATCAAACAGCCGGAAGCCCGCTGCAAAGGCGGCCTTTGTGATCTTGAGCTGTAGTTCCCCTGATAACCGCTCGAATAGGCCGGCAGAAGCGGAGGAGGGCAGCTCCTGCAAAGCAAGCTTTCCCTGTCCGGACAGTTCCCCGCCTGCTGTTTGCACGACAAGCTGCTCCAGCTCTATGCTCAGTTCTTCCTGAAGTAATTCACTATAAATGCCCAACAGCTGAAGTTGCACGCTCAGGGAATCCTGCTTCCGGCTGAGCAAATCGGTCTGAAGCTGTTTGACTCTTTCTTGCAGATCTCTTAGCGTCGCCACAGCAATTCCCGACAATTTGATTCGCAATCGGCCCGCCGAAAATTCTTCTTCCGCGTACGAGAGTTCGGCAATTTTCAGATCCAGAACACTGGAGAACTCCCCATTCTCCAGCAGGGTGCTGACCACATACTGCAAACCATTAAACCCGAAACCAACTTGTTCGGCTGATTGAACCTGTAAATGCTCAAGCTGCAAACGTCCCTCACCAAGAGGAATCCCCTGCTGTTCACGAAAAATACTGGTGAAATTTACCCCGGCGAGATCGATCCGAACCTTATCATTTTCAACGAGTTTCAAGCTTTCAAGTAGCAGCTTCAGGTCACCGCTGTTCTCCTGTGTGTCAAACCTCCCGTGCAGTGATAACCCTGTGAGTTGGAGCTCTTCTTGACCATTCTGGAAAGTCAGTTCCGGCAATTCAAAGGTGCTGTCGGCAATACCATTCAGCCCGATATCGGTTTCCAACAAAAACTCTTTTACCGGCAGGAAAGTTGCGAACCGGGAATTTTTCGAAATCCCTGTCCAGATTTTAATTCCCCAGGGGAAATGGCGAATCCGCTGCTGCAACTCCAACAGCTCCCGCCCCGGTAAAGACAAAGAAGTCTTTACCTTCGAGACCAACAGGCCCCGCTGATAATCATCCACAGTTACCTGCAGGACTCCCGGATAGCTTCGATTGAACCGTGCAACCTGATTTGCAAATTTCTCTTCTGTCTTCAAACTACAGACATAGGTCGAGGCAAAAAGCCCAGCCAGAATCAGCAGCAGCAGCACGGTCATAAGTTTACGCATCAGTTTCTCCGTTAAAACCTGCAGTGCACCCATCCGGAGTTTCCGCATGGACACTATTTAAGCTTTTATTGTGGGATAGCGACCGTCACGCTAACGGGATCGATAACACCTGTCAAGACGACTGACAGCAGACATTATTCCTGCCGCAAGTAGCCGGCCGGTTTTTGCCCCAAGGCTTTCCAAGTCCCAAGCAGGCCGAGCAGCAGGGTCAGGACGATCCCGGCAGTCAGGGTCAACAGAATCACTTCCGGATGCAGGTTAAAGGGGACGTCAAGCGGTCCCTTGAGGATGGCAAAGGCGGCCAGGGTTCCGGTCAGGGCACTGATCGCACCAGCGGCCAGGCCGAGCAGTATGAACTCGGCGGCAAAGCTCAGCAGGATGTCGCGGCGCGTGGCACCACAGACCTTGAAGATCACCGCATCATGGATGCGTCGGTGCTGATCGGCCGATACGGCCCCGGCCAGCACCAGGAATCCGGTCAGCAGGGTAATCCCCGCCATCCCCTGGAAGACCCTGCCGATCCGTCCAAGGGTGCGTGCCACGTTCCCCAGCACCTCGCGGGTACTGATCGCAGAGATATTCGGAAATTGATTGGTAATCATACGATAAATAGCGGCCTCATCCTGCTGCGGCAGGGATACGGCAGCGAGATGGGTCTGCGGTGCATTCTCCAGGACTCCGGGCGCAAACAGCAGGGCAAAATTGAGTTTCAGGGAGGACCAGTCAACAACCCGCAAGTTGGCAATTGTGGCGGTTATCTCCCGCCCGAGAATATTTACCGTGATGCTGTCACCAAGGCCGACGCCGAACCCTTCGGCCAGGTCGGCGGTCAACGACAGCTGCGGCGGGCCGCGGTAATCACTCGGCCACCAGCTCCCGGCACTTAACTCTGTCCCGGGCGGCATAACGGCACGGTAACTGAAAAATCGATCACCGCGCACGGCCCAGCGCACACTCGGGGCGATGTCGGCCTCTGCGACCGGCACCCCGGCAATCGCCGTGATCCGACCGCGCAAGGTCGGTGACCGGTCAATCCGCAACCGGGAAAATCCCGCCAGCGCCTGTTCGAATGGAGCAACCTGGTGAGGCTGTATATCGAAAAAGAAGAAGGCCGGCGCTTCGGCCGGGATGGTCTCACCGACCATATCGTTCAGGTTGACCTGCACCAGGGCAATCATCACCAGGGCCGTCAACCCCAGGCCGAGGGAGAAAATGACGCTCCCCGCCGGGGCTCCGGGGCGACTGATGTTGGCCAAGCCGAGGCGTAAGCGCGGATTACCCGGACGCGGCAACTGATGAGCCAGGCGGATAACAGCGGTCGCCAGAATCCGAAACATAAAAAAGCAGCCCCCGGAACCCAGGATAAACCAACCGGCCAAACGTTTGTCGCTGCTGCTCAGCAAAGCAACCAAAGCCAGCAGCAGGACACTCGCGGCAATCGCCAGCCAGATTTTTCCCCCCGGACCTTTGTTGTCTGCGTCAAGATAACCGCGGAACAGCACTGCTGGAGGAACGCGGCAAGCAATCCCCAGTTCCTTTAAAGAAAAGATCAGGGAGATCAACAAGCCGAACAGCGCCGCAACCAGCAATACTTCGGGAAAGATATCCGGCTGCAAGGGGATCGGCAGCTGCCCTGCAGCAAGTTTTTCGATCAACCAGGGAACCGCCGCACCAGCCAGCAATCCCCCACCGGTTCCCAGGAACCCGAGAATCAATACCTGCAACAGGTAGGCAATAAAAATCACCCGGCCCGTGGCACCGAGACATTTCATCGTCGCGATGTGTAACACCTTGCCGTTCAGGTAACCGCGCACCGCACCGGAGACCCCCAACCCACCAACCAGTAAGGCACAGAGACCGAGCAGGGTCAGATTGGTTCCCATCCGGTCGAGAAAATAGCGGACCCGTGGGGCCGCTTCGCGCCAGCTGCGCAACCGCCAGCCGGCATCGGGAAAACGCCGCTGTAACTCCCCTTTCAGCATTGCGGCCTGTTGCCGATCGGCCAGTTTGAGCCGATAGCGATAATTCACCAGGCTGCCCGGTTGCAGCAGCTCGGTTGCGGCCAACCCGGTCCGACTGATCAACAGCCGTGGACCCAGGTGAAAAGCCCGAAGGGTCCGGTCCGGCTCGGCCAACAGGACTCCACGCACGGTAAAAGTTGCTTTACCGACGCGGACCTGTTCGCCGACTTTCAGGGCAAGCCGCTGCAGAAAGTTCTCTTCCACAAGGGCGCCGAATTTCCGACCGGCTCCGGCCAGGGCCATGTCCAGCGCTTGCGGAGGCTCGATCGGCAACTGCCCGTACAAGGGATAAACACCATCAACGGCCTTCAGTTCCACCAACGCTCGTTCCGTACCATTGTCATGCGCCGCCATGGTGCGCAATTCCAGGACTTCGGAAAGCAACCCCTGTTGGTTGAGGAAGACACGCTGTTCACCGCTCACCGGGCGCTGAGCCAGACGGATTTCCAGATCTCCCCCGAGCAGGGCGCCGGCATCGGCCGACAGGCCGGAACGCGCGGCAGCGCTGAAACTGCCGATAGCACTGATGGCAAAAACGCCGAGGAAAAGACAGGCAAGGAAGACCCCGAAGCCACGCAACCCGCCGCGCAGTTCACGCCGGGTCAGCCGTAATGCTTGACGAAAAACCGGCGGTTCGTTCACGCCACCACCCCACTCAAAGGTTGAAACTGCCCGTCAGCCATCCGCAGCGTGCGACTGCAGCGTGTCGCGAGTTGCGAATCATGGGTCACCAGGATCAGCGTGGTGCCCTGTTTCTGCTGCAGGCCGAACAGCAACTCCATCACTTTCTCGCCGGTTTCCTGATCAAGGTTCCCGGTCGGTTCGTCGGCCAGGATCAGTTTCGGGTTGGCGACAAAGGCCCGCGCCAGTGCGACACGTTGCTGCTCGCCACCGGAAAGCTGTCCCGGAAAATGCTTCCGGCGCGGGGCCAGTCCGGTCGCCGCCAGAGCGCCGGCGGCCCGCTCGAGGGCATCATCAGCACCGGCAAACTCCAGCGGCAGGGCGACATTTTCCACCGCCGTCATGGTCGGCACCAAATGGAAAGACTGAAAAACGATGCCGACCTGCAAACGGCGAAAGCGTGCCAGTTCATCCTCATCCAACGCTCCCAGATCGGCCCCGGCGACCCGGATAATACCGGAATTCACCTTTTCAAGCCCGGCCAGAACCATCAGCAGGGTGGTTTTGCCCGCCCCCGAAGGGCCGACAATACTGAGGGTTTCCCCTTTTTCAACGCGCAGATCGACACCACGAAGGATATTGACCTGGCCCGCTCCCCCCACTAAACTTAAATATAGATTCTCTATTTCAACGATCGGCTCGGCCATGAAAACTCCTGTAATCGTACTGCTGTTCAGCCTTCTCAGTTGTTATGGCAATCTCTTTGCGGCGCCACCGGCCGGCAAAGAAATGTGCATCGTCGTACTCGGCGACAGCCTGACTGCCGGCTACGGATTGGCCATGCCGACCGCCTTCCCGGCTCGCCTGCAAGCAGCACTGCAACGGCGAGGGCAACAGCTTCGCGTCGTCAATGCCGGGATCTCCGGGGACACCAGCATGGGCGGACTGGCTCGTCTCGACTGGGCTCTGGCAGATCGTCCCGATCTGATGATCGTTGCCCTCGGGGCCAATGACGCCCTGCGCGGCCTTGACCCCGCACAGACCAGGCAGAACATCAACAGCATCCTCTCCCGCCTGCAAAAAAACGGCGTCAAGGCACTGTTGGCCGGAATGAAGGCGCCACGCAACCTGGGCGAAGATTATTATACCAGGTTCGACCGCATCTACCCCCAACTGGCACGGCAACACAATGTCCCATTCTATCCTTTTTTTCTGGACGGCGTCGCCGGGAACCCGGGGCTGAACCAAACGGATGGCATTCACCCGACGGCTGCCGGAGTTGAGATTATGGTGCAAGGGATATTGCCGCTGGTGGAGGAAACTTTGGCAAGAATCGTCGAAACAGCCGGAGAGTGTGCTGATTGATGTCGAGAACACGGGAAAGAGCCGTTTCCGGATGAAAACTGGTACCTACTTGCATAAATCAGCGGAGCATCTATTTAAAGCTGTTCAGAACGGGTGATGATGATTTGGTGCCACACGGGTCGAAGCAACGGTCCAGCTGTTGTCAAATTTTTATCGGCAGCCGGAGGTAAAAAGTGCTCCCTTTCCCCATGACGCTCTCGGCCCAGATGCTGCCGCCATGGACCTTAACGATTTCCCGAACCAGGGCCAAACCGATTCCGACCCCCCCCGGGGTGCAATGGGCGCCGCTGTTGACGCGGTAGAATCGGCCGAAAACCTTATCCAGGGCCTCCTGGGGAATTCCCAGCCCCTCATCGCTGACCCAGAGGATAACCGAATCTTCTTCCTGCCTGGCCCCCAGAATGATTTTTCCCCCCTCGGGGGAATATTTGATGGCATTGGAGATGAGGTTTTTGAACACCTGTTGGAGTCTTTTCACATCGCCACGGACGGGAGGGAGGCCGGAGGAGCAGTCGATGGTCGTCTGATGTTTCTTGGATGCTTTTTCGAAAAGGTGTCTGCTGCTTTCCAGAAGGGCCGGAACATCGACAGCTTTAAAGTCATACGTTTCCATTTCCGCCTGCATGCGCTGCAGGTCCAGAAAGTTGCTGATCAGTTCGTTGAGTTTTTCCGTTTCCTTCTGGACTGTTTGAAGGCAGTCGATCTGCTGGTCCCGGTCCACCTCGTTTTCAATCAGAAACTCGACAAAGCCCATCATGGCGGTCAGGGGGGTGCGCATTTCGTGACTGACCGAAGAGAGGAGTTCGTCCTTAAGTCTCTCCATCTTTTTCTGGTCGGTGATCTCTTTTGCCACATGAACGCTTCCCCAAAGGGTGCCGGTGCTTCCCAGTAGGGGATAGAGGGAGAAATGAAAATAGCGGTCGGCCTCCGGCAGGTAAATTTCATCCGATTGAGGCTCTTTTGTCTGAACCATCTTTTCGAATAAAAGGCTTTTCACTCTGTCCTTGTTGCCGAAAAAACAGCAATACTTGTCTTTTTCCGGATATGGTTGGCTTTCCCCGAGAAATTCTTCAGCCGCTTGATTTCTTTTCAGGATGTTCCCTTTCTTATCGACAATGGCGACCGCGTCGGTGATGGCCTCGAAGGTTGCCGCCCACTGACGTTCACTTTTGGCGAGATTCTCTTCGGCCTCCATGCGTTCGGCAATTTCAAGTTGCAAATCTGCGTTCAGTTTTTCCAGTTCGGTTGAATAGACCATAACCTTGCGCGTCAGCGGCTGTAGAAGGAAAAACATGACGATGCCGCCGAGAATTGTGAGGGAGAAGATGGTCGCTCCCACGGGAAAAAGCTCTTCGTGGATCGGAGCGTATAGTTCTTTTTCCGGCACGAGGACAAGCATCCCCCAGCCTGTCGGGGCAATAGGAGAAAACCCGACAAGAGTGTCTGGCCAATCCCCTTGGGCCTGGTACCTGAAAATGCCGGTCTCCTTATTCAATGCCCGTTTTAATCCGAAATAGTAAGGAATTGAAGTGTCCGCAGATTGAAAACGTTTCCCGTCCGTTTTCTGGCAGGAAAAGAAATATTGCGTAATTCCCTGGACTTCGAGGGCAATAAGGTGTTCTACGCATCCGCATATTCCGATTCCGGTGTATTCATGGACCAGCTTTTCCAGGCGGTCGGTGCTGAACAGAACGATGTCCGTTCCGATGCGGTTGTGTTTTTCATCCAATATGGGGGAACCGACAATCAGGTAGAAATTTCCATTGATGGCCTGGGGATCGGAAATGAGGGGTTCGTCACCGGTTTTGCCGGGAATCAGCCAAAGATCAGGAGGGATGGAAAGACCGACCTGGGCCAGCATTTCCCCGTTTTTGTCTAAGCGGGTAATTCCGGTTACCTCTGCCGGTTGCATTGAATCTTTTAGCCAGAGGGCGGTCAATTCAGCCAAAGCCGCCTTGTCCTCCTGCCCGAGATTGTAAGCGATCAGATATTTGCGGAGCGTGGTACGACCGCTTATCTGTCGGGAGATATCGGTAAGGCGGGCCAGGTACTCTTCGATAGCTGCAACTTTGTCTTGGACGGTGGTGAGAAGGCTGTTTTCCTGAGCCTTTTTGAGATGATTGTAATAGGGAAGGATACTGGTGATGGAAATGACCAGGTAGGCCCCCAGCATGTAGACCACGGAAAAAAAGATGAGCTTTTTGCGAAGTGAACTGGAGTACAATTGCCTTCTCATCAAAGCCTCCGGTTTGGCGTGCAAGATCATTTCGAACGGTCAAATCTACGCTTGACTATTATTGAGCCCATCCTCAAGAATTTTCAATAATTTACCGCAACAAAAGATCTTTTTTCGTAACTATTCAGCATTATCAGATCAGGGAAAAAACGCCTGTCATCCCTTAAGTGCTGTTATCGGGGATCCAGTCTTTCTGTCTTTTAAAATCTGGATTCCGGCTAAAATCCTGCCGGAATGACTGTCTTTTGTACTGTGCTGAATAGTTACCTTTGTTCTTTTTCCACAGGTGTTCCAATGTTTCAGCAAATACAGGAAAAATCGGACGAGCTGTGATAATACCCCTACTTTCGTTCCAGCTGTTCAAAAATCCATCCCTGCAGGAGTGCACCGATAATGATATAAAAAGAGAGGACAAGGGTGAAAATCACACCGAAATAGTCGATCATTATCGGCAGGAGCGGGAGCTTTATCGCTCTGGTATAAAAAAAGACTACGATCAGGCCGTCCCTCAGGCCGTGGCTGCGCATATCTTCGATCATCGGATACCAGGCATACATGGGCCCGTGACTGATCACCCCGGCAAATGAGGCGACAAGCCAGCCCTTTGCACCGCTTTCTTCCCCGAGATGTTTCACAATCTGTTTTGGCTGCAAGAAATAGTTAAGAAGGGCAGTGAAGACGATGACAACCGCAAATATCGGCAGAATTTTCAACACAACCCGGGCGCTTTTCTGCAGGGCCGGCAGGGCGGTGTGGCTATCGAAGAAAAAAAGACCGATATAGACGGCGAGAACCAGAAGAGCAAAGAACTTGCCGCGGAAGGCAAAGGGCTTTTCTTTTTCTTTCATATCAGTGCCTGTATGGTGACGGAGGTCAGGACTGCAATGATCACAGTGAAGACAAAGGCCAGAATATTGCGATAGAAAGTAAAAGAAAAACCAAGCACCTCGGCCTCGGCCGGCAGGTGGACAAAACCCAGCGTTACCCAGGACAGGATAAAGGCGCTCACCGCATAGAGGGAAATTCCCTGTCCCAGCAATTCACCGCCGAACATATAACCGACCACGGGACTACCGGAAGCGGTCGCACCGACCAAGGTGCCGATCAAGGTGTCGACTAGCGCATTATCACGAAAAATAGAGGTGAGGACCTTGGGAGTTACCAGTACCTGGAAGAGCCCGACCAGGCCGATAACACCGATAAGCATGGGGGACATGGCCCAGAAAGCAAGGCTGCTCTTTTTCAGTGCCTGTTGCAATGAGGGCTTTTTTTGTTGTTTTCCGTTTTTCGATTTTTGCCCATTCATTTTTCTATCTCCCATGAACCATTCCTTTCAAAAAAGTTGCGCCGGTGTGACCATCACAGCAGGACTTTAAGTGGCTACGATTTTTTTTAACCGGCGCAGATAAAACCTCTTCCCTTCATAATCAGTTGCAAAGATACGGTCTTGAACGACCAGGGCATCAATAAGGGACCAGTCAGCCCCGGCCTTTGCCAGAAATTTGCGCACCGCCTCCTCCTGCATTGGATGTACGGCAACAATGTTTAACAGGTCCTCCTCGACATTTCCCGATAAAGAAAAAGAATTGCCCTCATAGCCAAACAAACATTCAACATCTTCAACGCTCTTACTGACAACTTGATAGGCCATGTTCAGGACATTTTCAGCAGGAGGAGATACCCACCTCTCGGCAGGCGGCCTTGTGGGAACCGACAGATATGCCTTGACCGGGTTAAGCTGCCCCAACAGGTCGGCCACCTTTTTGATATCATCCGGGCTGTCATTAACGCCGCGAACAAGCATTGTCTCTGTGACCAACTCTCCCTCATATTCTTCAGCAAACCGAAGCATCGCCTCCAAGATGATGGCTGGATTCAGGCCGCGATGGGGCCGGTCAATGCGCCGCCAGACATCTATTGATACGGCATCTACCTTGAGAGAAACCCAATCTGCTTTAGCCAAATCATTTCTGACGTTTTCCTGCCAGAGGAGTGAGGCATTGCTGATCACCGCAATCTTCGCTCCCAGAGGCCGTAACAGGTCAATTGCCCTGCCGAGGTTTATATCCAACGTCGGTTCGCCGTCAGAGACAAAGGTCAGGAAATCAATGGATTCCCCCAACTCCTTAGCCCTGCTTATCTTCCTTTTAACCTCCGTCAAAATGGTCTCTGGCTCATAAAATGGTTGCCTGGTAATCTGCATCTTATCCGTCCTGCCAACCTGGCAATATACACACGAGTAAGAGCATACCTTTGGAGGAATATTGTTAATTCCCAAGCTACGGCCAAGGCGTCGAGAGGGAACTGGACCAAATGTAATCATAGATGAACTCATAGCTGAATAATCCTTTAATGACTTTTTCCCAACAGGGCAGTGATTAATTTTATGGTAACTCCTCACCGCTTATGCGTTTCCCAACACCGACATTTATAATATTCTCGGTATTCTTCTTCAAATATTTGTCTTGCCAATTCTCCCGAACAATGAGAGGGACCAACATGTTTCTCTCCCAGGTGCTTGAAGGTAGCAACAACTTTCTTTAGTTCTTTCCGGAAGGGGTTATTGTCATAAATTAATGGTTATGTTCAGATTCTTCTTCGCCGGCATGGATCAATCCTTGGGCGTAATCCTCATGCCAGCTTGCCGGCACAGGCATTGTCTCATAGAGTGCAGCTCTTTCGGCCTCGAGGAGAAGACGTTTTCTGCCCATAAAATCAGCTGCACAATATACCTGTTTTCCAGCCTCTGCGGAAAGAGCGTCCAGCCATTTGAGCCCCTGTCGGTCACGCATGAGGTGATGATCGAGGATGAGGATATCCACAGTAGTCGCCAAACGCAGGGCGTTCTGCCATGCTACGGTACGCAGCTCATCTGTGAGTGTCTCAATATAGAGTGGTGGTCCCGCAGCAAGGACTATATCTGCCTGCCAGGCGATAATAAAATCAACGGTAGCAGAATCCAACAACTGAATATCCGATGTATGCAGAAAAACTTTATCGCCCAGATTAATTCGAGTCATCATAACAGTGCCTCGATTACTGCCTTTGGCCCCATGCGGCATGGCTTTTGAGAAGGTCATGGGGCCAGCTGAGAGGCCCTCAGCCACATGGAAATTCGGGCCCAGGAGTTCCCTTAAATCTTGGGCGCGCTGTTTCATTTTCTCTCCAAGAGAGTCCATTGATTTACTCCAACAGCAAACATTCTGAAAGGTTACCGGGAGATGCCGAATTGCCAGCTGGTATGGATTCGCCTTCCGGAGAGGCACATGATCACCGTGGAAATGACTGAACACAACATCCGTTGCCTCTGTCAATGCCTCGATGATCCGTTGTCGTACTCGTTCACCTTCTGCAACTTGGAGTGGATGAGGAAGTAAGCCGTGACGTATATATCCCAAGGCCACTCCCGGATCAATTAAGATCCGCCGTTTTCCCACCTTAACAAAACAACTCAAGCCCCGGACCCCTAAAGATTCCGTACCGATAATTTCAATGGATTTACTCATAAAGTATCAGGTGCCTTCCTGCCATGAAGATAAATCTTCCTCCTGTTATTCTGTAAGTGTATCGATGTGTACCTTCATCGCACTAACAGAACGTTGAAAAACCAACCGGGAGATGGCTTTTTTCTACCAGCTGGTTACTTTGCACATCATGGACATTACAACCGTGCAGGCACAACCGTTTTCGCAGGTAGTCCGCGCCGAAGATCAACGGGACTCCCAGCCATGCCGCCAGGCAAACCGAGTCGGCCACCGGTCCCCGGAAACCGGCCGGGATCAGGTCCTGTTCCAACGGGTCCCGGGCATACTGAACGGCCGCTACAAACTCTCAATATTGATGCACTCGCAAAAAGTCATGAGATGGCTAAGCAAAAATTTCGACCTACAAGGCGTAGTGGTTTTTCAGGGGTGAAGGCATACATATGGTATGTCGAGGTCCTGAAAAAACGCTGCAACGCAGTAGGGCGGACTTTTTGCGACGCCATCAGCCTTGTCCGTTGAAAAACATTTGACCTCCTTAGCTTCGGAGATGCCTGTCAGGCAAAAAAATCCCCGAACCAATAAATATTGATTCGGGGATGCCCTGATTTTCCACGAATAAGTCTGAGCTTTCTTACCCCTTGACCACGGAGGCAGGCTCTTTATATTTTTCAGACAGGTCTTCTGACTTCTGGTTCATCCTACTGGTTGCGTCTTCCCATCTGCGTTCAGCAAACAGTGACATCATGCAACGTTCGTCCCCAGTTACAGCGGCGAGCCCGTCCCGGATTCACACCGCGTTCCCTATTAAGCTCAATTGAGAGCATCTGAAAATTTAGGCGACGATAACTGAAAAAAGGATGAAGTCACCACCTTTTATCAATACTGTTAGAAACAGGCAGAGAATCTATAGTTGTGGTACCTGAGCAGATCCCGATTGGAGACTTGATTCGTGAGTTTGAACAGGAGTTGAATTTTTTTCTTGCAGAAGTGTTTCTTTTACTCTCTAATTTACGAATACTAAAAATAATGGCATAGAGGGAAGGAAGACGGTGCAGATCCGTCACGGACCCGCCACTGTGACCAGAGAAAATTCTCTTTGGAAGTCAGAGACTTACCCCCTATTAAGCCAACACTACCTGTACTCCGCGGAATGAGAACTCAGGCAGACAAATCCAAGGATAATATACGGTATCCCGGAGCCTCGATTACAGGCTCCGGGATTTTTTTGGGAAATTTTGTGGAAAAGACTATCCATTTTGTTCGTCACGGGGAAGTAAAAGCCCGTTCCGGAATATATTTAGGAACCACCGATGTGGAGCTTAATGATCGTGGAAGGGAGCAGAGTGCCTGGTTGGCAGACAGGCTTTCGTCCCTTCCTGTTGACCGATGTTTTTGTAGCCCGCTGTTGCGTGCACAACAAACCGCTTTGAACCTGGCAGGAAACAAAGGGGTTGAAATTGAGATGCATGATGCTTTGCGGGAGATCGATTTTGGCCGTTGGGAAGGGCGCAGTTTCGCAGAGATTGAAGGTGATGATCCTCAAAAGGCGGCGGATTGGTGTAGTAACCCGCTGGATTTTTCTTTTCCCGAAGGTAATTCGGTGGTGGAGTTTATGGAGCGTTTGCAAAGGTATCTCCTGTGGCTGAAAAATGTGGAGGGTAACCATCTTCTGCTGGTGACGCATGGCGGTGTGATTCGTATCCTTCTGACTCTTTTGCTACAACTTGATCCCGATCGACAATTCATGTTTGAAGTGGCGCGCGGCTCACTCAGCACAGTAAAAATCATTGATACAACCGCTGTTCTCACGGGACTGAATTATGGCATGGGCTAACTTGATTTATATCAGCGGTGGGTGTCGTAGCGGTAAGAGCGATTATGCCCAGAAACTCGCAGAAAGTTTGCCCGGAAAACGGGCTTATCTGGCCACCTGCCCACACATTGATACGGAGATGGAGCAACGTATTGCGCTACATCAACAGCAGCGAATCCATCGGCAATGGAAGACAATCGAAGCGCCACTGGATCTTGCTGGTGCGGTTGAGAAGGCATGGGACTTTGATGTTCTCCTCATCGATTGCCTGACTTTGTGGGTTAATAACCTCCTCTACGAAGCGGAGAAAAAGGGCGATCACCTTACCGAGCAGATAATCAGTACGCAATGCACGGAACTGGTCGATATTTGCCGGAAAAGGAAACAGACGATCATTTTTGTAAGCAATGAACTGGGAATGGGGTTGGTGCCTGCCGATTCTGTATCCAGGCACTACCGGGATTGTCTCGGACGTTGCAACCGGACCATCGCAAAGCTGGCAGATGAGGCTATATTTATGGTCTCTGGCATTCCACTCACGTTGAAAGGGGCGTAAAGGCCAAAATTGAATTTACTGAAAGAAACAATAGATGCTATTGAGGGGCAAAATGAAACTGTTCGTGCGCAGGCAAAAGAGCGTTTGGATCAGTTGATTATGCCGCACTGGGCGTTGGGCCGACTGATGGATCTGGCTTTGGATATGGCAGGTATTTGTGGTTCGGTGCGCCCCAGTGTTGAGCGCAAGACCATTGTTGTTATGGCTGGGGATCATGGTATTACCGATGCGGGTGTCAGCCTCTTTCCAAAAAAGATTACCGTGGAGATGGTGCGTGGATTTGTCAACGGTGTTGCAGGGATTAACGTACTCGCCAGACAAGCTGGTGCCGATGTCAAAGTTGTCGATATGGGTGTTGCAGGTGATCTTTCTGCTCTGGCTGCTGGCGGGAATATCCTTGACCGGAAGATTGCTGCCGGAACAGACAATTTTGCTGAAGGTCCGGCTATGGATCGGGATCAAGCTGTCCGTGCCCTTGAAGCTGGTATCAGTGTCGCGCAGGAACTTGCCGATTCCACCGATCTGTTTGGTACCGGTGATAGGGGTATCGGAAATACTTCTCCGAGCAGTGCAATAGTTGCAACCCTTTGTCAGATGCCGGTTGCAGAGGTTGTCGGGAGGGGAACCGGGTTGGATAATGCGCAACTGGAGTATAAAATTAAAATTCTTGAAAAGGCTCTGGCCCTCAATAATCCTGATCCTTCCGACCCGATTGATGTGCTGAGCAAAGTGGGTGGTTTTGAAATTGCCGGCATTGCGGGTCTGGTTCTGGGTGCAGCTGCTTTGAAAAAACCAATTGTCATAGATGGCTTTATCTCAACGGCTGGAGCTTTGCTGACTGGCCGATTGGCTCCCAAAAGCAGGGAATACATGATCGCAGCACACCGCAGTGTCGAAAAAGGCCAAGTTGCCGCACTGGCCGATCTGAAGAAAGAGCCTCTTCTTGATCTGCAGTTTCGTCTTGGAGTAGGGACGGGAGCTGCGGTTGCCATGAATCTGGTTGAAGGTGCCGTTGGTATATTAACTGAGATGGCGACATTCAGTGAAGCCGCTGTATCTGAAGCGAAATAGCAGGCTGTTATTGGAATGAATCTAAAACCTTTCTTTTCAGCTCTCCGTTTTCTCACCATTTTGCCGGTTCCAGAGTCCTGGTGTGGTGATGAAGCCAGCTTTCTCAAAAGCCCCGACTGGTACCCTCTGGTGGGGTTGCTGATCGGCTTGCTGATGGTGGTTGTGGATCTCGTTCTGTGCTGGCTGTTGCCTGTGCCGGTTGCCAGTGTGTTGCTACTACTGGCAATGATCTCTATTTCAGGTGCGTTGCACCTGGATGGTCTGGCTGACAGTGCCGATGCATTTTTCAGTAGCCGAGGACGGGAGCGGATGCTGGAGATCATGAAGGACAGTCGCTCTGGTCCCATGGGTGTCACGGCAATTGTTTTCATTCTGCTGCTCAAACTGATGTTGCTTCTCTCATTGCCGCAAGCCTGGCGCTGGCAGGTTGTTCTGTTGATGCCCGTTGCTGGGCGATGTGTGTTGCCGGTCATCAGCAGTTGGCTCCCTTACGCACGGCGTGAAGGAACGGCGGCTTTTACCCGAAGCTCATTCAGTTGGTTGCGCTTGATCTCTGCATTGGCTGTGTTGTTGATCCCCTCTTTTGCCCTATTGGGTTGGAAAGCAGGATTGTTTGTTATTGCCACTGTCTGTTTTGGCGGCTGGCTACTGAGCCTCTATAGCCATCGCAAGATTGGTGGTTTTACCGGTGATACCCTAGGTGCAATTTGCGAACTTATGGAATTATTACCGGTGCTCTGTATTGTCGTTCTCGCTCATCAAGGGATGATCTGATGGATTCTGCGCCAAAGCATGGCGGCAATCTACGCCAAGCCAGTGAAACCAGCGGTTTACCACAGGAGGAGCTGATCGATTTCTCCGCCAGTATCAATCCACTCGGTTTTCCGCAATGGTTGCGCCCCCTTGTCAGCGCTCAGGTAAGTGCTCTGGCACACTACCCCGATCCTGAGGCGGAGAAACTGGTCGTTGCACTGGCCGCACGTCATCAAATTGACCCTGATCAAGTGATAGTTGGTAACGGTGCAAGTGAACTTCTCTATCTGTTACCGCAAATTCTGGGACACAAGCGTTTGCTGGTGCCGGCTCCAAGTTACGGGGACTATATCGCCATGGCGGGAGCAGCGGGCTTGCAGGTTGATACCCTGCCATTGCTGGCCAAAAACGAGTTTCAACTTAATCTTGCTCAACTTTCGAAAACATTGAAGGATGACCATCTGGTGGTCATTGGCCATCCCAACAACCCCACCGGAAAGTTATGCAATACCCAAGCGTTACGGGAACTGATCCGTAACCGTCCGCAAAATTATTTCATTGTTGATGAATCTTTTATCGATTTTACCGACCCAGAGCATTCACTACGCTGGCAGCGACCTGCCAACCTGATCATTGTCCAATCGATGACCAAATCCTGGGCTATTCCCGGCCTGCGTTTGGGCTACGCCCTGGCAGATCAAAAAGTGGTTGCCGCCATGCGCCGCTTGCGCCCCGATTGGTCGGTGAATACCATTGCGCAAGCGGTGGGTATTCGCGCCTTGCAGGACGGCGATTTCCTTAAACGGACACGCGATTATGTACGCCAGCAGCGCCTGGTTCTTTTTGCAAAACTCAAGGAAATACGTGGCCTGCATCCCTTTTCTGGCGACGCCAATTTTCTCCTTGTCCGCATTGATCATCCCACTATGGATGCTTCTACACTGTCGTGCAACTTACTGAAAAAAGGGGTTGTTATTCGCAGCTGTGACAATTTCCAGGGGCTCGATAACCGCTATTTCCGGGTTGCTGTGCGTACTGTCGAGGAGCAGCAACGATTATGCGATGAACTGCGTGCTTGCCTGCAATCCGGAATACCAAAGAAAAAAGCTCACAAAACTCCAGCCATCATGTTTCAGGGAACTGGTTCCAATGCCGGGAAAAGTGTCCTCACCGCAGCTCTGTGTCGCATTCTCCACCAGGATGGAGTGTCGGTTGCGCCGTTCAAAGCGCAGAACATGTCACTCAATTCGTGTGTCACTTTTCAGGGTGGTGAGATGGGTCGGGCGCAGGTACTGCAAGCTCAAGCCTGTCGTCTCGACGCTAATGTGCGGATGAATCCGGTCCTGCTCAAACCGAGCAGCGCCACCGGTTCGCAGGTGATTGTTTGCGGCAAGGCGCTGGAAACGATGCACTTTCGTGACTATGCCGAACGACGTACAGGGATTTTTACCCAAGTGCAGCAGTGCTACGACAACCTTGCCGGTGAACATCAGGTGATGGTGCTGGTGGGGGCGGGTAGCCCGGCGGAGATCAATCTCAAATCGCACGATATTGTCAATATGAATATGGCACGCTATGCCGATGCCAAGGTTCTGCTTGTTGGCGATATCGACCGGGGTGGAGTGTTTGCCTCCTTTGTCGGCACTATGGAACTGCTCAATGAATGGGAGCGGCAGTTGGTCAGTGGTTTTGTCATCAATCGTTTTCGGGGTGACAAAACGCTGCTTGGTGATGCCCTGGATTTAACCACCCGGCATACGGGGAAACCTTTTTGGGGCACTGTTCCCTATCTCCATAATCTTGGTCTGCCGGAGGAAGATTCGGTTGATTTCAAGGATGGACTTCTCGATGCGGACGAAAAAGGGAGCGATACCCTCGACATTGCCCTCATCGACCTGCCGCACATCTCCAACTTTACCGATGTGGATGCCCTGCGTGCAGAAACAGATGTGCATGTGCGCCGAGTGTGTCAGGTTGCCGATCTGGGTCAACCGGATGCGGTTATTCTGCCGGGGACAAAAAATGTAATTTATGATCTGGACTATCTGGTCAAGTCTGGACTGGCCGATGCGATTCGTCAATTAGCCGAGGCAAGGGCAACGGAGATTGTTGGTATCTGCGGTGGCTATCAACTGCTGGGAGGGAAAATTGACGATCCCAACGCAATTGAATCCTTCGGGGAAAGCCGTCAGGGGCTCGGCTTACTGCCGATGAATACAGTTTTGCAGCCAGACAAGATAATGACCCGTTGTCAGGCGACCCACTTGTCCTCGGATGAGTTACTTCACGGTTATGAAATTCATCATGGAACCAGCACCGGCGACAACCTTAAACCTCTGATTCATCGTGAAGACGGTGCGGTCATCGGCAGCTGTATGGCGGGACGGGAGCATATTTGGGGAACCTATCTGCATGGCGTCTTTGATGCGGATCGCTTCCGCCGTTGGTTTCTTGACCGCTTGCGACAACGGAAAGGGTGGCAGGTGATCGGCAGGGTGCGATCTCCCTACGATCTGGAACCTGCCCTCGACCGCTTGGCCGACCATGTGCGCTCTGCCCTGGATATGGACAAAATCTATCAGGTGCTCAGGCTGTGATACCGATTTCTGCACAGATTCTACTGGCACTGTTTCTCGATTTCTTGCTCGGTGACCCGCGCTGGTTTCCCCATCCAGTTAAAGGAATCGGGAGGCTGGCATTATTAATTGAAGATCCACTGCGCCGCGTATTTCCTCATCGTACCGCAGGTGTGATTGCCGTATTACTGGTAGTGATAACAAGCACCGGTTTGGTTTGGCTCTGTTGCCACCTGGCAACAGCCATCCATCCTCTTTGCGGTGATCTGGTATCGGTTCTGTTTCTTGCCACCTGTTTTGCCATGCAGGATTTACGGCACCATGCTCTGGCGGTTTACCGGACACTTGCCACAGGAGACCTGCCTCAGGCGAGGAGCAAAGTGGCGATGCTAGTGGGACGCGATACGAAAAATCTGGATGAAGAGGAGATCGCCCGCGCTACGATAGAAAGTGTCTCCGAAAATACCGTGGATGGAGTGACAGCTCCTCTGCTCTTCGCCTTTGTCGCTGGTACCCCCGGTGCCATTTTATACAAGGCAATCAATACACTGGATTCAACCTACGGCTATAAGAACGAATGCTATCTTCAATTTGGCTGGGCCGCTGCACGACTTGACGATCTAGTCAACTTCCTCCCGGCGCGGATCAGCGCACTGTTGGTACCACCAGCTGCCTGGTTGACAGGACAGAATGGCGGTCAGGCATGGCGCACCTTTCGTCGGGATCGGCACAACCACCCCAGTCCCAACGGTGGTCAGATCGAGGCAGCTTTTGCCGGAGCGTTGCGTATCCAGTTGAGTGGAAAAATCAGCTATAGTAGCAAAATGTCATTCCGTCCTTGCCTGGGAGACCCGCTGGAGAGGATAATTTCAGATAAAATAAAAACGGCCCTCCGCCTGATGGTGGTAACTTCACTTTGCGTGGTGGTGAGTGGGGTTCTACTGAGAGTAATGACATATTAAGAGGTATATCCATGGCAAAAAACATCCTGATTTTTACCGGCAACGGCAAGGGTAAATCAACTGCCGCCTTTGGCATGGCACTGCGGGCTGCCGGTCACGGGCAGAGAATTCTGATCCTCCAGTTCATGAAATCGGACGATTCCACCGGTGAATTGGTCAGTTTTCGAGAGAAGCTGGGGATCGATATCCGCCTGACTGGACTTGGTTTTGTGCCAAAACCAGAGCATCCCAAATATCCCGCCCACCGGGAAGCGGCGCAACAGGGGTTTGCCTCTGCGTGTAAAGCGATGCAGAGCGGCGAATACGACCTGTTGGTTCTCGATGAGATCTGCGGTGCTGTTGCCTGTGGGCTGGTTGATGAGGAACAGGTTCTTGGAGTTCTGGAAACATCGCGTGATGATCTTAATATTGTCCTCACCGGACGCAATGCAACTCCAGCAATGATTGAAATGGCCGATACGGTAACGGAGATGGTACCCCATAAGCACGCTCTGGATAGTGTGATTCCAGCCCGGAAAGGGGTTGAGTTTTGATGAATTCTGTCGATTGTGACAGACCACGCCTGCTGATTGCAGGTGTGCACAGCGGAGTGGGAAAATCCTCTATCACTCTGGCTCTAGTCGCGGCACTTCGGCGGCGTGGGCTCAAGGTGCAGACCTTCAAGGTTGGCCCCGACTATCTCGATCCCAGTCACTTGGCGCATGTTTCAGGCCGTCCCTGCTTTAACCTAGATGGCTGGATGACGGATCAGAGGTATGTTGAAGAGCTGTTTTGCACCGCTTCTGCCGATGCCGATATCAGCCTGATTGAGGGGGTGATGGGGCTGTTTGATGGCAGCAGCAGTGACAGTTTGCGTGGCAGCAGCGCCGAGATTGCCGCCTGGCTCAAAGCGCCGGTGGCACTGGTGGTTAATACGCATGGCATGGCGCGTAGTCTCGCTGCACTGGTCAAGGGATATAACGAATTTGAGCCGGGAGTAAAGCTTGCCGGGATTCTGGCGAACCGTTGTGGTTCGCCATCGCATGTGACCTTGCTTGACAAGGCTTTACAGGGTTCGGATCAGCCGCCACTTCTGGGGGCAATTGGTAGAGACCGTTTGCCGTTTCTTGCCAGTCGCCATCTTGGGCTGGTCTCGGCAGAGGAACATTGTCTCGATGACCGAACCATTGCGCAATTGGCTGACGTTGCTGAAGAACAGATCGATTTTGATTCTCTTTTGCGCACGGCACACATTGTGGAACCCTTGCCGCAACAGTCGGCTTTATCGACATTCACGGGACCCGATCCTAAAGTTCGTTTGGCGGTTGCACGTGATGAAGCATTTCAGTTTTATTACGCTGATCTGTTTACTGCACTTGAGCAGCAGGGTTGTACGCCGGTATTTTTTTCACCGCTGCATAACATTGGTCTGCCGGATAATGTGGATGGTTTGTACCTCGGTGGCGGTTACCCGGAGGTTTATGCGCAGGTACTTTCGAAAAACCGAGCAATGATCTGCGCTGTACGTGCTTTTTGCGATAGCGGAAAACCGGTTTACGCTGAGTGTGGTGGGTTAATTTATCTTTCACAAGGGGTTGAGCAGGAGGGACAGTGTTTTTCCCTGGTTGGCACGATGCCGGTTTGGGCGCGAATGCTGAAAAAACGCAAGGCTCTTGGTTATGTCGAGGTAACTTTGGAGCAGGATTCGTTGTTCGGGCGGCGCGGAGAGAGCTTTCGCGGGCATGAGTTTCACTATTCGGAACTTGTAGAACCACCGACAGGCCAGGATGGTTGGCAGGCTGTTTATCTGCTCAAGCAGAACCGAACCGGAAATTGCAGTGTCGAAGGCTATCAAAAGGATAATATTCTGGCCAGTTATGCGCATCTGCACCTTGCCTCTAGACCGAAAGCACTGACCCGTTTTGTTGAACATATGAGAACGACATCGGACAGGAGACAAAGTGACAAATAGCGACAGGCCACTGATTTATGACCTGCTTGAAAACCCACTCAGTGGACAGCAGATTGAAGATCGTTCTTTTGCCGCGATTGATGCAGAAGCTGCATCACATAGTTATTCATCCGATGAATGGCAGGTGGTGCGACGCCTCATTCATACCACGGCAGATTTTGCCATGAGTAATCTGGTCCATTTTTCACCACAGGCGATTGTATCGGCAATCACCGCTCTGCGTAGTGGAAAAACGATCTACGCCGATAGCAATATGATTCGTTCCGGGTTGTCCGTTGCCCGTTTGCAGCAACTGTATCAGGGGTACGAACGTGAAAGTATCCTCTGTCATGTGGCAGATGATGAGGTGGTTGCCGAGGCAAAAAAATCGGGGTTGCCCCGCTCGCTGTTTGCCATCCGCAAAGCCGGTAAAAATCTCAATGGGGGAATTGTCCTTGTTGGCAATGCTCCGGTGGCTTTACTTGAGCTCAATCGTATGGCGGTGGAAGAAAACATTCGCCCGGCTCTGGTGATCGGTATGCCGGTTGGCTTTGTTCATGTTTTGGAGAGTAAAGAAGAATTAATGCGCAGCGGACTCCCGTTTATAGTTTTAGAAGGGCGGCGTGGAGGCAGTCCATTGGCAGTCGCAACTTTGCATGCCCTATGCACAATTGCCACTGGACAGACTATTTAACCAACAACTATCTAAGAGGAGAAAGAAAATGTCGATGAAATTTTTATGTAAGGGAGTGATATTTATGTGTTTACTGACCACAATGATGGTTGCACCAGCTTTTGCGAATGCAGAGAAGCACTTGAAAAAACCAGCTATCGTACTGGTTGCTTTCGGCACATCAGTCGATACGGCACGACCGGTTTTTGATCACATTGATACACAAGCCCGCAAACGCTATATCGGGTATGATATCCACTGGGCTTTTACTTCGCAATTTATTATCGACAAATTAAAGCGACAAGGAATCGTTACGCAGAATGTTGCCGAAGTGGTAGCCGAACTGCGTAAAAAAGGGGTAAAGTCGGTTGTTTTTCAGAGCCTGCATGTGGTTCCGGGACAGGAGTACAACAGTGTACTGAAAGAGGATACCAGTGGTTTTCAGGTCGCTTTTGGTGATGCGTTGATGACCAGTGACAAGGATATTGATGCCGTTGTTGCCGCCTTGGGTAAAAACATTGATGCGCAGCAATCTACTGTTGTTGTCGCCCATGGCAACGATCACCACCCCGAATTCAATCAACAGTTAGTTGCTCTGACAAATGTTATCGAAAAGAAATATCCGAATCTGGTCGTTGCCAGTGTTGAGGGGCAACCGGGTATTGGTTCGTTGGAAAAAGTGAAAGTAAACAGTGACAAACAGGGTTCAGTCAAGTTTGTGCCGCTGATGATTGTTGCTGGAGATCACATTATGAACGATGTGATGGGTGACGAAGAGGATAGTTGGAAATCGATTATTCAGGCAAAAAAATCGGAATGTGCTGCATCACTGGGATGGAACAATGCCATTTTGAAAATCTATTTCAGTCATCTTGATAAGGCACTGCAACAACTGGACAAAGGGCGTAATTAGTCTGATATGCGGTTGTTGATGGTTGTTCTGCTCAGTTATTGTTTATTGTCCGGTACTGTTTTTGCCGCAGACATTGAGGCGGGAGCAGATAGGCAAAATGATGCACAGAGTTTTGAGCAGCGAACAGAACCTAATAGCGTTGTTGATGTTCAGTCGAAATCGGCACTTAAACGGCTGCGTCCCCAGGGGGAAACGGGCAAAGCTTTTGTGGCAGAGCGTAAGAAGCAACACAGCAGCTCGGCATACACCAAATGGAAGCGCCATCTCCCTTTCTGGCCGCGTAAGGGGATGCTGCTACTGGAACTTTCCCTGTTTATCAGCATCGGTATTTTTCTTGGTCAGATTCTGGAAATTTCGGGGAGCATGAGGCTGCTATCGGTCTTGACCCTGCCGATAACCGTCATCGGCAAAATCCGGCGAGAAGCGGGACCCGCCTTTCTCATGGCACTCCAATCCGGAGCCGTTGCCAATAGTATGCTGGTCTCACAACGGGATCAGGGTTCCCTCGATAATCGTGAGCTTTACACTTCGGTTTATGTGGTGTCTGCTCTCTCACTGTTTGCCCATCTGCCAACCTTTGTCATTCCCATTGGGGTGGCATTTGGCTGGGAGGCGACAATAGCTTTATTCTCTGTCCGTTTTACTGCGATTGCAGTACAGATTGTGGTCACCTTGCTGTTGTCCCGTTTGCTGATTCGGCGCTTGTTCCCCAGCGGACAATTCGTTTGCCCGAGCGAACCGGTTTCCGTGCGGGAAGTGCGGCAACGACAGGGTGGATTCTGGATAACCGTGTGGAAACGTTCAAAAAAAACGTTGCGGCGTTTGCTCACCTACCTGATTCCCACCTTCATCTTGATGGCGGGGCTGGAGTATTTTGGTTTCTTCAAGTGGTTAGCACAGGCGGTTCCGGCTCTATTTACCTTCCACTTTCTCCCCGCCGAATCGCTGGTCATCATTCCGGCACAGGCACTTAGTTTGTACAACGGGGCGATAGCAGCAGCCAATTTTATTGACGCCGGGCAAATCAGTACCCATCAGGCGGTAATTGTCATTCTATTTGGTTCCATGGTTACTGCACCGGTGCGTACGTTACGCCATGCAATGCCCACCTATGTTGCCATCCTCGGAGCTCGACCAGGGATGGTAATGGCAATATCGGCACAGGTTATCCGCATGTTTTTTCTTTTTTTATGTACGCTCGGCCTGATGTGGTTGTGGCGGTAAAGTTGAAAAATGGACATTAAAAAAGCACAGGCAGGTCATTTTTATGCTGTAGGCGTTGGGCCTGGTGATCCCGACCTGTTGACTCTGCGAGCAGCACGGATAATTGAAGACGCCGATGTGATTCTTGCACCACAGTCGAAAAAATCGAAAAACAGTCTAGCGCTACAGGCTATTGCACCATTATTGCGTGATCAGGAGGTGATAGTCAGTCAGTATCCAATGGTGCGGGATAACAGTAAAACGCGTGAGCGCTGGGGCTTTCTGGCAAAAGAAGTGAGTGATCGCTGTCGACGAGGGCAATCGGTGGTTCAGGTGACACTGGGTGATCCGCTGATCTTTGCCACAAGTTCCTATCTGATGGAAGCATTGGCCGAACAAATACCTGCCGAAAAGCTGCATGTGGAGCCCGGTATCAGTGCATTCCAGATGACGGCCAGTCGCTTTAACGAAGCGCTGACCTTGCAGGAGGATCGTCTATTGCTGATGTCGGCAACCGATCTGCAGGCGGTGGAGAAGGCTTTGAAGCAGTGTGAAACTCTTGTTCTCTTTAAAGCAGCGGGTGATTTGCCTGGATTATTGGATTTGCTGGAGAGGCACAATCTTTTACAGCGAGCCAAACTGGTCAGTGCCGGAGGGCAAGGAGAGCACGAAGTTCGGGTTGCCGATCTTAGTCGTTGGCAGCCCCTTGATCTAGGTTACATGACAACGATGATTATCCATATCGACAAGCGTGGCTGGCAGGAGAGTGTAGCCAGTTGAAATGGGGCATGACAACCGGAACCTGTGCCGCTCTGGCGGCCAAGGCAGCGGCCATATTGCTGATGCGTGGCGAGCGACCAACTGAGGTAGATGTTCCCCTGCCCGATGGTAACCGCATACAGCATCGGGTGCATCTTTTTCAGAAAGATGGCAAGTCCGCTTCTGCAACGGTGGTTAAGGATGCGGGCGATGACCCCGACGTGACTCATGGCTCCTTTTTGATCTCTACCGTGAAGAAAAACAAACTCAAATCAATCCGCTTTTTTGCCGGTCAAGGTGTCGGCACGATCACTCGCGCCGGACTTGCCATCCCACCCGGAGAACCGGCGATCAACCCCGGGCCGCGGACAATGATTTGTGCAGCATTACGGGAGGTAAGTGAGCAGGGCTTTGATGTCACCATTTCGGTTCCAAACGGAGAAGAACTGGCACAAAAAACCTTTAATCCCCGCCTCGGTATTGTTGGCGGTATCTCCATCCTTGGCACTACCGGTCGGGTACGACCATTCAGCGCTCCGGCCTTGCGTGATGCCCTTAAGTGCGCTCTGGATGTTGCAATTGCTGCTGACATCAGAAACCTGGTACTGGTGCCGGGAAATATGGGGAATAAAGCGGCACAGCACCATTTTGCGGTGAACGAGCAGCAAATTGTCGATGTCAGTAACGAGTGGGGATTTATGCTCGCCGAGATAGAAAAACACTGCTTTGAACAGGTTTTGATCGTCGGACATCCAGGCAAATTGGGAAAATTGGCAAAGGGGCAGTGGCAAACTCATTCAGGCCAATCTGATTCGGCTGTTCCTTACATCAGCCACCTGGCATCGCAGGTTTCATCATATCAGGTGGCAGGTGCGAATACCGTTGAAGAGTTATTTATGACCTGTCTCGAGAGCACGGAGAGACATCTGTTGGGGACACTTCTTGCGACAGAGATCAAAAAAAAGATTCAACAGACCTATCCAGCACTGCCACCAACGGCTGTGGTTTTGATTAATCTGAAGGGGGAGATTATTGGTCATACCGGTGATCTTACTTTGTGGAGAGCGGAATGAATAAGATTGTCATTGCGGGTTGCGGGCCCGGCCATGAAGATTATGTTTCTGTGATGACACAAAAGGCTGTGACCCAGGCAGAGGTGCTGGTGGGGGCGCAACCTCTGCTGGATCTGTTTCCACAAATGCGTTGTCAGCAGATTGTTGTGCGCGGGTTGATGGCGGGCATTCTGGAGCAGATGGAGGCGTCGGCCGATAAAAAAATCTGTGTGCTGGTTTCTGGCGATACTGGTCTGTTTAGTCTGGCCCGTCTTGTTGTCAACCGTTTTGGGCGTGAGAACTGTCAGTTGATTCCCGGAATCAGTTCCGTTCAGGTTGCTTTTGCTCGTCTTGCTCTGGATTGGAGCGATGCTCTTCTCATCAGTGCCCACGGACGAGTGCCGCAGGTAAATACTGCCGAGCTGGCACATTATGACAAAATTACTCTCCTTGCCGGGGATGATTCCGCTGTATGCTGGGCTGCCGACAGGTTGACTGAGCTGGGAACCGATTATGTGGCGGTGAGCTGTGAAAATCTGACCCTGACAACAGAAATAATCCGGGAGTTTGCAGATGCTGAGTCGCTACGTCAGAGCTCGTTGCCAGCACGAACAATTCTGTTGTTACTTAAAAAGGAGCTATTGCTATGAATAGCGGTACTTTTTACGCTATTGGCGTTGGTCCAGGTGACCCCGAATTGATGACATTGAAAGCAGTGCGGCTATTACGTGAATCTCCCTGCATCTATGTGCCGACATCCCGCTTGAGTACCCAGACCTGGGTTACCGATGTGGTGCAGCTCTACGCCACAGAAGGGGTCGATATTTGTCCCGTCTCTTTCTCTTTGGAAGCAGACCGGGAGGCGCGGCAGGAACATTGGCGGCAGACTGCCGCTGCTATCGTTGACCAGTTGCAACAGGGAAAGGATGTCGCTTTTGTCAGCCTGGGTGATCCCCTCCTCTATTCCACCTGTATCTACCTGATTCGTAGTCTACAAGAGCAATGGTCACAAGTGCCGATTGAAATTGTTCCCGGTATCAGCGCCTACGCCCATTGTGCTGCACTGACCAATTTTGCGGTTGGTGAAGGGGAACAGTCGGTTAATATTTTACCAACTGTTACTGCGATAGACGATCTGCAATCAGCCATTAATAAAGGTGGGACGTTGGTGTTGATGAAGATTGGTCGCCATCTGCAAGCAATCATCGACCTCCTTGAAGAGAACGAACTTATTGAACAGGCGGTTTTTGTTGCCCGTGCCGGGTTGCCAGATCAATGCATTGAGACCGATCTGCGGCGTTTACGTAGTGCTGATCCTGCAGTTGGTAATTTAGCCATTATCCTTGTGCATACGGAGAACATATAGATGAAAGTTATTTTTGTCGGTGCCGGTCCGGGCAATCCTGACCTGCTCACAATTCAAGCCCATCGCCTACTCAGTCACTGCCAGATATGTATCTATGCCGGTTCATTGGTCAGTCCAGAAGTGGTGGCACTGGTGCCAAAAGATGCGGAACTGCATGATTCAGCGACGATGACGCTGGAAGAGATGGAAGTGGTTTTTGCCAGAGCGCAAGAGAAGGACGTTGATCTGATCCGTTTGCACACCGGCGATCCATCAATTTACGGGGCGATTCGTGAGCAGATGAACAGTTTGGATCGGATCGGGATTTATTACGAGGTAGTACCTGGTGTCAGTTCTTTTCAGGCAGCGGCTGCGGCATTGAAAACCGAGTTGACCGCTCCCGAAATTGCCCAGACCATCATTCTCAGCCGCACTTCCGGCCGGACACCGATGCCGGAGATGCAGGAGTTGGAACATCTGGCGCGCACCCAGTCCACCCTTTGTCTGTTTCTTTCGGTGCATAAAATTGGCTCAGTTGCGCAGGATCTTGCCGTTTACTATGGCACGGACTGCCCTGTGGCAGTGGTGTTTCGCGCCTCCTGGCCGGATCAGAAACTGGTGCGTGGTTCTCTTGCCGATGTCGCTGAAAAGGTGGAGGATGCACAGATTAAAAAGACGGCGATGATCATTGTCGGACAGGCGTTATCGCGTGATATCCCGGTGTCCAAGCTCTATCATCGTCATTTCAGCCACGGCTACCGGCAAGGGGATAGTCAGAGGGACGAAACATGAAACTGGCGGCTATCACCTTTTCACCGCAAGGTGTTCTGGTCTGCGAACAACTGCGGGTGGCTGTTACTGATCTGCATCTCTATGTGCATGAGGCATTACCGACACCGGTCGGGGCAACCTCTTTTTCCCGGGTGATGGAACTTACCCCCGCAATTTTCACAAAGTATGACGGCCTGATCTATGTCGCTCCCTGTGGTCTTGTTGTCCGTTCCCTAGCCACTTCGGTGCAAAGTAAACTCTCTGATCCGGCGGTCGTTGTGGTCGATGTCGGGGGACGTTCTGTGATCAGTCTGCTCAGTGGACATGAGGGGGGAGCCAATAATCTGGCGGTACAAGTTGCTAATCTGATCGATGCCGACCCGATGATCTCAACGACAACGGAAGCGGTAAAAGACCTGATTGTCGGTATTGGTTGCCGTAAGGGAAAATCGGAAAGCGAGATTTTGCAAGCGTTGGATGAAATTCTCTCTGCAGAAAAACTTTCACTATTGCGGGTTCGCTATCTCGCTACGGCAGATGTGAAAGCGGCAGAAACCGGGTTGCTTCAAGCTGCTACAAACTTAGACATTCCTCTGCGAATCATCAGTAGCGACAGAATTCGGAATTGTCAGCGTTCATTTGACCATTCATCATTCGTACAACAACAAGTCAACTTGCCAGCTGTTGCCGAACCGGCAGCACTACTGGCTGGATGGAGGACATCATTAATAGTTCAGAGAAAAGCATGCAACGGCATCACCGTAGCGGTCGCACAGGAAAATTGTTTGTCGTTGGCATTGGACCCGGCAACCCTTTAGATCGAACCTCACGGGCAGAACAAGCAATTGCTGCAAGTACGCTGGTCGTCGGCTATGATCCCTATGTTGCGTCGCTTGCCGACCTCTGTATTGACAAAGAGATGGTTACTTCCGGCATGCGACAGGAAACCGAGCGCTGCCGCGTTGCTTTACAGCGGGCGCAGCAGGGAGAAGTTGTGGCTCTGGTGTCATCTGGAGATGCGGGTGTTTATGGTATGGCCGGGCTGGCGATGGAGATGGCAGAGGCTGAAAATCTGAATATTTCGATTGAGGTGATTGCCGGAGTGAGTGCGGCCAATGCTGCTGCAGCGCAACTTGGTGCACCTTTGATGCTCGATTCGGCAACGATCAGCTTGAGTGATCTGCTGATCCCCTGGGAGACGATAGTCACCCGTCTGCAAGCGGTGGCCGCTGCTGATCTGGTTGTATCTCTGTACAATCCGCGCAGTAAAAAAAGGATCCATCAGCTGGAAGATGCTGCTAAGATTTTTTTGCAGCACCGACCAAGAAACACTCCAGTGGGGATCGTAACAGCGGCAAGTGACCCGCAGCAACAGATCATCTATTCCGATCTGGATCATTTTCTCGATGAGGAGATTGGTATGCGCTCACTGGTAATTATCGGCAACCGTACAACCCGTATCATTACTGGGCGCATGGTCACGCCACGGGGCTATTACAAGTGATTCTACTCTTCGGAGGGACAAGCGAAACGGCTGAGCTGGCAATGTTACTGGTTGATACTGGTCATTCGATCCTCGTTTCAACGGCAACTGATGCACCTTTGAATGTTGGCAATCATGCTGCGATTCGCCGCCGCTGTGGACGCTTGGACAGGGCGGGGATGTTGGAATTGATCGCGCAAGAATCGGTTCGCATTATTGTCGATGGTAGCCATCCCTATGCAACACAACTGCACGAAACCGTTGCAAATGCAGCACAACAGGCTGGAATCCCTTGTTTCCGCTACCAGCGAAAAACAGCGGCTGCCGAAGTTGACAATTTGTTCTTTGTCGATAACCATAAAGATGCGGCTGACCTTGCCGTTTCGTTTGGTGTTTCAGTCTTGCTCACCACTGGTTCACGTCATCTTTCTCCCTATGTCAAAGCGACGCAAGAGCGCAATATCCCTTTCTTTGCACGAGTTCTCCCACATGCGGAATCTCGCCATGCCTGCGCTCAGGCCGGGTTGCCAAAAGAGAGTCAAATTATTGGGAGAGGTCCTTTCAGTGACGTGGAAAATCGTACTTTGATTCGCAACAAAGGGATCGGCGTTCTGATTACCAAAGATAGCGGGGTGCGTGGTGGAATGGAGGAAAAAATTAGTGCCGCCCACCATGAAAATTGCCGGGTTATTGTTGTTCGACGACCTCAGGAAAATTACCGGCACAGCAAAACTCACGAAGATATCCAAATTCTTGTTGCAGCGGTAAAAACAGCTTTGTGACACAACTTCCATGGATAAACTTTGTACTTCGATTCTCTAAAATATTTACATTAGGCAACTTCAAGATCAAACTTCTTCCAACGATGTACAATCGGGGCGGAGTTGATCTCCCTGAACCCCAGAAGGATACGTTCTTTGAGCTCCTCTTTGGAGGAAACCCGGATATGGCGTAGAAAAGTTCGGGACATTTTAGAAAAAGAAGTTTCGATTAAATTCAACCACAAGCCATGCTTTGGCGTGTGCACATATGTGAAACGGCCAGGCTTTAGATATAAGATATCTCTTTTATCCAAAAAAAACGGCCGTTTCGAGAACGGCCGTAGACTCATCACAGGGTTGTGCAAAAGATCAACGACAGAATTTCAGCATATAGTCTTCGACCAACTCGGCAATGCCTGCAACATCCAGGCGACTGTTATTGATCATAAGGTGATAGAGGGACGGATCATCAAGCGCACAGTCGGCAAACCGTTTGATGAAATCATCCCGTTGCTGCTGGTGCAGGGAAATAAACTTCTCGGCATCAGCCTGATTCAGACCATGGCTGTTCATGATCTTCTGCACTCTGAATTTGTATGGGGCCACCAGCCGCAAATGAATGCAGTTGGCAAGTTCCTGCGAAACCAGGACCGCCCCGCGCCCGACCAGAATGCAGTTCCCTCGCTTGGCAAACCCGATAATCACCTCCCGCAGGTGCGAAAAAATCTTGGTCTCTTCGGCAAGATTCTTATCCAAAAACATGGAAAAGATCGCCTTTAAAGAAGATGGCGTATCCTGAGATTTTTCAATCTGTTCAACCGTGTATCCGGACAGTTTGGCAACCTCATCCAATATTTCCCTGCCGATAACCGCCCAGGGATCCCCTGCCGTACGGGCATTAAGCCGCTTGGCCAGTGCCTCTGCCACAGGATAAGCCTGACAGCCGAATTCACGGGAAATGGTGATGCAGGGGCCCGGCTTTTGCTGATCAGCCACCTGCTGAATCTTATGCCACGCGAAAAGTTTTGCTTCCTGTTGCGGACTCCAGAAATCTTTATTTGTCATATTGCTCCCTTTCTGCCTGGTTACTGTGGATGGGAACGCAAAAAGCATTCCCAACAATTGTAACAGATAGTAAAAAAAATTCAGGTCGGCCAATTGTCAAGAAGCTGTCAAAAATGACCGTCTTGCGAAAAATGAATACGCCGGCGTCGCAAATAAATCCGCCGGCCATTTAATTCGATGTCACAGACAAGCTTTATCTGCTATAATGCGCGGCTATCGATTAAGTTTTCCCGAATTTCCGCCGCTTCCGGCGTTGAGATCGGCAAAGCATAGACAGACAAGTTTGATACGGTCGCTCCCGGGGGATTTGACCGTATCCTCAATCAAAAACCGGATGGTCCTTCAGCAGACCCCGCAGCTAGCGGTGAGGTCTACACTGTTGGAATCCGGCATGCCCACCGTGACATGGTGGCCAGAAAGGTTTACAAAAAAATGAGTAAGAAGATGTTGATCAACGCCTCCCATCCGGAGGAAAACCGGGTGGCGATCGTTGTTGACGGGGTATTAAGCGAACTCGATATCGAGATCGCCGGGCAGGAACAGGTCAAAGGAAACATTTACAAAGCGATCGTAATCCGGGTCGAAACCGGGCTGCAAGCCGCTTTTGTTGATTACGGTGCCGAGAAGCTCGGCTTCCTGCAAATCAGCGAAATCCACTCCAATCTTTATCCCCAAAAAGATGAGAATAAAGGCCGACCGCGAATCAATGACATCCTGCATCGCGGCCAGGAAATCCTCATACAAATTGTCAAAGAGGAAAGAGGCAGCAAAGGAGCAGCCCTGACCACCCTTCTTTCAATCCCCGGACGCTATATGGTGCTGATGCCTGACAGCACGACCAAGGGTGTCTCACGCAAAATCAGTGCTGATGCCGACCGGAAAAAACTGAAAAAAACCATGGCCGAACTCGATCTTCCGGAACGGATGGGTTATATCGTCCGCACCGCAGGGATCGGCAAGGAAAAAGAGGAGCTCAAACGCGATTTCGATTACTTGGTGCGCCTGTTCGAAGGAATCGTCTCCCGCAAAGACCAAATCAAGGCCCCGGCACAGCTCTATCAGGAATCAAACCTGGCGATCCGCTCAATCCGTGACTATTTCAATACGGACATGGACGAAGTGCTGATCGATGATACAAAAATCTACCAGGATGCCAAAGACTTTTTTGCTCTGGTGATGCCGGAACATGTCAACCTGGTCAAACAGCATCGCGAACGCCGTCCGATCTTCTCACGCTACCAGATTGAGGAGCAGATTGACGCCTTGTCCAAAAATCAAATAGCGCTTCCATCCGGCGGATCGATCGTCGTCGATCAAACCGAAGCGCTGGTCGCCATTGATGTCAACTCAGGAAAGATGTCGAGCGAAAGCGGTATTGAAGCGACGGCGGCTAAAACCAACCTTGAAGCGGCAGCAGAAATCGGTCGGCAGTTGCGACTCAGAGATCTCGGTGGACTGATCGTGATCGACTTTATCGACATGCGGGACCGAAAACACATCCGTGAAGTTGAACAAGAATTACGTAAAGCTCTCAAGGACGACAAAGCCAAGGTGTCTGTCGGCCGCATCAGCCAATTCGGTCTGATGGAAATGAGCCGTCAACGTCTCAAACCGACCTTGAGTGTCGGTGCCTACCTTGAATGCCCTCACTGCCGGGGCAAAGGGCGGATTAAAAGCGCCGAGGCACAGGCCATTGCTTTCCTGCGCCAGGCTCATGCAGCAGCCTCGAAAGGGCATATCGGTCATATTGAAGCCAGTGTTCCCCTGAATGTTGCTAACTATCTGTTAAACCAGAAACGCTCGGCTCTGAGTGAACTGGAGCAGCAATTGAATTTACGGGTGACAGTTGTCGGGCACAGTGATTTTATTCCCGACCAACTTGAACTGGAAACACACAAACGGGAGAAACCGGTCGACAACAATCGGGAGATCCTCCCCGTTTCCCATGCCAACCAGATTGAGAGTGCCTTGGCCGCACAACAGGAAGCAGACAGCCTACAGACGGAGGAACAGGAGAAAAAAGACGAGGTCGGCTCCAACCGGGACAAGGGGGAAGAGAGCGCGGAGAAGACAACCCGGAAAAAACGCCGCAGACGGCGGCGGAAACCCTCAAGCACCAGCAGTGATAATGCTGAGAATATTCAGGACGACGCACAAGATAACGCCGAAGCGACCCCGACCTCTGCGGCAGAAAGCGAAGAGCTGCCGACAATCACAGAAAAAACGGTCGCGGTGACAGAACTTCCGACTGAAGAAACGCCGAAGCCACGCCGACCACGCCGCAGTAAAAGCAAAAAACCGGTTGCAGATTCGCCGGCATCAACGGATAGCGATACCCCAGAAGACACCCGGGCCGAAATGGCGGAGGTAGAGCAACCACCGGCAATCGAAGAGAAACCGAAGCGTCGCACCCGACGGACAACGAAAAAAACCGCGGAAGACACTCCGACAACGGAACCGACAACAGAACCGGCAATAGAAACACCAACGGCCGAGGAAAAACCGAAACGTCGCACCCGACGGACAACGAAGAAAACCGCGGAAGATACTCCGGCGGCAGAACCGGCAGCAGAAACACCAGCGGCCGAGGAAAAACCGAAACGTCGCACGCGGCGGACAACGAAGAAAACCGCGGAAGATACTCCGGCAACAGAATCGGCAGCAGAAACACCGACGGCCGAAGAAAAACCGAAACGTCGCACGCGGCGGACAACGAAGAAAACCGAACCCACACCTGATCCACAGTGAGAGCAGAACCGTTCCCAATAAAAAACCTGCCCGATCGCATCACCATGATTCGATCGGGCTGACCGGTCAGGGCTTACTCTTGCAATTCCTGACTGAGTGCCTCTAACTCACCCAGTGTTTGCTTTAGCCGGATCTCTCGGCCGGCAGTCTCCCGCGAATGGGATTCACTGCGTTCCAGCGCCACCTCCATGGCCGTTCGCGTCGCCTCAATGGTTTTTTCCAACTGTTCCTGCAACTTGGAACCAAACAATCGAAAACTTTCATCGAGGCTTCGCCGTACCGTCCAGTTGATCTGCTCAACATTCTGATTTATCAGCTTCCGACACTCTTCACGCAACCGTTCGACAGTTTTGCGTCGACGATATTTCTGGGTAAAAATTTTCCGTGAAAGCCGTTGGCCCAGTGGATCCATATCAGAAACAAAAAGATCACTACTCCAAGAGGGAGCGGTAAAACCGGTGTAGGATGAATCGGCAGCAGGAGCATGATAGGGAATCTCAAACAATTCTGCGGCAGTTTGCCGTACCTGCTCAATCAAAGCGTTGCTCCGCTTTTGATTGAGAATCAACAGATCGGTTGCCACATGACGAACGACATCTGAAAGAGTCCGCATCGCCGGAGTGAAAAACGGAGCAATCTCCTCAGCCAGAATCCGGCGCACCAGGCGTTCCATCTCTTCCGGATCCCGAATTGAGCTCAAGGAGTTTTCGACCTGCACGGTTATCTGCTCTTTTGCCCTGTTTCGAAGCTTTTCAATCTCTTCACTCAACCGGGCAATCGCCCGCTTTAAATCTCCGGCCAGCACATCTTGAACCGCCTGCCTCTCCCGTTCCACTGCCGGCAACGACTGACGGAACTGTGCTATACGCTCTTCCAGTTGAACTATCGGCAGTTTCAGCGCACTTAAGGATAGCTGCAGCTGCATGATCGCCTCATTCACCAGATCGCCACAACGCCGCCGCAAAGCCAAATGCAAGGTCTGCTGTTTTTCTCGAGCGAAAAAATCAACCAGATTTTCTTCCACCTGAAGCATGCCGCTATCCCGCCAACCGGAAGCATCCCCGGCCAGTCGAGCGTTCAGTCCGGTTCGCGCTGAAATCGGCAACACCTGCGGGACTCCTTCACACAGCGGGGCCAATTGCTCAGCTAGAAATTTCAACGAGGCCAGTTGGTCATCGTCACTTAAAAAATCAACCTTATTGAGCAGAAAAAAAGTTCGCGGCAATTGTCGTTTGATCTGTTTCAGGTAACCCAGCTCCATCTCGGTGATGGGTGGGTCGGGAGAAACCAGAAACAGCGCCGCATCACATTGCGGCAGAATCTGGTGAGCTACCTCAGTATTATGTTTCAGGGTTGAGCCGATCCCCGGAGTATCAATTAACACCACGCCCTGCTTCAACAGCTCAGCAGGATGACCGATTTCTACCCGTTCGACTTGGCGTTGATTACGCGGATTCCCCGATTCGGTGACATAATCACGTAAAAATTCACTGAGAGATCGCCCTTCCGTAGCAGTGAAAGAAATAGGTTCCAAATCAGAAAAGAAATGTACCTGCCCGGAGATCCGGTTGTCATGATGGATAAAAGTCGGAATCGCCGTCACCGGCAGAATATCGGTCGGCAATAGATCATCGCCAAGCAATGCATTCAGTAAAGTACTTTTACCCCGCTTGAACTGACCCAGCACAGCCAGGTGAAAACGTCCTTCCACCAGGCGCTGCTGCAAATAGCTTAGTTCGGAACAGTAGACGACATAATTCTCACCAAGTTCACCAAGGCAGGCAATGGTGCGGTTTATAAAATCAGGGAGCCCCTGAGTGGAATCCAAATCGGTGGGGGCTGATCCCTCCACAGGCAAATCGTGCATTGCATATCCTCATTTTCCATAGCCACAGCAAACGGATAAGTTATTAATGGGCTGCAGAATAGCACAATTTTCTCCATGTCGGGGAGGGGGAGAAAAGCAAACGAAGAAAATATCAGAACGTGGCATTGCTATCGGCCAAGCGGACACGTAGAATTTACCTTCAGTAAACAAGGATCCGTTGACAAAAAAATTGGATTTTTTCAAACACTCTTTTTCCGCATAAAAACCACCAGAGCACCATCCCCACCATACTGTTTTGATGCTCGTCCCCATTCAGCAACCATTTTCTTTCCCTCAGCGTTCAGAAAGCGTTCCGCTTCATCACGCAACACCGCTTCCCCATCGGCTGAATGCAATCCCCTGCCAGTGATAATCAGCAGGGTTTGCCAGCCTTGAAATTGCGCATCTTGCAGAAAAAAAAGGATTTTCTCCGCCACATCAACTCGCAGCAGACCATGCAGATCAAGGGAAGCTTCAGGAATCAGTTTTCCTTGTCTGAGCTGCTTCATCCTCCTCGGCGATGCTGACGGCGGCCCCGCATCCTCTGGTAAATGCTCTCGAAAATCAACCTGCAACTCCCCCATCGCCTGCAGAAAAACATCTTCATCGCTCTGCGATGCAACGGGTTGAATGATTTCAGCTTTCATTCTTGAGCAATCATCCTCTTCATCAGTTACGGAATTGATCCGTTTGACCCCGAGCAACTCCATTTCTCCGGCAAAAGAACCGTAGATACCGGTAGATTCTGACACAACAGGAGGATTCTGTTGCTTCTGTGCGATTTTGTCAGCAGCAGAAAACCCCTTCAGATCACTGAAGGGGTCGTTGTTGAAGCTCTTTTTTTTCACTGTGGCCGATTTTTTCTTCTTTGCCATCGGGTCCTCTTTGTGTCCCACCTAATGTCCATTCGGCGTTTCCGGACGGAAACTAACGAACAACCTGCTTGCGCCGACCGGTCATCATCTTGGTCTGCTTCTTGATAATGGCCCCCGGCTTCTCCAGGTGAAACTGATACCACGCATCGCCGAAACTCTTCATTTTCATCTTTTTCCCAGCTTGTAACAGCTCGATGTTCTCCTGCAAACGCTCGTCTTTGGAGGATTTTTTAAAACCCTTCTGCAAAATACCGATCGCTTTCTGCCGCTCACCGACCTTGTCCAGGCAAAACGCGTAGAGCGCATAGATCATCGGTTCTTTCCGCGTACCGGAAACAGCCTTATTGAAAGTTGCGATCATCTTGTTCGTTTTGTTCTTTTTCATGTAGGCAATACCGAGCATCGCCATACCAACCCAATTGCGCACAAAGCCTTTTTCCAGATACGGAACAGCTTCGTTGAAATCACGCTTCATGTAAAGAATGCTGCCGATCTGCGAATTGATCTGCTGCTTGGTATAAATCTGCCAGGCACCGTACTTAAATGCCGTCTTCAAGCTGCTGATCCCCTTCTCGGCGCGATTTGCCTGGACATCTCGCTGGGCAGCAGCCATCACCGCCCCAATTTTTTTCATAACAATGCGGCTTATGACGATAAAAGGAACAAAAAAGAACACGATCGAGACAGCCACGACAACCAACATATTGTCGGTCACAAACCTAACTATCAGCGCTGCAGACAGGGCA
This sequence comes from Desulfuromonadaceae bacterium, assembly GCA_030595055.1. Lineage (GTDB taxonomy): Bacteria > Desulfobacterota > Desulfuromonadia > Desulfuromonadales > Geopsychrobacteraceae > Malonomonas. The sequence goes on from JAUVEB010000001.1 coordinate 39,079, forward strand.
GACAGGGCAAGAGATATAAACATGTTCAGCATGAAACGGAATCCTTTATCAATAAAATTCAAAATCAGAAGAAAAAAGGCCGAATGGCAACACATTTTCGGCGACAGACTTTAACAATCTGCACCCAAAATGTCAAAACAATCATTTTCACCAGGATCGCAATTAAGCCCATTCAAGCAAGCGATAAAACCGGCACCGAGTGCCATTCTTGAAGCTCCGGAGGGATACAAAAAAGTTTCCAAAGGGGAAACGAATTAACCCTGATGCTTTCTCAAAAAGCCTTAAGATGGCGACGCCATCAACCCTGTCGGCTGGTCGGCACCATCAGGGTTAATTTTTGTCCGGGGTGTAATATATTCCCGGAGGAAAGATGATTCCAAAGACGAATCATCCCGGTCTCAACTTCAAACCGGCGACCGATCCCCCAAAGGGTGTCGCCGGGCCGAACCTGATAAACCACTTTTTTTGCCGGGCCGGTTTTCCGGGCAACTTTGGTGACGGTCTTTTGCCGCGTTTTGGAGACCGCCAGCTTTTGCCCCGGACGGATCAGGTTGCTCCAGCCAAGGCGGTTCCAGACACGTAACTGCTTCTCAGTCACACCAAAGCGGGAGGCAATGGTCCAGAGGCTATCCCCTCCACGAACGGTATAGGTACGACGTTTACTGCGAACATAGCTATCTGCCAGCTCATCCACCGGCAAACGGGTAAAGCCTTCTTTCAGGGGTAAAATCAGATTCGTACCAATCTGCAACGTGCGCGGATTACTGATCTTGTTCAGGGCCACGATATCATCAACCTGAATCCGATATTTATTTGCCAGCGCCCCAAGAGTGTCTCCCCGCTTGACCTGATGACGATGATAGCTGGCCCGTTGATCCGGGGATAATCCCGCGTAGAGTCTTTCAAACTGATCGCCTGTCCCCGCAGGAATTTTCAAGCGGAAGTTGGCTTCACCCGGCGGAGTACACCAGCGTTTCAACTCAGGATTGAGCGCTTTAATCTCATCGTAACTGACGTTACAAAATTGCGCGATGATTTCGAGATCGGTCGTCGTCGGAATCAAAACCGTTTCATATGCAGCAGGTTCCACAAGCTTGAGTCCGGTAAACCCGTGAGCATCCAGATCGCTGACAATTTCCAGTGCCGCAAGCAATTTCGGCAGGTAATTGCGCGTCTCTTCACGAAGAATTTTTCCCTCGGTTAAAATCCAGAAGTCACGACTTTTGCTCGACTTGACGGCCTTACGGACTTTCCCGCCACCCGCATTGTAAGCAGCAACTGCAAGATACCAATCACCGTCAAAACGGCTATAGAGGTACTTTAGATGCTTGGCTGCAGCCCGAGTGGACCTTTCGATATCACAGCGATCATCCCGCCACCAATCATTTTTCAAGCCATAAAACTTCCCGGTGCTTTCGATAAATTGCCAGGGGCCGGCAGCATGTGCCCAACTGTAGGCATGCACGTTAAATCCGGACTCGATCATCGCCAGGTAAGCCAGATCGAGGGGCACTCCCTCTTCGGCAAAGATCTCCTGAATTCCCGGGACATAACGCCCGGCACGTTCCAGCCAGCGCCCAAATGTTTTACGACCGTTACCGGTATAAAATTTGCGCAGCTTGTCGACTCGTCGATGATCACTGAGGGGGAAATCCCCATAGTAGGGTAAAGGTGCCGGTAGGGCGAGCTCTTCGATCACAGGCTCTGTGGCAGCAATTGTTTCTACCATGGACAAACGTTCGTCATCAGTACCGGAAATTTCTGTCGTTTCAGACGCGATTTCCTCAATAACCGGAGCAACTTCTGAAGCGGCAACAACAGAATTATCTTCAACTGCCGGGGCAAGGTGTTTGACCTGCGGTTGTGTGGCAGGCCAGCAGCCGACAAGCAGAAAAAGCAGCAGAGGGAAAAGCGATTTCATCTTTTATATAACTCCATAAAGGGTACTGTTGTCACAAAAAAGTCGGAAAATATCGTTCGCAGATTACTGGATAGCGACCGTCACTGTCAAGTCAGGTCGCTCTATTCAGCCGGCGCTTCCGGCCAAAAACGGCGCTGTAACTCTTCAAGTAAAGGCTTGAAAGTGCTGCGATCAAAAGCCGATAGCGGGATGGCTTGGTAACGTCGACAGAGATGCGGCACATCCGCCGCATCAACCTGATCGACTTTATTGAACACCAGCAGTTGCCGCCGCGTGCCGAGATCGAGATCCACAAGAATCTTTTCGACGGAAGCGATCTGTTCGTTAAATCGCGGATTCGACAAATCGACCAGATGCAGCAACAGGTCGGCATCCTCCAGTTCCTCGAGGGTGGCCTTGAAAGCCCCCATCAGGCTCTGCGGCAGATCCCGGATAAACCCGACGGTATCAGTGATGATCACCTCCCGATCAAGGGGAAAGCGCAATCTCCGAGTCGAAGTATCAAGGGTCGCAAACAACAGGTTCTCGGTGAATACTTTACTCTGTGTCAAGGCGTTAAGCAGGGTCGACTTGCCGGCGTTTGTGTAACCGACAATCGAGACGATCGGCAGCCCGGCCCGCACCCTTTTCTGCCGCCGCTGTAAACGGCCGCGCCCGAGCGAATCAAGTTGTTTTTCCAATCGCCGGATCTTGTCGCGGATGCGACGCCGGTCAATCTCCAATTTTGTTTCCCCGGGGCCGCGACCACCGATACCACCCATCAACCGCGACATGGCCGTTCCCTTGCCGGTCAAGCGCGGTAAAATGTACTTGAGCTGGGCCAACTCCACCTGAACCTTGCCGTCGCGGGACTGGGCCCGATTAGCAAAAATATCGAGAATCAATTGGGTGCGATCGATAACCTTCATTTCGGTCACTTCGCTGATGGAGCGCACCTGATTGGGTGTCAAATCCCGATCAAAAACCAACAGGGTCGCCCGTCGCTGCAGGGCACTGATGACAATTTCACGCAGTTTCCCCGCCCCGACCAGGTAACGGGGATTGAGTTTGCGAGGTCGTTGCATCATCTTATCGATAACAGCAAGATCGGCGGTTCGAGCCAACTCTTCCAGTTCAGCCATTGAATCTTCACTCTGCTGCCGTGAACCCGTGGCAACCGATATCAACAACGCCCTTTCACGATTGTCCGACAGATCAACCGTTTCGCCGGCAACCCGCTCCATCCCCTGATCGAGGGCGTGAATAAAAGCAGAAAAATCAAGCTGTAACTGGTAAAAATCATCCAGCTCAACGGTCTCGATCTGGGCGTTTTTTTCCGTCGGCAATAGATGGGCATATTCAAACCGCCCCGGTAAACCGTCCTCGCGCACCCCAATTACTGCCAGCAGGTCCAGGCGTAACAACTCAAGGTCGGTCAGATCATCACGGCTTAAGGGCTCCTGCTTCAGATGGGTGTGAACACAGCGCAAGCCGCGCAGACCGCTACGGCCAAGGCTGTACTTGGCAAGATCGGGGATGACGATTTCGCGGTCATCACCAACGATGACATATTGCACGACACCGGCTCGATCGATCACCACTCCGACCTGACGCTGAATTTCGCGGGACAGCTCGGTCAGGTAGCGTGCCAGTTCGTCGGTAATCAGCTCGGTTGCCGGAATCTTCCGTCGGTAAATGCGTTCCAGCGCTTTGATCTGGCCGGCCTTAAGGCCGCCGGTTTTCCCTTCGATCATTTAACCACCCGAAAATGAGGAAAGGCCCCGAACGGGGCCCTTCCAGATAAAATTTGCAGCAGACTCATGGATAATCCGCCACCCGCCTAGGAGGTTGTCCGAGAATACGAGCCGTAGCGAGAAATCGGCTGTTCGAGGGCAGATTTTCGTAGGTTTGAGAGCGAATAGCACCGCTATTTGTCGAAAACATACGGAAATATGAACCGATCAGGCGGTTTCGCAGTAGGTTCTTGTATTGTCAGACAGCCTCCTAGCCGGCAGCAATATTGAAACCACCATCAACATAGTGAACTTCACCGGTAACACCGGAAGCCAGATCGGACAACAGATAAAGGCTGGCCTTACCGATATCCTTCTGAGTGACCAGCCGACACAGAGGAGACCGTTCCTCGGCAATCCGCAATTTTTCCTTAAAGTCGGCAATCCCGGATGCGGCCAGAGTCTTGATCGGACCTGCGGACACGGCATTGACCCGAATCCCCTTTTCACCCAATTCGGCCGCCAGATAACGTACGCAGGATTCCAGCGCCGCCTTCGCAACACCCATAACATTATAAGCCGGCACAGTGCGAACCGAGCCAAGATAGGTCATGGTGATAATACTGCCCCCCTCATTCAGAACCGGCATGGCGCAACGGGTGACCGCCACCAGTGAATATGCGCTGACATCAAGGGCCAACTGGAAACCTTCACGGCTGGTCTGACTGAAGGGGTTCTTCAAGTCTTCGCGGTTCGCAAAGGCCACCGCGTGAACAACAAAATCAATTTTCCCCCATTGTTTTTCCAACTCACTGAAAACCGCCACCAGCTGCTCTTCCTGCTGGACATCGCAAGGCAGGACGATCTTGGAACCAAGACTCTCAGCCAGCGGCCGAACGCGTTTTTCCAGCGGCCCGTTCAAAAATGTAAACGCCAGCTCGGCACCCTCAGCAGACAACTGCTGGGCAACCCCCCAAGCAATGCTTTTATCATTGGCAACGCCAAAGATAATTCCCCGTTTTCCGGTCATCAGTCCCATGATTCGTCTGTCTCCTTGAACTCAGTGTAAAGAATGGTTCCTTTTAGCAAAACTCCCCTGAGAAGGCAAGCCGATTGACGGTTACACAACCGCATGGCGGCAATGACGTGGTCAAGTAAAAGTGGACAGTTTTGTTTGGACAGTAAAAAAACGCTGCAACACAGTAGGTCGGACTTTTTGCGGGCATCACCCTTCCTATTGTTTCACGCTGATGACAAATTTCAGGTAACGCCCCTCAGGAAAAGTCACCGGGCAAGGAAAATCCTCCGGTTGACCAGCCGTGAAAATGGTCCGTAGGTCACTGTCAGTTTGCAACGCCCCACGGCGCAACTCTTTCAAATAGTCATCCATTGAAACCTTCTGGTGGTTGGACGAACTCATCAGCAAACCGCCTTCTTCCAACAGCGGCAGGGTTTCTGTGACCAGCTTGGCGGTGCCGCCATGGGTGGAAAAACGACTCTTCTTAGTGGTAGAAAAGGAGGGAGGATCAAACAGGATAATGTCAAAACACCGTCCCTGTTCATGCATTTTGCTCAGTTCCGCAAAAACATCCCCGACAATAAATTCATGACGCTTGGGATTGAACCGATTGAGCGAAAAATTCTCGCGAGCAATATTCAGGTATTTTAGCGAGACATCAACGCTGGTCACCTGCTTCGCTCCGGCCGCAACCGCAGCCACCGAAAACGCCCCGGTAAAAGCGAACAGATTGAGTACCCGTTTACCGGCTGCGCGAGCCATCAGTTCACGCCGATTGCGGCGCTGGTCAGGGAAAAGTCCCGTGTTCAACCCTTCGCGCAGGTCAACATAGTAGGCCAGCCCATTCTCCTGCACCGGTAACGGTACCGGCGCGGCAACACCGGCGATCAACCGACTGTATTCCTTACTGCGGCTTCTGGCTTCCAGTTTCCGGGTTTCCCGGGGACGTAATTTCCGGTAAATGCCACGCGGCTGAAAAATCTGCTGCAGTGCGCTCTGCAAAACCGGCAGGTGAAGATCCCAAGCATCGGTATAAAGTTGCACCATCAGGTAGTCGCCATAGCGATCGACAGTGATTCCCGGAAGGCCATCCCCTTCACCATTGACCAGCCGATAGGAGTCGGTCTCCTCCAGCAGGGCATGCTGCAGGCGCAACTGCTTGGCAGCACGCAGCTTTACCTCCAGCCAGAGGCTATCCAGCTGAATATTTTTACGGCCAAGCACCCGGGCAACAATCCGGTTATGCGGGTCATACAAAGCGGTTGCCAGATGCCGATCCTTTTCATCAGCCAGGGAAATCAGCTCCCCACTCTTGCCGGCCGGCCATTGCTTGGTAAAACGATCGGCAATCACCCAGGGGTGCCCAAGCTCCAGCATACGCACCGTATCCGATCCAACCCGGCATTTTTTCATACATCCTCCTGAAAGAGGCTGAATTTTACCTGAGCTACCGAATAAGGCAAGTAAAACTCCCGGCACAGCAACGTACAGCTGTGCTATCGTACGCACAATCGGTAAAATCATGGAGCAGAACAATGCGCGAAGCCCCAAAAAGTAAAAACGAACTGATCATCGAACAACTGATGCACGAACTCGATCCAAGTTCACCCCGTTACCGGGTGCTGGCCGTCGCCCGGCAGTTCAAATCCTCCTGGGTGGAACTGGGCGAACAACTGATCAAAGTGAAGAATCAGGGAGAATTTCAAGACTGGGGCTACGAATCATTCGATGACTACTGCTCGCGGGAGATCCGTATCCGCAAAGAAACCGCCCGCAAATTGACCCTGGCGTACCGCTATCTGGAACAGGAGGAACCGGCCCTGCTCGGTGCCGAACGCCGTCTGCAACCGCTCCCCGATTACCGTTCCATCGACCTGCTGCGCCAGGCATGCGAGGAACAACAGTTTTCCGCTGAAGAGTATGCCCAACTGCGGGCAACGGTTATTGAGCAGGAACGCAGCCTGCCGACGGTACAGAAACAGTTTCGCGAAGTGGCGCGTGTCCGAAATCAAACACAGCTCGATCCACTCAAACAGGTCCGTTTAACCCTGACCACAGCCCGGCGGCTGAAAAATCATCTTTCATCCTTGCCCGAGTTTCCGGGTGAACATTTAGAAAATTTGCTCGAAATGGTGAAAAGACTGGAAGATCAGGAGTCAGAATTGATCAATCAGCAGGATTCGTCTCATCAGACGAATTAAAAAATACCGTTCCGGTCAAATACCTCCAAAACTTTTTACATTTCAATGCTATACTCTTGCAGATATTTTTGGGAGGATTTGAATGGACAGGAAATTCAAAAATCAGGTTCGTGAACAGTTTGGCAAAACTGCTATGGCCTACATTCAATCAACGCATTTCTCCGGAGGAGCTGATCTGGAGGAAGCAGTTCGGCTGTTGCAACCTACCCATGAAGACAACATGCTGGATGTTGCTTGTGGCGGCGGACATACTGCGCTCTTTTTTGCACCGCTGGTCAGACAGGTCGTGGCATCTGATCTGACCATGCAGATGCTGAAAAAGGCTCAGGAACATCTCGCTGAGGAGGGCGGCGCCGACAACGTCATTTTTCGCGAAGCCGATGCTGAGGATCTCCCCTTCCCGGCGGGATCTTTTACCCTGCTGACCTGCCGGATCGCCCCGCACCACTTTCCCGATGTCCCACGTGCACTGCGAGAATTTCACCGGGTGCTCCGCCGTGGTGGCCGGATGGTCATCATCGACACCCTGCTCCCCTCCGATCCCGAGATTGCCGAATTTTACCAGACCATGGAGAAAATGCGCGATCCGACCCACATTCGAGCATTTAATGAAGACCAATGGAAACAGATGATTCTCGACTCGGAGTTGATTCTGCACGAAACGAAAATCATCCCCAAAACTCATGATTTTCAAGAATGGGCGAAGAGAGCGGGAATGAACCGCAAAGAAATTCAGGAACTGAACAGCTTCTTCATGGAAGCCTCTCCAAAAATTCACGATTTTTTCAAAATCGAATCCTTTGCCGGTGAAGTCGAGACCTATACCGACCGGAAGTTGCTGATTTACGCCAGACGAAAAGAAAAAGAAAAAAACAGGCCGGCGGCAACGCATAAAGAAACTGAACAGCCGCCCCCGTCAGAAGGCTGACAAAGACCCATCTTCGGGAGGAGGTTTTGTCGGCAATCGGCAAGGCGGAACCTTATCTGGTTCCGCCTTTTAACTCCTCATCTACTACTGATCAACTAGCTGAAATCATTGTTCGGCACGACAAACACCTCGACTCGGCGATTCAGCGCCCGCCCATCCTCCGTATCGTTGCTTGCTCTTGGTTCCAGTTCCCCGCGCCCCTCAGTCCCCAGCCGTGAAGAAGCCACCCCGCGCATGACCAGATAATCAGCCACGGCAATAGCACGGCGATTTGACAAGTCCTGATTATACAGTTCAGAACCAATAGTATCGGTGTGCCCGACAACGACAATCTGAGTCTGCGGGTAACGATTCAGAATACCAGCTATCTTCTCAAGCGGCGGTCGAAAGGTCGGCTTGATATTTGCCGAATTGAAATCAAAAGAAACCTCACTATTCATGGTCAGCTTGAGAATTTCATTCTGCTGCCGCTCAATCTCGATCTGATGTTGAGCACGCTCATTCGACAGTTCTTGTTCAAATTCAGTCTGTTGCTTATCCATATAAGCACCGGCGCCGGCGCCAATGGCACCGCCGGCAGCCCCCCCTATCAATGCACCGCGTAATGCGCCGCCGGAATGATCGTTCTGATAACCGATAATGGCTCCCGACACCGCACCGACCAAGGCACCGATCCCTGCCCCCTTCTTGGTACTTTCATGGGTCGTGTTGGTCGCACAGCCGCCTAATGCAAGAAGACAGGCAAAAACAATCAAAAACTTCACAGGGTTCTTTTTAAACATATACTCGGCTCCTTAGTTTGTTCAGCGGTAACTGTTCAGTAAGAGGTGCTGGTGATGCCAGGGGAAAGGGTGTCTGTCACCCGGATGGCAACAAACAAGCCCCCCCCGGGGGGGGGGGATGGCCATATATTCATTCAATCGGCGGCCCTTGGAATGGGCAGCATCAACTCATCAGCACCCGTTTTAGAATAGTTACGTTCAACATTGACCTGCATCCACGAGAATTATAACCCGCCCGAAGCCAAAGCAAAAGGACCAAAAAAAAGGGAGGCTCGCAAGGAGCCTCCCTTTAATACAAATCGAGCTAATTTGCTCAGATACCGGCAGCTTCTTCAAGCATTGCAGTGGTAACGGACTTCGGACGCTCGATAGCATAACCGAGAGCACGGTCCCAAGTGATGTTGGCAAGGCAACCCAAAGCGCGGCCGACACCGAACAGTACAGTGTAGAACTCGTACTGGGTAACACCGTAGTACCACTGGATAACGCCGGACTGTGCATCAACATTCGGCCAGGGGTTCTTGGCTTTGCCATGCTCGGTGAGAACACCAGGAGCAACTTCAAAAATCATCTTGATCAGCTTGAACAACGGGTAATCTTTGAGACCTTCGGTCTTGAGGCAGAATTCACGCTGTGAGGCATAGCGCGGATCGGTCTTACGCAGAACGGCATGACCGTAGCCCGGGATGACCTGACCGGCGTTGAGGGTAGCCCAGAGAGCTTCTTTGAGACCTTCTTCGGTCGGCACTTGGCCACCGAGCTTGGCCATGAAGTCCTGGGTCCAACGCAGCACTTCTTCGTTGGCCAGACCGTGCAGAGGTCCTGCCAAGCCGTTGAGGCCGGCGCTGTAGGAGTAGTATGCGTCAGACAGAGCTGAAGCAACCAGGTGAGTGGTATGAGCAGAAACGTTGCCGGACTCATGGTCAGAGTGCAGGATGAAATACATCCGTGCAACATCATCATAAGGAGCGTCGATGCCCATCATGCGAGCGAAGTTACCGCCCATATCCAGCTCAGGATCGGCTTCGATGTGGGTGTCGCCCATATACTTCATACGATAGATGTAAGCACCGAGAGGACCGAGTTTGGCCATCATGATGTTACTATCTTCGTACATATCTTCCCAGCAGGTCATCTTATTGAACTTGCCGGCTGCATAATTGCTGGCAAATATAGAGTCACGCTGCATAGCGAGAACGCCGGCGGAGAACATGGTCATCGGATGGGTATCGCGGGGCATGGCACGCAGCACGTCGATGACGTACGCGGGAAGTTGGGAGTTCTGACGCCATTCTTCAACAACTTCCAGGGTCTGCTCCATGGTCGGTACATCACCGGTCAGCAGCAGATACCAGAAACCTTCCACGTAGGGATAATCGCTGCCCGGGTATTTCGGCAGGGCGTCGAAAGTCTCAGGAATGGTCATGCCGCGGAAACGGATGCCTTCCATCGGATCAAGATAGGAAATATCAGTGACCAAACTTTTGATGCCGCGAGCGCCACCGATAGTTTGTCCGATTGTAACATCACCCAACTTGACATCACCGCACTCTTTAACCAGTTTGGTGACCCGGGGACGATGCTCTGCAATTTTTTGCGCCAATACATCTTTCAGTGTCGACATACTCTCTCTCCTTTTGTGGTGGTAAAAAAGTTTTCGGATGCCCAACGGGCTGAAAAGGAAAAGCTCCGCAATGCGGAAAAAACATTTCAACTGCCGCGAAATCGCCCGCCCGAACGGTTTCGTTATGCAGCCAATAAAAACGGAAGAAGGAGCACAGACCAAAAGAGAGCCGCACAGGCATCAACAATCAAATCTTCTCTCCCAATTTCCAAATATTGTTCTAGCAACTCATTTCTACCTTGTCAAGTGTATTTTGTATACAGTATGCAAAAGTCGAACTGATAAAAAAAACATCCATCACGGGACCGATAAAGTCGGCTATTTTTTTCTTGCTTTCACTCCCTATATCCATAAAATGCCTAAATATTATGCAAACATCCTCCCTTCGTATCGGCTCCCTGCAACTGGACAACCCAATAATTCTTGCACCGATGGCCGGGATAAGCAGTCTTCCCTATCGGCGTATCATGAAATCATTCGGCGCGTCTCTGGTCTTCACGGAAATGGTCAGCGCCAATGGGCTGATCCGTGATGGACGTAAAACCCGCGAACTGCTGGTCAGTTGCCGGGAAGAGGCTCCTCTCGGAATTCAACTGTTCGGCGATGACCCATCGGTTCTCGCAGAAGCAACACGGATGATTGCCGACGAGTGCCGGCTGCTCGACATTAACATGGGCTGCCCGGTCAAAAAGGTCATCCGCAGTGGTGCCGGAAGCGCGTTACTGAAAGACCCGGGACGGATTGAAAAAATCGTCACCGCTGTCCGCTCCGCTTACCCGGGGCCGCTGAGTGTCAAAATCCGCTCCGGTTGGGATGCCGATTCGCGTAATTTCCTGCAGATCGGCCAAATTGTAGAAGCAGCAGGGGCAGATGCCGTCACCCTGCATCCACGCACCCGCAGTCAAGCATTCAGCGGCAAAGCCGACTGGTCGGAGATCGGTGAGCTGAAATCAAATCTGCGGATCCCGGTGTTCGGCAGCGGAGACATTTTTACCGCAGAAGATGGCATTCACATGCTCCAACAGACCGGCTGCGATGCGCTCATGATCGGACGCGGCGGCTACGGCAACCCCTGGCTGATTCGCGACATCCTCACGCTGTTGAACGATGATACCCCAACCCCGGTCAGCAGCGCAGAAAAACACCGGGTTGCCCTGAAACATCTACAACTGCATCGGCAACAATTCGGTGATCGGAAAACTCTCTTTGAAATGCGCAAGCATCTCTGCTGGTACGCACGGGGGCTGACGGGAGCCGGCCGCTTCCGGGCCACCTTGCAGTCGGTCGGCAACATCGACCGGTTAATCGAACAGGTTGACCTGTTCTTTCACGAGGCAGAAAATAGATGACCCTCAGGATTCAGCCATCTCCCCGGAAATACGCCATGATCCTGGAAAATATCGAGGATGCCGTCATTGCCCTCGACCAACAGGGCATGGTGACCCTGTTTAACCCGGCGGCTCAACACTACACCGGCATCTCAGAGAAACAAAGCCTCGGGAAATGCTTTTTTGAACAGTTCAAAAAGCAGAAAAGGCTCTGTTTCCTGGTTCGAACAACCCTCGAAGAAGCACGCTCCATCTCCGACCACGAAGCGATTACCCTGAACATACCCGGCACTAAACCGCGGCCGGTCAGTGTCACGGTCTCGCCGATTTTCACACCTGAAGGTGCCCGGCAGGGAGCCGTCATGATCCTGCGCGACCTGACCCAGACCCTCTCTCTTGAGGAAATGGGCCGCCATGCTGACCGTCTGTCGGCAATCGGCACCCTGGCTGCGGGGCTCGCCCATGAAATAAAGAATCCGCTCAGCGGGATTAAAGGCGCAGCCCAGCTGCTGCAGATGGAACTGGAAGGAAATCGTGAGCTACAAGAGTATACCGGGCTGGTGATCAGGGAAACCGAGCGGGTCAATCGGATCATCGAGGAGCTACTCAATCTGTCACGACCACGAAAAGCCCGTCCCGGAAAAGCAAATATCAGCCAGATTCTCGATGAAATCGTCATGCTGCAGAAACCGGTGTTTGCGGATCGTTTCATCCGTTTCGCATTAAGGCTGGATCCAAGCATTCCGGATATCTACAACGATCGGGACCTCCTGGTGCAATTATTTTTGAACCTGATTAAAAATGCCGGGGAAGCCTCACCGGAGAACGGTGAAATCACCATAGAAAGCCGCATCGATGCCGAGTACCACATGAGCATTCCCGGGGCCCAGTCAACCCAGATGGTTCTGGTCACGATCAATGATGAAGGCCCCGGCATCCCGCAAAAACATCTGGAACATATTTTCATGCCTTTTTACACCACCAAGACGGGTGGCAGTGGGCTGGGATTGGCAGTCTGCCAGAGGATAATAGCTGACTTCGGCGGTTTTCTGAATATCAGCAATCGCCCACAAGGGGGGACGTCTGTTAAGGTCTCCCTGCCATTGCACCTCGATGGTCATCAGAAAACAGCAATCAAGGGGAAAAAATAAAGATGTCAATAGAACGCATTCTTGTTGCCGATGATGAAGAAAGTATCCGTTGGGTTCTTTCCAGGGCACTAAAAAAACAGGGTTTCACGGTCGATCTCGCCGAGGATGGCAGGCAGGCGCTCAACCTGTTCCGGAAGAATCACTATGATCTGGCCGTCCTTGACATCAAAATGCCCGGCCTGCAAGGGATCGAACTGTTAAAACAGGTCCGGGAAGAATACCCAGCCACGCTGGTCGTCATCATGACTGCCGAGTCGACCATGGAAAATGCCGTTGCGGCGATGAAAAACGGCGCCTACGATTACCTGACCAAACCTTTCGATCTGGACGCCCTCGATGCCATCATCCTCAAGGCCCAAAAGGCCGCCGAGGTCAGCAATCAGATCCGCCAGCTTAAAGCAGAGTTGCAGGGGCAATACAGCTTCGGCCGTTCGATTATCGGCAACAGTCAACCGATGCAGGAAGTCTATAAAACTCTCGGCCGGGTGGCCCCTTCCGATGTGACCGTAATGATCACGGGCGAAAGCGGGACCGGTAAGGAACTGATTGCCCGGGCAATCCACTTCAATAGCGGTCGTTTCGCCGAGCCCTTCATTGCCATCAATTGTGCCGCCATTCCCCATGATCTGCTGGAGAGTGAGCTCTTCGGCCACGAACGGGGGGCCTTTACCGGAGCCACCGAACGCAAAGCCGGCAAGTTCGAACAAGCGAACGGCGGCACCCTGTTTCTCGATGAGATCGGCGACATGCCCTTGGAATTGCAAGCCAAGCTCCTCAGGGTTCTGCAGGAAAAAGAGATTACCCGCACCGGCGGCAGCCAAATTCTGCACGTCGATGTGCGGATCGTCGCAGCAACCAATCAAGATATCGCCAAGCTGATTGAAACAAAACAGTTCCGCGAGGATCTCTATTATCGGTTGAATGTTGTGCCGATCAACCTGCCGTCGCTACAACAACGTAAAGACGATATCCCGGCGCTGGTCGAGTTTTTTCTCCAGCGTGCCCGGAAAGACCTGGGGGTCAGTGTCACAGAATGCAGTCCGGACACCATCGAATTTTTGCAGAGGCATCGCTGGCCGGGGAATGTCCGCGAGCTGGAGAATGTCATCAAGCGTGCGGCTCTGCTCTCCCCCAACCACATCCTGATGCCGGAAGATTTTCCCGGTCTACTTGACGGTCATCGCAACAAAAACCAGGATGAATCTCTCGAAGCCGTGGTGGCACGAAAGCTGGAAAACTCCCTTGCCAAGATGGATCTTCATGAATTGGATAACCTTTACGAGATGGTTTTGCATCAGGTAGAAAGGCCGCTGATCAACATTATTCTCAACCAGACCCGCGGTAATCAGGTGCGGACTGCCGAAATCCTGGGAATTAACCGTAATACCCTGAGGAAAAAGATTAATACCCTGGCCATTGAAATCAAGCGGGGGTGAGGAACCCGTCAGTACAGGACAATTATGCTTGCATGCAGATCCTTTAAATTCACTCTGTTTTTGATAAATATTTCACAAGAACCTTTTTATCGATGGGATTTAGAAATTCCGGATCTCCCATATTTGTGATCATCCGCTCGACTGTGACACTCCATTCTGTTTCTGTTTTAGATGCACGGGTCACCCGCTCCAAGTCATGGCACAGCGTGCATTTCTGCTTGAGCAAGGTTTTACCGATCTCTTCCGCCACTTGATCAGCCTGATCATTTTTTCGACGCTCTTGCTGATTGACCAGAAAATTAATAATCTGCTTGATTTCAAAGGGGCGAATGTTGGGCGCGTCGATTTGCGCCATGCGATTGACTGTTTGCGACCATCCTTTTTCGCTTTTGAATGATCGAAACACCCGCTCGTAAGCGTGGCATTTGCCGCATCGCTTGAAAACAAAATGGCGGCCGATGTCATCATCTAAAATGTTTTCATCCACTGGCGTTATGGAGGTGTAACGAACATCTGATCGGTGAAGATAATAATAACCGGCCGTCAACATTACCAGCACTGCTGAAAGCGTAAAAATACCGGCACCCAGAATTAACAGGTGACTGGTAAGCGCCCCATATTTGCGTGCAATAGCAATTTTCAAAGTCAATAGCGGCACGATAGAAATAGCAAGGGCAATGTGAATAACGGTTCTTGTACTAACCTCATCTTGGTAGGCGCCGACTTTTTTAACCATGCTTACCAGCATAAAGATAAATATTGCCACAAACAAATATCCCAACAAGCGGTGGGTCAAAACAAAGGCCCGGACATTAATCCGATCTTTTGGCTTGCCCTTGAGCTCGAGCATGATAGCCACCGCAATTGCACCGGAGATGAGGGATACAAGCGCTAAAAGTGAATTCACATCAGGCTGCATTGATCTTCTCCCTTAAGCCATTTCTATGCCGGTAATTCGAGATAGTTCCGGATCAAGAGCGACTAAATCGCTGCGATCCAGATCATGCAAACGCGATTTGCCGCAAATACGACAAATCGCTTTGATTTCTTCGGTGGTGGCACGAATAAATCGGGCAATTTTCTCCGCACCTTGCGCAACATCAAGACGGCTACGCAATTGAGGATCCTGGGTGGCAATTCCGTACGGGCAGACGCCTTCATGACACTTGCGGATATATCGACAACCCAAAGCAATTTTTAAAGCCCCCCCTAGATAGACGGCATCTGCTCCAAGGGCCAATACCTTGGCCACATCACCGGCGTGGCGCAAGCCGCCGGTGGCAATCAAAGTGACCCGATCGATTAAATTCTGTTCTTTCAGAAAGTCGGCCACCCTCGGCAGGGAATATACCAGCGGCAGACCGACGTGATCCTTGGTAAAAATCGGTGCAGCGCCGGTACCTCCTTCACCGCCGTCAATTACCAGTACATCTGGAGTGTATGTCTGGGAAAAGATGGCTTTGAGATCGGCATCCAGATGACCACCTACAATTTTAAGGGATATGGGTTTTCCCTCTGTCAATTCCCGCAGGTGGTTAATGAGTTCGGACAATGCATGGGGAGAGTTGATATCCACGTGGCGTGCCGGCGATGCAGCGGTCTGTCCGACTGGAATTTGGCGAATACGGGCGATTTCAGCTGTCACTTTGACTCCCGGCAGCTTGCCGCCCATTCCGGGCTTTGCCCCTTGAGAAATTTTTATCTCAACCATATCCGCCTGCTTCAGGCGTTCATCCGATATGCCGAACCGTCCTGTAGAGTATTGCAAAGTAATCTTTTCAGCCAACTCTCTTTCTTCGTTCAGCATGCCGCCTTCACCGGTGTTGGCAACTGAGCCGACCATGGCAGACGCTTTAGCCAGAGCCATTTTTGCTTCACGGCTGAGAGCACCGAAGGACATACCCGCATTTAAAATCGGTGTCTCGATGATTATGGGCCGGCGTGCGGTTTTTCCCAGAACCACCTGGGTAGCAACCGGTTCTTCATCCAAGAGTGGTTGGCGGGCCACCTGGGCCGGCAGAAAGAGCAAATTGTCCATGTTGAGAAAACGACGCGTGGTGCCTTTTCCCTCCAAGGCAGATTGACCGGATTCGGCCATTGCGCTGAGCATCATACGGCTTTTCAAATCCCAGTGCCCGGGTAGCTCAGCCGGTGTGTTCCGTAGGAAATGTTCAGCCGGTGTGCCACAGACCGGACAAAAATGAAAATCGCGGATTCCCTCGTGAAGATGCCCGCAAATCGGACAGCAATAGACTTGTATCGGCACAAGAACTCCTTTTTCAGGACGCGTTACTTTTGTTTTCAGGGCATCAGAGGGATTTCAAATTGTCTGTCAATGATTTAATTATTCTCACCGACAAGGAATAAGGCTGAAGGGTATCTTGAACGTAACTGTTCAGCAAGATGTGCTGGTGATGCCCATGGAAAGGGTGTCTGTCGCCCGGATGGCGACAGTCAAGCCCCAGGGATGGCCATGTATTCATTCAATCGGCGGCCCTTGGAATGGGCGACACCAGACCAGCAGCACCCGTCCTGAAGTAGTTATTCTTGAACAATGAACAATTTAGTTCCCGAATCGAAAATCTACCAGTTCCCAACCGGAGTTTACGTTTAGGAACATAATTGCAATTATTCATTGGTAGCCTGATAGATATGTTTTACTTGTACTCGTGCACAAGGATGAAATCGTTTTTGGCTCTGGTCCCATGGCAACCGACACATCCTGCCGGCTTTCCATAAATATCCGCTTTACCATCGGGCGAAAATTTGGCCCAGAACCAGTTTCCGGCATCTGGATTATAGCCGGTGACTTTGTACATCACT